>UQUD01000001.1 GCA_900544225.1 uncultured Collinsella sp.
GGCGGCTGACGCCCATCTGACGCGCGGCCTCGGCGACGCCGAGGCCGGACTCTATGCGCGAGACGAGCGTCTCGCGCCCTCTCGGGGTGAGCCTTGCGTTAGGATGTTGCTCCATGGGAGGGCTCCTCTGCTGTTCGTCTAGACAACTCACAGCATGTGGGAGCCCTCCCTATTTGTCACTACCCGGGTGTAAACAACCTATTGGCACAGAACAGCTAGAACAACCGATGCCGCCTCACTGCGCCGAGAAACCCCGGCGCCGTGAGGCGGGCGGCGGAGTGAGCCAACAGCAAAGCCACGCCGCTAGTAGTAGCCTGTCACCAGCAATCTGCAAGTCACTAGCACCCCACAGCCGTGCCGGCAGCATCCCTTGGCCGCCATATCAGCCGCACGGTATAATCTATCCATCGATATATTGGTTGAACCATGGTGTCTTTGCTGTGACCATAAACCTCCGCAAGACGCTAGGACCTTGTTCTAAGGAGATCTGGTGGAGAAAGGTCAAGAGAACCCACCACAAGACCAGGCGCTTGCCCATAGAGTCAGGTGGGCTGACCTCGACAGCGTATTCGAGCACATGGGCGACAATACTAGCGTTGGAGAGGCAAGTAACGGCATCCACCTCATAAATGACCGGGAGCACGTCGCCGTGCGCCAGGACCACGAGGTTCGCATTCCCAATGAATACCTGCAGGAATCATACGTCGGACAGCGCGACAGCGACCTGAGAAAAGCAAGGGAGATGCTTCTTCAGGCCAAGCAGGAGCGCCCTTCCTACAAACCTGACATCCTTTTAGGTCTTGCGACAACGTTCCTGGGCTGGTTTCTCGGGGGTTTGTCGTCATCTGTCACTCTCGCATCTTTGCCCGGTATCTTGATGCTCTGCGTAGCACCGTGTGGCGCAGTAGGACTCTTTGTCGCTTTTATCTTTATCCGAAAAGAAGAGAAGCAGGGCAAATCTGATCTGGCCGAGCGCGTCCTAGAACACCTGGCGGATCCCGATGACAAGGAGACCAAGACCGATGAACATTAATGATACGAGCACACAGCTGCTCTTTACCACGGTCCCCATCGTGGGCATTACTACCGAAGGCACGGGCGTCTCGGGTACAGGATTCTTCTTTTCCTATGACCTTGAAGACGGGCGAAACGTGCCCCTGCTCATTACCAATCACCATGTCCTCAAGGATGTGATTCAGGGTCGCTTCGTCATCAATCTAGCCGAAGGTGACGCCCCGTCACGCGAGACCATCAGCGTGAACTTCGACAAGTCATTCATCGAGGGGAAGAAGCTCGGAGAGCTCGACTTGGTTGCGATGCCGGTGGCCCCTGTTCTCAGCATGCTTGAAGAAAACGGGAAGAGGCCCTTCTACCGATCCATCGACTCTGGACTCATCCCGAAGAAGAGTGTGCTGGACAATTTGGCGGCGCTCGAGCAAATCACCTTTATCGGATACCCCAGCGGGCTCTATGACGACTACAACAAGACCCCCCTCATCAGGCAAGGCTGGACTTCCACGCCCGCTTGGAACGACTACAAGGGTAAGCGCGAGTTCCTCGTTGACGCATCTGTATTCGAGGGCTCCAGCGGCAGTCCCGCCTTCATCCTCAATCAGGGCAGCTATCCCACGACCGACGGAATTGCCATCGGCTCCAGGCTGCTGTTCATGGGCGTAATCACTCAGACGATTACGAAGGAGAAGAGTGAGCACCTCGATTTAGGTACAGTCATCAGAAGCGACGCGATGCTCGACAAGCTCAAACCTTTCGTGGAAGGTCTACTGTAGCTAAGAGCACCGTCAAAAGCAGTGACACCCCTTTGCTCCTTTCCCTAGGATGAGGTGACTGAGCTCGGCATGCTGGTTGACATCTGGTTCCCCAACGGCTCATAGTACAGACACATGGAAAGCCTTCGGGTTTTGTAAGGGCGGGACCCACTGGGCCTCGCTCTAGTTTTACTGTTCGGTTAACGCTGCGGATCGTTTTGGAAGGCTTACGAGCATCACGGTCCCGTTCTCGGAACTTGTTTCGACCTCTACCGTGCCACCGTGAAGCGCTGCAATCTCCCAAACAAGCGCTAGTCCGAGTCCTGCGCCGCCGTATGCCCTGCTGCGGGATTTGTCTAGGCGAAAGAACGGTTGGAAGATACTCTCACGGTACTGCTTGGGTATTCCCGGGCCCTCATCTTTGACTCGCAGGAGCACATGGCTGTCGCTGTCGCTGATGGAGACGTTGACAGTCGAGCCGGAGCGGCTGTAACGGATGGCGTTTTCGACCAGATTAAACACCAGCCGATAGAGGAGCGTATCACTTCCGATTGTCAAAGCGTCTCCAGCACAATTGAGGGCTATGCCCTTATTTTCGGCAAGTGGCGCAAGGTCGGTGAGGACCTCTTCGGACAGGGGACCGAGTTCAACAGCGTCCCCGCAAGGAACGCTGCGGAGCTCACTCATCTCGAGCAATACCTTGGTCATTCGAGACATGCGCTCGGTTTGTTCTTGTAACAGGCCGAGCAGCTCGGCTGTTTCGGGTTGCAAACCGGAGTGCTCGGAGATGAATAGTTCAATCTGTGCTTGCATAAGGGCGAGCGGGGTGCGCAGCTCGTGTGCGGCGTTGCCGGTAAACTGACGCTGTGCAGAGAACCCTTCGCCAAGACGGGCGATCATGTCGTTGAAAGAGGTGCTGCATCGTTGTAGCTCGGTGGGCACATCTTCGCTGAGTCTGATTTCGCTTAGGTTGTCAGGCTGCACACGCTCAACCTGGGCTGCAAAAGCTCGTAGCGGTTTGAGTGCACGGCCGCTCACAAAGTATGCCAGCACGCCGCCAAGTAGCGTGACTCCAGCCGTGATGTACCAGGTTGTCGTGCCAAAAGACTCCTGTGCGTCGTTTACGACGATCGTGACCTCGTCATCGAGGGCTGCTTTTGTTGGGTCAAACGCCTGGGGCGAATCCGCGCCGGCAGCGTTAAAGGCCGAGATGTCGCTGCCGATGGCATCCATGTAGCGCATGCCCGTATAGCCGACCAGGCTGTTCGTCAGCACGCACGCTGCGCACGTGAGCAGCGCCGTCATGATCGTTATGCGCCATTGCAGCGAAAGCCTTTTCATTCGCTATCCTCCATAACGTAGCCCTCTCCAATCCGATTGCGAATCGGGTCGTATCCCAAAGCGTTGCGTAGCTTTTTGCGGAGTGACGAGATGTGAACGCGGGTCGCGTTGCTAAAGCTGTTCACGCTGCTATCCCAAACGTGCTCTATAAGCTCCTCTTGGCTTACCGGTCGCCCCTGATTAAGCATCAGGTATTCCAAGATTCCCGTTTCCTTGCGCGTAAGAGATAGGGCCTCACTGTCCACGGAAGCGATGCGCGCCTTGGTGTCAAAGTTGAGCTTTCCGCAGGTTAATACTATGTCGCTTTGTGCGAAGCGCCTGAGGGTAAGGCTGCGGATCCTTGCCGCAAGCTCGTCAAGATGAAACGGCTTGGTAAGGTAATCGTTGGCGCCGGCATCGAGTCCGGCGACCTTGTCGGCGACCTCGCCGCGTGCGGACAGAATCAGTACCTTGGTCTCGCAGTCGGTTTTCCTAAGTTCCCTGAGCACGGTCATGCCATCGATACGGGGAAGGTTGAGGTCGAGTACCACGAGGTCAAAGACTTCGACGCCCAGCAGGTCGAGCGCCTCCTGTCCGTCGTGGCAGCAGTCGACGCTGTACGCCAAGTTTCGCAAGCTGCGCGCGATTGCATCGCACAGCGCTCGCTCGTCTTCGACGATCAAAATACGCATAACAGTCTCCTTGCACATTCCAAATCGCGCTTAACACGGATTTTATAGTCGATATGGTCCAATGGTCGCGTAACGAAAGGAGTGGTCAGGTTGTTCAAAGCGGTAAAGCCCGTGGTACAGGTCGCTTTGTTGATCGTCGGAATTGCCATGGTGTGCTTTGGTGTTATGCGTGGCGAGGCGGATGCCGTGCTGGCCAAAGCGATTAGGCTGTGCTTGGAGTGTATCGGAATTGGATAAAAGAGAAAACACTGCGTCGCATGTTTTGGCCCGATTTCGCGGATTCATTCAGGCGGCGGCGACGCTGGTCACCAACATTCACCTGCCAAACTTTGCCAAAGGCGGCATCTATCAGGGCGCGGGAAAAACAGTCTGCGTACCTGGACTTAATTGCTATTCGTGCCCCGCGGCATCGGGTGCGTGCCCCATCGGGTCGTTCCAGTCGGTGGTAGGTTCATCCAAGTTCAACTTTTCTTACTATGTTACCGGTACGCTCATTTTGCTCGGCGTGCTGCTGGGACGCTTTGTATGCGGCTTTCTGTGCCCGTTTGGCTGGCTGCAGGAGCTGCTTCATAAGATTCCCGGAAAAAAGTTCTCCACGAAAAAGCTTAAGCCGCTCACGTACATCAAGTACGTCGTGCTGCTGTTTGCCGTGGTGCTGCTGCCCGTCTTGATGGTTAACGACGTGGGCATGGGCGACCCGTTCTTTTGCAAGTACATCTGTCCGCAGGGTGTGCTCGAGGGCGCCATTCCGCTGGCCATCGCCAATGCCGGCATTCGATCTGCGTTGGGACATCTCTTTACTTGGAAACTTGCCGTTCTCATTGCCGTGGTAGTGCTGAGCGTTTTGTTCTACCGCCCCTTCTGCAAATGGATTTGCCCGCTCGGTGCATTCTATGCGCTTATGAATAGGGTGTCCCTACTGGGGATTCGGGTTGACGCATGCAAATGTGTCTCGTGCGGCAAGTGCTCAAAGGTTTGTCAGATGGACGTTGATGTGGTCCGCGCGCCCAATCATGCCGAATGCATCCGGTGCGGAAAGTGCATCGGGGCCTGTCCCGTCGATGCCATCAGCTATCGCTATGGCCTGGATGTGTCGGCGGAAAAGCTCCCCTTGACCGCCGATAAAAAGTAAACAAGCTTCGACAAAACGGAGGAATGACCATGAAGCTTTCTAAGATTGCGGCCCTGTTTATGGTGCCGGTACTGGCCTTGTGCCTTGTGGCGTGCTCGGCACCCGGTGGCAATGCGAGCGAATCTGCGGGCTCCGATCCTGAGATCGCAGAACTCACTGCGCAGAAGCCGACCAATGCCGACGAGGCCGCCGAGCTGTATGCAAAACTCATGCAGAAGGAGAACGAGATCTTTTCGAGTGATAACGCGCTGTGGGAAAAGGTATTCAACGCGGCAAATAAAGACTCGACAATGATTGAGGACGGCAGCAATTACGGCGATTTCCTGCTCAAGACCATCGACGGCGCCAAGGATGAGTTCACGGCGGATGAGCTTAAGACGCTCAAGGCCGGTGCGCAGCAGATCAAGGAGATCGAGGACAAGCTCGAGAGCCTGGAGAAGGAGTTCCCCGGCTGTGGAAGCACGCCGAACGCAGGCGAGAGCGTCGACGCTTCGACCGCTGGCATGACGGCTGGTGCCAATGCTTCGAGCGAGGCGACGAAGTTCCCCAGCTTTACGGGCAAAGACCTGGATGGCAACGACGTGAGCAGCGACGAGCTGTTCTCTAAGAACAAGGTCACCGTCATGAACTTCTGGTTCACCACTTGCAAGCCGTGCGTGGGTGAGTTGGGCGACCTTGAGGACCTGAATAAGGAGCTTGCCAAGAAGGGCGGCCAGGTCGTGGGCGTCAATTCCTTTACGCTCGATGGCAACAAGGGCGAGATTGCAGATGCCAAGGACGTGCTGAGCAAGAAGGGCGTGACGTATAAGAACATCTGGTTCAAGTCGGATAGCGAGGCCGGTAAGTTTACGTCAAATTTGTTCTCGTTCCCGACAACGTATGTCATCGATCAGAATGGCAACATCGTAGGGGATCCCATCGTGGGAGCCATCAGCTCCGCCGAGCAGCGCGCAGCACTCGACAAGCTTATCGACCAGGCGATTGCGAATAGCGAGCAGTAAAAAACGCGTAAAGCATGGCGAAGCTCGTGCGCCGCTGTGCGGAGTAGTCCGCTGCCTTTCAAGATAATCTCCACCATATAGAGGTCCCGCTCGGGACCTCTTCTTTTGGGCGCCGTCCCGTTCGTTTTTTGGCGCGGTTTGTTACATTCCTCACTGGTGTCGGTGAAAAATGGGGATAGAGTAGGACAAACGCGTCGAATACGAACGGCGGAGGAGAGCGGGTGAACGTGCCCGCGCGGGAGAGGTTGCCGTCCATGCTGGAGCTCAAAGGTATTTGCAAAAGGTACGTCACGCAGTCGTTTACGCAGGTGGCGCTCGATAACGTGAGCCTGGCTTTTCGCGATAACGAGTTCGTGGCCATTCTGGGTCCCTCGGGCTCGGGCAAAACTACGATGCTCAACGTTATCGGCGGACTCGACCACTTTGACTCGGGCGACCTGCTGATCGATGACATCTCGACCAAGGACTTTCACGATCGCGATTGGGATGCCTATCGCAACAACCGCATCGGCTTTGTGTTCCAGAGCTATAACCTCATTCCGCATCAGACCATTTTGGAAAACGTGGAGCTGGCGCTTACGCTCACGGGCGTGGGACACGCCGAGCGCCGTCAGCGTGCGCGCGAGGCGTTGGAGAAAGTCGGCCTGGGCGAGCACGTTAACAAGCGCCCGAGCCAGCTTTCGGGCGGGCAGATGCAACGTGTGGCCATCGCCCGCGCCCTGATCAACGATCCCGAGATTGTGCTGGCCGACGAGCCTACCGGGGCCTTGGACTCAACGACGTCCGTGCAGGTCATGGATTTGCTCAAGGACGTTGCGCGCGACCGCCTGGTCATCATGGTCACGCACAATCCCGACCTGGCGTACCAGTACGCCACGCGCATCGTTAACCTGGCGGACGGCAAGATCACCGACGATTCCGACCCCTTTGATGTCGCTGACGCCACGCGCCGCGAGGCCAAGCCTACGCGCAAAACCTCGATGAGCTTTGTGACAGCGCTGGGGCTTTCTGCCCGAAACCTCATGACCAAGAAGGGCCGCACGGCCATGACGGCCTTTGCGGGCTCGATTGGCATTATCGGTATCGCGGCGATTCTGGCGCTGTCCAACGGCGTAAACGGCTACATCAAAAAGGTCGAGGAGGACACGCTCTCGAGCTACCCGCTCACTATCTCCAAGCAAGATTACGATTTGTCGTCCATGATGGGCGGACATGGGGCTGCGGATGAGGAGGTGTCCAACGGCGAGGATTTATCCGACGGTGGCACCGACGGCAAAGCTAAGGGAATCGATAAGATTCCCGTGGTCACGGCCGTAAAGGATATGTTTGCAAGCGTTAAGTCCAACGACATGACGAGCTTTAAGGCATGGCTCGATGCCGGTGGCGACGGCATCGATAAAGAGGTCAACGCTATTCAGTACGGCTATGGCGTAACGCCGGTTGTCTATCGTGCGGGTAAGGGTGACGAGAAGCCCGTGCGTCTGGTGCCCAATGCCATGACCGAGGCCATGAGCGGAGGCGCGAGCTCGGCGGCAACGGTGAGCATGGAGTCCATGGGAACCTCGGTCTTTAACGAGATGATTGACGACCAGAGCCTGCTCGACGGCCAGTACGATGTCGTCGCCGGTCATTGGCCCACGTCTGCCAACGAAGCCGTGATGGTGCTTTCGAGCCGCGGCACGGTGGGCGACTACACGCTCTACAGCATCGGTGCGCTGGATATCAATGAGCTTAACAATCTGGTTAACAGCGCCATGACGGCTGACGGTGGGGTCGAAACGCCCGAGACCGGTGCCGACTTTACCTACGACGATGCGCTGTCCACGACGTTTAAGGTGCTGTCGCCGGCCGATGCGTATCGCAAAAACGAAGAGACCGGCATGTGGACCGATATGTCTGGCGACACTGACTTTATGGCCGCCAAGGTTGCCGACGGTATCGACGTGCACATTGTGGGCGTGGTGCGACCCAACGAGACGGCCAACGCGAGCGCGTTGTCCCCGGGCATTGCCTATACGCATGCGCTGACTCGCCAGCTTATGGAGCGCGCTGCCGATTCGCAGATTGTGCAGGAGCAACTCGCCCACCCCGAGACGGATGTCTTTACGGGCAAAACCTTCGACGAACTGCAAGGCGAGGCCAAACAAGGCGTGGATCTGAGCAGCATGTTCAGCGTGGACGAGGCGGCGCTCAAGAGCGCGTTCTCGTTTGATGCGTCTGCACTTTCGGGTGCGGCCGGCGGTATGGACCTTTCTGGTATCGACTTATCCGGGTTGGACATTGACCTCTCGGACGTTGGCAAGGACATCGACTTCAGCGACATCATGGCAAAAGCACCGGCTCCAGATTTCTCGGGCATCTTTGACGGTCTGGAGCTCACGCCCGAGCAAATGCAGCAGGTGGGAATGCTTGCCAACCAACTTTTTGAGGGCTTTTTGCAGTCTGATCAGTTTGGGGCGCTGTCACCCGAAGATCTTAAAGACGCGTCAAAGCTCGCTGCCGCATTCTCGACGTATCTTGAGAATGATGCCGCAGCCCAGCAATGCCTGGCTCAGCTCAAGGCCCTCGGCGGCGACGCCCTAGCAGAGCGTCTCCAGCAGGCGATGACCGACTATGTGCAAAAGCAGCTGGCTCCGTATCTGCAGCAGGCTATGGATCAGGTGACGAAGACGATCAGCGATCAGATTGCGGCGACGGTGTCAGCTCAGCTCAAGGCAGGCGCGGCAGGGCTCATGGACCAGATGGCGACGCAGGTGTCTTCGAGTTTTGCTAACCTGGCAAGCGCCATGCACGTGGATGCGAGCGCCTTTGCCCGTGCCATTCACTTCAACATGGACGCCGAGGACCTGAGCTCGCTCATGATGAGCTATGCCAAGGCGTCGAAGCTCACCTACGACAACAATCTGACCACATTGGGCTATGCGGACGAGGCGGACCCCATCTCGGTCAAGATTTTCCCACGTGACTTTGAGGCCAAGGAGCGCGTACTCGATCACATCGATGCGTATAACAAGCAGGTCAAAGCCGCCGGCCACGATGATCGGGCAATTACGTACACCGACTACATGGGCATCATTATGGGTTCGGTGACCGACATTGTGAACACCATCAGCTTGGTGCTCATCGCATTCGTGAGTATCAGCCTGGTGGTGAGCTCCATCATGATCGGCATCATCACGTATATCAGCGTGCTGGAGCGCAAAAAGGAGATTGGCATTCTGCGTGCGATTGGCGCGTCGAAGCGTAACGTGGCAAACGTGTTCAACGCCGAGACCTTTATCGAGGGCCTCATTGCCGGCGTCTTTGCTGTTGTCGTCGTGGTGGCCGTGAGCTTCCCGGTCAATGCTTGGGCGCTTGCGGCCAAACAGGTCCCCAACCTAATGAGTCTGCCCGTGCAGGATGCGCTGGTGCTCATTGCAATTTCGGTGCTGCTGACGGTCGTTGCCGGTCTACTGCCTGCCCGCAGCGCATCCAAAAAGGACCCCGTGGAAGCCCTGCGCTCTGAATAATGCGACAAAGGGACAGTTCCTTTGTCACGTCCGTTGATATGAGAGAAGAGTAGATGATCCTTTCGTTGGCCCCTATGGAGGGGATTGCCGGGCATGTGTTCCGTCGCGTGCATGCGGAGTGCTTCGGTGCGCTCGATTGCTATTACACGCCGTTTTTGCCGCCGCCGCGGGTGGGAAACCGCTTTGGCGGCAAGGTGTTTAAAGAGGTCGACCCTGTCAATAACCAGGGGCTCAACGTAGTGCCTCAGCTGATGTCCAAGAACGCGGACGAGTTTGTGTGGGCGGCACAGGTGCTCGCCGACATGGGCTATCGCGAGGTCAATCTCAACTTGGGTTGTCCTTCGGGAACGGTTGTCGCCAAGGGCAAGGGCTCGGGTTTCTTGCGCAATCTCGACGAGCTCGAAGTGTTCTTGAGCGATGTGTGCGAGCGGTCGCCGTTGCCGGTATCGGTAAAGACCAGGCTGGGGCTGGAGGGCGATGACGAATACGAGCGCGTGCTCGATCTGTATTGCCGCATGCCGCTGGCAGAGCTGATTGTGCACCCGCGCGTGCAAAAGGACCGCTATACGGGATCGCCGCGCAAGGAGTTTTACGGCGAGACGCTGGGGCGTGCGCCGTTCCCCGTGGCCTATAACGGCGACATTTTCGATCTTGAGGATATGGATGCGCTGGTGGAGGCCTATCCCGGGACGCGCCATGTGATGCTGGGGCGTGGCTTGCTTGCGAACCCCGCGCTCGCTCGCATGGTCAAGGGCGGTCCCGCTGCCACGGCAGCCGAACTGCAGCGTTTCCACGACACGCTGTTTGCGGCCTATGCAGAAGAGATTGGCGGCAACGCGGTCTTTCGCATGAAGGAGTGGTGGTTCTACGCCAAGTGCGCCTTCGCCGACCCCGCTACCGTTCACAAGCTCGTGCGCAAGACTAAAAAGGTCGACGAATACCGCGCCGCCGTCGATCGTGTCTTTCGCGAACAGCCGCTTGCGCCCATAGTCCGCTTCCACGGCTAGTTAGCCGTTGGGGACGTTCTTTAACGACTAGTCATTTAAGAACGTCCCCAACGGCTATGTTGCACTAGAGCAGGTTTTCCTGCACCCATGCGATGATGTCGCTTGACTCGTAGAGCGGCTTGCCGTCGATGAACAAGCAGGGAACCTGGCGTTTTCCGCCGACGGCGATGAGTGTCTGCTCGGCTTCGGTATCGGTCGAGATATTGCGCTCGGGAATGGTCACGCCGTTATCGGCTAAAAAGCGCTTGACCTTTATGCAATACGGGCAGCCGGTCATAACGTAGAGCACGAGCTCGTGATCAGTAGTCATAGGTCTCCAATCGGTTGCGGTTTTGATTGAAATACCCAAAGCCGCCGCGGTCTATGCGCGGACCAGTGACGACTCGATGGCTTGGACCAGAAACGCCGTGGCTCCGGTGCCGCAGGGCTTGTCGTAGTGGTCAACAAAGCGCTGATCGGCAAGATAGCCATGGGCGAGCCCCAAGTACGCCTCGTCTTGGGGCTCGTGTCCCCAGTTAAGGGCAATCCATCGACGGTGCATTGCGACAAGTTTGTGGGCCTCGTTGCTCTCTGGGTCGCCAATGCCCATGGCAATCGAAAGCTGGCCCAGAACAGCGCGTTCAAGTTCCTTCATGTCGTTCCATGTCTCGGGGTCCATGTCCAGCAGCGCTTCATTTGCTGCATCGATAGCCTCATCGCCATAGCGTGCCCGCGCTTCGGCGCCGTAGCGCTCCTCGTTTTCCTGCACGGTGCGCCAGCGCTCCAGTTGCGGCAGGACGGCGCCCATGAGCGAGACGGCTTCGTCGAGCGACATGCCGGTGTTTTGCGCCAGCCGCGGGGCGCAATCCTCAATCATCGCCTCCATGGTGGTGTCGTAGGTGTACTTGCCGTGGTCGTAGCACCACTTGCAGTAATGGTCGGTCGTGGCGCCCGTGGCATCGGTGCCGCAGTCGTCGGGCGTGAGTATCATGCCGCAGCTCTGGCAATAATGCTCGGGTATTTCGAGCAGGTGGGACAACGGCTCTCCGGTTACGGCGGCAATGAGCTTCATCATGTCGATGCCCGGGGTGACCTCGTCGCGCTCCCAACGGCTGACGGCTTGGCGTGTGACGAAGAGTTTGGCGGCGAGCTGCTCTTGGGTAAGGTGATGGGCGCGACGGATGGCAATGAGCTTTTCTGCAAAGGCCATAGTGGCTCCTTTCTGCTGGTTGATGGCTTAAGCATACGCGGCGGCAGGCGCCCTTCCAAGCAACCGTTGGTTGCACGACAGGAGTCCACGGCGAAGAATTGCGCGCAACGCCCCACGCCTCCATGCCGTACAATGACCGGCATGGAACCTATTGCACACATACATACCGACCTGCCGCAGAAGTTCGGCATTCCGCGCAACAGCTTTTTGGCGCCTCATCTGCAGGGACGCATCGTTTTTGAGCCGGAATTTGCCTCCAATGCAGCGGTTGAGGGTCTGGACTCCTTCTCTCACCTGTGGCTGCTGTGGCGCTTCGAAAACGGAACGCCCGGCGGCACGGCTAAGGACATAGCCGCCGATGCCAAAACGCAGGACAGGTCCGGTACCAACGCAAAATGGTCGAAGACCGTGCGTCCGCCGCGCCTGGGTGGAGCCGAGCGTGTGGGCGTCTTTGCCACGCGCAGCCCGTTTCGCCCTAATCCCATCGGTCTCACCTGCGTCAAGCTCGATCGTGTCGAGCTCACCGACGATGGCCCCATCATCTATGTGCTGGGGGCCGATCTGCGCGACGGCACGCCCATCTACGACATTAAGCCCTACATTCCGTTTGCGGACTGCCACTCGGATGCGACCGGCGGCTGGATCGAGGATGCTCCGTGGCAAGAGCTCGATGTTAAGTTTCCGCAAGCACTGCAGGATATGGTCCCGCCCGCAAAGCTCCCCGGCTTGGTCGAGGTTCTACGCCAAGATCCGCGCCGCGCGGGCAGCAAGCACGAACCAAACCGCGTCTACCATCTGGCCTACGCCGGGCTCGACATATCGTTTACGGTCGACGAAACCCAGCTAACCGTAGTCGCCGTCAACGACGCGCAAGACTAACCATCCGTCCGTATCCGTCAAAAACAACGCCAAACCCCATGCCAAAACCGCCCACGCTGGTGGACAATAACGCCTATCGAAACAGTCTACTTTGCATGGGAGCTCAGCATGAAGTACGACTTTAGCTCGCTTATCGACCGCCACGGCATGGACTCCATCGCCGTTGACTCCTGGGGCGAGATCCCCGGTATGGCTCCGAACGCACCCGACGAGGGCTTCGACCGCATTCCCATGTGGGTGGCCGACATGAATTTTGCCACGGTGCCCACGGTCCAGGAGTACATCATTCAGCGCGCTCAGCATCCCATGTTTGGCTACTTTAACCCGCGCGCCGAGTACTTCGACCGCATCATCGAATGGCAGAGCCGCCGCAATGGCGTCGAGGGCCTGCGCCCTGAACATATCGGCTACGAAAACGGCGTGCTGGGCGGTGTCGTGTCGACACTGCGTGCGTATGTTCAGCCGGGCGATGCGGTGCTGGTCCACAGCCCCACCTACATCGGCTTTACCAAGTCCATTGAGGCCGCGGGCTATCGTATTGTCCACAGCCCGCTTAAGCTCGACGACCAGGGCGTGTGGCGTATGGACTTTGAGGACATGGAGCACAAGCTCGCCCAAAACCACATCCATGCCGCGGTGTTCTGCTCGCCGCACAATCCCTGCGGCCGCGTATGGGAGCGTGACGAGATCGAGCGCGCCATGGACATCTATCGTCAGCACGATTGCGTGGTGATCTCGGACGAGATTTGGTCCGATATCATCCTGCCGGGCCACAAGCATATCCCGACGCAGTCGGTGAGCGAGGATGCTCGCATGCGCACGGTTGCCCTCTACGCGCCCAGCAAGACGTTCAACCTGGCGGGCCTGGTCGGCAGCTACCACATCATCTATAACGAGACGCTGCGCGACCGCGTGTGCGCCGTGTCCAACAAGACCCACTACAACGAGATGAATGTCCTCTCCATGCATGCGTTTATCGGTGCCTACCAGCCGCAGGGCTATGAGTGGGTGGACGAGCTCAATCAGGTGCTTGCCGGCAATATCGAGTACTTCTGCAATTACGTGGACGAGCATTTTGAGGGCGTGTCCTATTCGCGTCCGCAGGGCACGTACATGGTGTTTCTGGACTGCACCGAGTGGTGCCGCGAGCATGGCCGCGATATTCAGTGGTTGCTCGACGAGGGGGCGCGCGTGGGCGTTGGCTACCAGGATGGCCGTCCGTTCCACGGGCCCTGCCACATTCGCGTGAATCTGGCGCTGCCGCTTTCGCGCGTGAGGGAAGCGTGCGACCGCTTGGATCGCTACGTTTTTAATGCACGGTAAGCGCGCACTGCATGCGGAGCCTTCTGCCAAGTCGGCTAGAAGGCCCCGTGTGGTAAGGCATCTGTAACCATTGGGCGCAGACCTGCTGCGGAGGTTTATTTTTCTTGAATCTGCTTACCGCAGAGATGCTCAATCGTAATCTCGTAGAGCTGGACGCCCTTGATGTCCTTGGCGATTTCCTCTTCGACTTCTTCGGCAGAAGGGTAGTACTTAAGCGCGAGCTGGCGGACTTTGTCCTCGATGAATGCAGGCGCCTCTTCAACCAGGCGACAACGGCCAAAGACGACGGTGCTCATAACGTAGGGAGCCCAGTCGCCGTCCTGGTACCACTCGTTGCCGTAAACGGTAAAGCAGACCTTGTCATCGCGCTTGAGTGCGTCGACCTTGTGGCCGGCCTTGGCGCCATGGAAATAAATCTTGTCGTGCTCGGCGTCAAAGAAGTAGTTGACGGGAATGGCGTACGGGTAGCCATCGTCACCGTTGACGGCAAAGACGCCGCGCTTGCAGGTGGCGAGCAGTTTGCGCGCTTCCTCGTCGGTGATGGCGCGTTTCTTTCGACGTAAGGGCCTAAACATCGTTGGCTTCCTTTCTGGTCGTGCGTGGTTGCTGCAAAAACTATAGCGAAACGGATCCGTTTTTCTTGATGCGGGCGAGTATGTTTTTGAGCTTGTTAAAGTCGAGCGGTTTGGACAGATGGGCGTTCATGCCGGCGTCGTGTGCCGCCTTGGCGTCCTCGGCAAAGGCATTGGCGGTGAGCGCGATGATGGGGATATCGGCTGCATCGACCTTCTCGCTCAGACGAATCGCGCGGGTTGCCTCATAGCCGTCCATGCCCGGCATCATGATGTCCATCAGAATCGCATCGAAGCTGCCGGCGGGATGTGACAGGTACAGATCGACGACTTCGTTGCCGTTGGCGGCGCGGGTGACCACGACGCCCTCGGATTCTAGCAGCGCCTGGGCAATCTCGGCATTCAATTCGTTGTCTTCGGCGAGCAGCACGTTCATGTCGGCGAGCGAGCAGTCGGGCGCCCTCTCGACCGTATCTGCTCGCGCCTGGGGGTTCTTGTCGATATCGAGCGGAATCTCCACGTAGAACGAGGTGCCCACATGGAGCTCACTGGTGACTTCGATGGTGCCGCCCATCAGTTCAATAAGGGACTTGACGATTGGCATGCCCATGCCGGTTCCTTGGAACTTGCTGCGCGCATTGTTACCTTCTTGGGCAAACGGTTCATAGATATGCTTTAAAAACTCGGGAGCCATGCCAATGCCGGTATCCGAAACGCTAAAGCAAAAGAGCGCGCGCCCGTTATCGAGTGGCTTGGTCTTTGAGCTAAAGGTGACGGAGCCGCCGCGTTTGTTGTACTTAATGCTATTGTCTAACAGGTTGATCATGATCTGTCGGATATGGGTGGGACTGCCGATCATGTATGGTCCCGTGGCGTACGGCAGACTATTGTCCTGCATGGTGATGCAGTTATCGGATGCGCGGAGCTTGCACAGCACCAGCGTATCGTCACAGAGCTCTTTGAGGTTAAAAGGCACATGTTCCAGTGTTAGCTTGCGGTCTTCGATTTTGCCCATCTCGAGGATATCGTTGATCAGTGAGAGCAGGTGATTGGCGGCAACGCGCGCCTTGGCACGGCTCTCGCGGGCGACCTGGATATCGCCTTCCTTCAATTCCTCGATCTCGATAAGGCCCAGGATGCCGTTGAGCGGCGTACGGATGTCGTGGCTCATGCGCGTGAGGAATGCCGTCTTAGCGGCGTTGGCGGCATCGGCTTTTTTGCGCTCGGTTCGAGCGCGCACGAGCGCCCAGATGAGCAGGACGATGCCGACCGACAACATACCGATGAGGGTGGCTGCAATGGCGGTGCGGTTGCGATAAAGGAATTGAAGCGCGTTGGATTCCTGGGCCGTGTACGACGTGGAGGAGAAATTGCTTGCGGAGAGCGATTCTCCGGCATTGATGATGCCCTTGTTGATGATTCCCAGCAGCTCGGGCTTTCCGCGCGAAATCCAGCACGAGAGCTCACAGGTGTCAGGGAGCTCGACCGTCTCGCAGTCCTCGAGATCGTAACGGTCGCCAATGGTTTTTACGCGTGAACTGGGAGCGACGATGCAGTGCGCCGTTCCCTTCCTGAGGGCGTCGAACACTTCATCGTCGGATTGGTATTCAGTTACGGTCGCTGTGGGGAACAGACTTTCAAGTGCATTTTTGTTGATAAACGATGATTTGGTACAGGCGATGTTCTGGAGGTCTTTGTTCAGGTTGCTGCCGGTGTGGATGGCGGTGAGGGACATGGTCCCCAACGATACCGACTGCACAACGCCTATTTGCTCGGCAAACCAGTAATCTCGGTATACCGGCAGCGCAACGTCTATGCTTCCCTTTGACAGGGCCTTTGACATCATCTTGTAGCTATCAAAGGCGACGGTTTTGACCGTAATGCCAAATTTATCGTGCAACGTTGTCGCAAGCGATGCGAGCGAGCCTTCCATTTTGCCGTCTTCGTCTTCGTTGCAGTAGGGGAGTTTGCCCGTAATGTAGCCGAGTGTGATGGTGTTGTCATTTGCTTTGAGCCAGGAACGTTCGGGGCCGTTGAGCGATGATGAACCGCTGTTTTGGGTCGAGTAGTTAGATTTGACTTCGTCGTTATAGCGTGGGTTGACGCGGGCGATTGCCGTCATGGCAGCATTGATGTCGTTCATCAGGTCGGGGCGGCTTTTGGGAACGGCAAAATAGTAGTCGCTCGAGCCGATGTAGAACATGGGGGAGGCACTGGGCGACGAGGTCGTGTCGTTCATGATGACGGCATCGACTTCGTCGTTTGCGAGCGCGTCAAAGAGATCGGATCCTCCGTCATACTCCCTGTATGTGCAGGTGACTCCCTCGTTGGCGAGCCACTGCTGGCCAACGAAGGTTTGCATAACGCCAGGGTTGTAGCCGATAGTGAGACCTTGGAGTGCTTGAGGGTCACCCTTTGCGAGGTCGTCACGGTCGGGCCTGGCGTAGATGTAGTAGCGCTCGGTGCCCTCGGGGTTCGAGGAAAAGAGCAGCTTTTGGGCGCGTTCCTCGGAGTAGGAGATGTTGGGCATGAGGTCGATTTCGCCCGCCTCGAGCATGTCCATAAGCTCGGTGAAGGTGCCAGAGACGTATTCGTACCGCCAACCGGGCGTGTAGTACGATAGGGTCTGGAGGTACTCGTAGCCCCATCCCGAGAGACGCTCGCCGGGGGTGCCGTCCTGGAAGCCCTCGTTGTTGACGAGCCAACCAACGCGGGCCGTCTTGACCTGCTGATCGGATTCGGCGGCAAAGGCGGGGGCGGGTATGACGGCGCTCAGTACGGCGAACGCAGCAAGCGCGACGGCCAGGGTGCGACATATAACTGAACGAAGGACAGCGGAAGCTCTCACGTGCAATCCTAACGAATCGAGACAATACCGCATAAGGATACCAGCTCAGCCTGCCCAGTCGGCAGCTGGTGGTCATTGGGGACGTTCTTAAACGACTAGTCATTTAAGAACGTCCCCAATGACTAGTTCCGTTTGCGGGGGAGGCGTGGGACAATACCGAGCGAACGTGATTGGTTGTCCGTGGAAAGGGTCGCGATGAAAAAGCTCAGGACGCTTGCCGATGTGCTGCGACAGGCTGGCTTTGCACGCATTACGGGCCTGTTTCTTATTTTCTATCTGCTTTGCTCGACGGCTGTCTGGCTGTCCGAGCCCACGACCCTCACGTTTGGCGATGGTCTCTGGTTTAGCTTTGAGACGGTCTCGACGATTGGCTTTGGCGACATTCCGGCCGAAACGCCGGTCGCCCGTGTCATCACGGTCGTCCTGAGCGTTATCAGCATTTTTTACATTGCCATGCTCACGGGCGTTGCGGTGAGCTACTGCAATACGCTCATCAAGATGCGCCAAAAGGACACCATGGCGCGCTTTATGGATGATCTGGAGCATTTGGAAGAGCTCGATCGCGACCAGCTCGCCGATCTGTCGCGCCGCGTGCGCGAATATCGGCGCCGCCAACGCTAGAGCGGGCGCCACGCATCACGATGAGGGGGACTGAATATGAATATCACCGTGTATCTGGGTGCCAGCGCCGGCAATGACCCGGCGTTTCTGCCCGCGGTGCAGGAGCTGGGCAATTGGATTGGCGCCAACGGACACGCGCTCGTATACGGCGGGTCCAAATCGGGACTGATGGGCGCGCTCGCCGATAGCGTACTCGAGGCAGGCGGACATGTGACGGGTGTGGAGCCGAGCTTTTTTATCGAGGCAGAGTTTCAACACGACGGAATCGACGACCTTATCGTGACGAGCGACATGGCCGAGCGCAAAGCCAAGATGATCGAGCTCGGTGATGCGTTCATCGCATTTCCGGGCGGCACGGGCACGCTCGAGGAGATTGCCGAGGTTATGTCCGCGGTGTCGTTGGGGCACCTGAGCTCTCCGTGCATCCTGTATAACCTGGACGGTTACTACAACGACCTCAAGGCGTTGCTCGGGCACATGATTGATAAGGGGCTTTCGAGCCCGAGGCGCCAGCACGGCATCTACTTTGCCGACGATTTGCGCGAGATTGCCTCGATTATCAACGGATAAGTCTTGAGCCTGCCCCACTATGGCTCCCAATGGTGCCGTTTGCGGCGCAGGTGGTTGGCTCGTTCGGGCAACGCTCGCTCTACAATAAAACGTATCTATGTCGACTTTGACCGCGGGAGGACCCGATGGATAACCTTGCCAAACCCACGAACCGAGCGCTGTTTTTGGTCAGCGTTGCCGTGACCGGTGCACTCGCGGGTGCCGCAGTCTGGCTGTTCTTTTTTGCGATGGAGCACGGTATCGACTATCTGTGGACCGAGATCCCCCACATGCTGGGCGCGGCGTCGCCCGAACTCGCCAGCGGCCCGTTTGGCTTTTTGCCGTACCCGTTTTTCGTCTGCCTGCTGGGCGGCCTGTTAATCGGTCTGTACGAAAAGATGACAGGCACCAAGACCGATGACCTCAACCAGGTGATGGCTAAGGTTAAGCAAGACGGGCGCTACCCGTACGACAAACTGGGCAAGCTTTCGCTCGCGGCATTGCTGCCGCTGCTGTTTGGCGGAAGCATTGGACCGGAGGCCGGCCTGACCGGCGTTATCGCTGGTCTGTGCAGCTGGGTCGGCGACCGCATGCGTCGCTTTGGCGCCGAGTTTAGGGAGCTTACGCTGCTGGGTACCCAGGCTGCCCTGACGGCGCTCTTTACCGCGCCCGTCTTTGGCTTTGTGGCACCGCTTGCCGGTAGCGCCGATGGCCAGGGCGAAGACGCCGACGATGAGTCCGCGTCCGGCGAGATCACCATCAAGTTGCCCAAGGCGCAAAAGACGGTGGTCTACGGCATCGCGATTGCCGGCGGTCTGGGCACCTACCTGCTGCTTGGCCAGCTTGTGGGCGGCGGCATGGGCATGCCCAGGTTCGAGTCCGCCGAGGTGGGCAATCTGGAACTTGTCTGGCTCATTCCGCTGGCGTTGGTCGGCACCGTATGCGGTTGGCTGTACTTTGTCTCCGAGCATGCGAGCGAGGCACTGTCACATGCAATAGGGGAGCGTCCTGTCGTCAAGGCCATGCTAGCCGGTTTGGCGCTTGCTATCTGCGGCACGGTCCTGCCCTACACCATGTTTGCTGGCGAGACCCAGGCCGACGTGCTCATGGAAACCTATCTGACCATTCCTGCCGGCGTGCTTATCGCGACCGGTCTTGTTAAGGCCATGCTGACGCCCGCCCTCATCAGCCTTGGCTGGCGCGGCGGCCACTTCTTCCCGGTTATCTTCTCGGGCGTAAGCCTGGGCTATGGCCTTGCCATCCTCACCGGCGCAGATCCGGTCTTTTGCGTCGCCGTCTGCACGGCATCGACGATGGGCGCCGTCATGCGCCAGCCCGTCATGGTCGTGGGCCTGCTGCTCATGTGCTTCCCGCTCAAGGGCATCGTCTGCATGATCATTGCCGCAGCCATCGCCGCCGGCATTCCGCTGCCCAAGCCGCTGCGCAAGTAGCACGGCAGCGCGCGGTCAGTACAAACATCTCAAGTCCGGTGCGGGCGCTGTGTCACGGATTTGCGGGTGGACTGGATTTCGTTCGGTATCGGCGCTACTTCCAAATTGCAAGCGCGGCGGTGCCCAGTACGATGAGGGCGAGACCGATGGCGCTGCGGCGGGAGAGTTTTTCGTTGAATGCCAGGCGCGCAAATAGCATCGATACGACAATCGATAGTTTGTCGATCTGCACCACGACACTCACCTGGCCTGCAGCGATGGCATAGTAATAGAGCAGCCACGATGCTCCAGTCGCGATGCCCGATGTTGCGAGAAATGTGAGTTCGCGCCGGTCAACGTGCGCGACCTGCTCCAGTTTTCCCTTGGCTGCCACGATTGCGCATGCCATAACCAGTACCACGCAGGTGCGGATTGCCGTGGCCAGGTTTGACTCAACGCCTTCGATGCCGATCTTGGCGAGGACGGAGGTGAGTGCCGCGAACACGGCGGCGCCGAGGGCGTAAGCGAGCCAGGTTCGGTCTTGCTGCTGCTCGGGTTCGGCGGACTGCTTCTTCTCGATCATTAAAAACGTGCCGAGGGTGATGACAGCGGTTCCCACGAGCTTAACCGCAAGGTTGCTCGTCTCGTCAAAAAGCGCGATGGCGACCAGCGCGGCGAGCACGGTGCTCATCTTGTCGACCGGTACGACCTTATTGACATTTCCGATGCTCAACGCCTTAAAGTAACAGATCCACGAAGCACCGGTAGCGAGTCCCGAGAGGACGAGAAAGAGCCAGGATCTGGGTTCGATGCTGCCAATGGTTCCAATGGATCCAGAAATGCCCGCCATTGCCCAGGCGAAAACGAGCACCACGCAGGTGCGAATGGCCGTCGCGACATCGGAGTCGGTCTGCTTGATGCCGCATTTGGCCAAGATGGATGTGATGCCGGCAAAGAATGCTGACGCAAATGCTGCGACAACCCACGACACGGGTGCGGTACCTCCTTGGATAATGGGTTTATCCTGCGAGTTTTATGGACATGAGGATACCGCCCCACCATGAAGGTTTGATATGGCCGCGGCGAGACGGGGGCCATGTTCCGGGGAACCATTTGGTTGAGGCTCGAATTGTCGATATGCTGTCGGCTTCTCTTTGGTTGCCAAGATTTAAACGGCATGCCGTGAAGGGCGGTAGCGACGTTGTCGCTGCTTCGTCTTATCTAGTAAATGAGGTGGCGTGCAGCCCAAGCCCTTTGGCTGTCGATTACAGGTCGCGTGCCCGATAGACCTTGGTGCTGACGGCGCAGCTGATTGCACATAGCGCGAGGGCAAGTGCGGCGATGCCTGCACACAGACAGCTCAGAACGGCAGGATCGGGATTCGCTCCGGCAATCGACATGAGCCAGTTGCTGATGGGGTTGGAGGAGCTCAGCGTGGCCATGGTGCCGCAACCAAGCAGGGCAAACAGGCCAACGGATAGGCGCAGCGCCTCCATGTGACCAAATCGAAAGAACAGCGGCTGCGCCAAAAACACCATCATGAGGGAGATGAGCATTGATGCTGCTGAGGCTATTGCAATCTCAAAGACGATCTGTCCCGTCAACGGGATACCCGCGCTGTTGAAGAGCGGGAAGGAGACGATGCTCAGAAGCGCGGCGGCGCACGCCATGACGGCGGAGAAGACAATAACGCTCAGGTAGCGTGCGCGGATGATGTCTTTGCGCGAGAAGGGCAGCGTTGCCCGGTAGCGCTCCCAACCGTTTTGATTGTCGAAGCCGGCCAGCGAGCTCATGACCATGATGGGTGACATGGCACTGACCGCGCAGGCGCCAGCGCTCATGCCGGAATCGCCGTCCGATGCGTTGGCAAGGGTCAGCACGACGAATATGAACAAGCCGACACCCGCAATGCTTGGGGCAAGCGAGCGAACGATGGCGAGCTCGGACATAAGGGCGCGTTTCATTTCGAAGCCCCTTTCAGCGTGAGGCGAAGATAGTCATCAATGGTTGCCCGATCGCAGGGAATCTCGGGAAAGGCCTCGAGCGCTTCGTGACGGTTGGGCACGAGCACGTCCACGCTATAGGCGTGGTGGGCGGCACGGGCGCCTTCGACGCAAGCCATAAGCTCGGCGGCCTGTGCTTGGGTGCAGTGGGCGATGCCGGCGCGGTCGGTAATGTCCTCGCGCGGCAGGTCAAAAATAATCGAGCCATTTTCGATGCAGATGACGCGATCAGCGGTGCGATCGAGGTCGGACGTAATGTGGCTCGAGAGTAACACGCTGTGCTGGCCGTCGGCGACAAAGGCAAGCAGCTCATCAAGCAGTTCCTCGCGTGCCATGGGATCGAGGCCCGCGGTGGCTTCGTCCAAAACGAGCAGCTTGGCATTGTGGCTGAGTGCACAGGCAAGCTGCAGTTTCATGCCCATGCCGCGGGAGAGGTCCTTGACCTTTGTCTTGGGATCGAGGCCAAATCGGTTGATGAATCCGGCGAACGTTTCGCGGTCCCATGTGGGGTACGCCGGGCCTACGAGCGACTCGATCTGGCCCACCCTGAGCGTGGAGGGGAAGGGGCACGTGTCCAGGACAAGACCGACGCGGGAGCGTAGATGGCGTTGCGATTCATCGGGCGCGTCGGCGCCACAGCGCTGCCCAAACAGGTGCACCTCGCCGGCATCGAGCTTTATAAGCCCGAGCGCGGCGCGAATGGTCGTTGTCTTGCCGGCGCCGTTTGCGCCTACAAAGTCAACGATCTGGCCGGGCTCCACAGCGAGCGTGACGTCGCGTAGTGAAAAGCGGTCGCTCACACGGCGTGAGATGCCTTTGAGTTCTAAAAGGTTTTGCATGGTATAGCCTTTCTTGCAGATGGCTACTGCATGGTTTCGGGGGCTACCAGGTCGAGCATCTCGTGCAGTTTGTCGCGCGTGACGCCCAGGGTTTCGGCTTGGCTCGCCGCTTTCGCAAGTAGCTCTTCGATATGGCAGAGCTGGTTTTCGCGCAAGAGTTCCTGGTTGCCCTCGGCGACAAAGCAGCCCTTGCCCTGCACGGTGCAGATAAACCCGAGTTGCTCTAGGTCGGCGTAGGCGCGCTTGGTGGTGATGACGCTCACACCCAGGTCGCTCGCGAGTGCACGGATGCTGGGGAGTTTGGCTCCCGCAGTGAGCGTGCCCGAAAGGATTTGAGCTTTGACCTGCGAGGATATCTGTTCGTATATGGGCTTATCGCTCGAGTTGGATAGGATGATGTCGACAGCGGCTCCTTAGCTGTTGGCTACACGTGTATATAACCGGTAAGCACAGTATATATACACTATGCACAGTTATGCAAGAGCTAAATGTGGAATAGCCCATCGACGCCGCGCTTGCTCCAAAACAATCTCAATCTGTAACATCTGGGTCCGTTTTTGGTCGCCAGCTGTTACAGATTGAGATGTTATTTTCCCGCCTGCCTATTTGTCTCAATCTGTAACAGTAAGAGTCGATTTGCGCGGCTAGATGTTACAGAACGAGACATTGGCTGCCTGCCTTTCCGTTTATCTCGATTTGTAACAGCTAGACCCAATTTGGGCGGTCAGGTGTTACAGATTGAGATTGTGCCGGCGGACAAGTTCGTTTGTCTCAATCTGTAACATCTGGGTCCGTTTTGAGTCGCCTGCTGTTACAGATTGAGACAGTCTGCTGCAGAATACTTTCGATAACTAGCCGTTCACGTTCTGACTGATGAATTTGTCCTGATAGGCGCCCTAGAGCGGGATTTCGCGGCTACAATAGTGCGGTTACAACGACGTAATGCACTCAATGCAAGAAAGGATCCGCATGGCAAGCCTGTCGGATGAAATCTCGTCGCGCCGCACATTCGCGATCATCAGCCACCCGGACGCCGGTAAGACCACGCTTACCGAGAAGCTGCTGCTCTATACCGGCAGCATCCAGACCGCCGGCTCGGTCAAGGGCAAGAGCTCGGCCAAGCATGCCGTTTCGGACTGGATGGACATCGAGAAGGAGCGCGGCATTTCCGTTACCTCCTCGGTGCTGCAGTTCACCTACAACGGCGCCTGCGTCAACATCCTCGATACCCCCGGCCACCAGGACTTCTCGGAGGATACCTACCGTACCCTTATGGCCGCCGACGCCGCGGTCATGGTCATCGACGGCGCCAAGGGCGTCGAGGCCCAGACCAAAAAGCTCTTTAAGGTCTGCACGCTGCGCCACATTCCCATCTTTACCTTTGTGAACAAGCTCGACCACGAGGCTCGCGATCCGTTTGAGCTCATGGAAGAGATCGAGAACGTCCTGGGCATTAATACGTATCCCATGAACTGGCCGATCGGCAGCGGCCGCAACTTCCGCGGCGTGTTCGATCGCCAGACTCGTCACGTCATTGCCTTTGAGGGCGACGGCCACGCTAACGCCACCAAGAAGGTCGCCGAGGTCGAGGCCGAGCTGGGCGATCCTTCCATGGACGAGCTCATTGGCGAGGAAAACCATAAGAACCTGATGGACGATATCGAGCTGCTCGATGGCGCCGGCGACGAGCTCGACTTGGATGCCGTGGCCTGCGGCAAGCTGAGCCCGGCGTTCTTTGGCTCGGCGCTCACCAACTTTGGCGTGGAGCCCTTCCTCAAGGAGTTTCTGCGTCTGGCCCCGACGCCGCGCGCCTATACCGATACGCTCACCAGCGAGCCGGTCGATCCCTGCCGCGACGACTTTAGCGGCTTTGTGTTTAAGATCCAGGCCAACATGGACAAGAACCACCGTGACCGCATCGCCTTTGTGCGCATTTGCTCGGGCAAGTTCGAGCGCGGCATGGATGCCTTCCACGTGCAGGGCAACCGCAAGCTTAAGCTTGCCACGGGCACGTCGATGATGGCCGATGACCGTGCCATCGTGGACGAGGCGTACGCGGGCGATATCGTGGGCCTGTTCGATCCGGGTATCTTTAGCATCGGCGACACCGTGTGCTCCGGCAAGCGCCACGTGCAGTATCCGCAGATCCCGACGTTTGCCCCCGAGATGTTCGCTCGCATTACGCAGGTCGACACGCTCAAGCGCAAGCAGTTCGTCAAGGGCATGGAGGAGCTTGCCCAGGAGGGCGCCATCCAGATCTTCCGCGAGCTGGGTGCCGGCATGGAGAGCGTCATCGTGGGCGTGGTCGGCGTGCTGCAGTTTGAGGTACTCGAGCGCCGTCTCAAGGCCGAGTACCGTGTTGAGGTTCGTCGCCAGCCGCTGCCCTATACGGACATCCGCTGGATCCAGAACGACCCCGACACTATTGATATCCCGGGCCTTTCGCTCACGCGCGACACGCTGCGCGTCGAGGACATGCGCGGCGGCAAGCTGCTGCTGTTCACGAGCCCGTGGAACGTGGATTGGGCAACCGATCACAACCCCGACCTGATCCTGTCGGAGTTTGGCAACGTAGCCTTTTAACGCATCGGCGCGGTGGCCCTGCGGGGCTGCCGCGCCGTTTGCTTGCCTGATGCCGTGTGAGCGGCTATCATACCCACCGTCGTCTCAAGACCGGGGCGTCCGAGCAGTTCGGGTCCGATATCCTGCTCGTTAAACCTAAAACCAAAGGAGTACATAATGATCAAGAAGGTCATGGAGGACTACAAGGTCCTGTTGCGGAGCATTCCCGCGGCAACGGTTTCGCTGTTTTTCGTGAGTGTCATCATGATGAACCTGCTGGCCAACAAAGAGCTCATCAGCCTGCCGTATCTGGCACTCGATTGCGGCTTTGTGGTGAGCTGGGTTTCGTTTTTGTGCCAGGACATGATCTGCAAGCGCTTTGGCGCCAAGGCATCCATCAAAATCTCTATCCTCGCGCTGTTGGTCAACCTGGCCGTGAGCCTGTGCTTTTGGGCATGCTCGCTCACGCCCGGTATGTGGGGCGCCTACTACGACACCGGCATGATCGAGGTCAACACTGCCCTTAACGCCACCATCGGCGGCACCTGGTACGTGGTGCTGGGCTCTTCGCTGGCAATGCTCGTTTCTGCCGTGGTTAACTCCACGCTTAACCAGTCGCTCGGCCGCATGCTCAAGAAGAATAACTTTGCGAGCTTCGCCTTCCGTTCCTATGTGTCCACGGGTGTTGGCCAGTTTATCGACAACCTGGTCTTTGCCATTGTAGTGAGCCACACGTTCTTTGGTTGGACCTGGGTGCAGGTTCTTATGTGCTCGCTGACCGGCGCTGTTGCCGAGCTACTGTGCGAGGTCTTCCTGAGCCCCGTGGGCTACAAGGTCGTGCGCGGCTGGGAGCGTGAGAATGTGGGCTCCGAGTACCTCGAGCGCCACGCAACCGCCTAAGGAGCAAGTATGCGGGTTTTGATCACGGGTGCTTCGGGCGGTATCGGAGCCGCATGCGTGCAGCGCTTTTTGGACGAGGGCCACGAGGTCGCGGGCTTTGATCTGCTGCCGGCGGCAATCGAACACGAGCGCTACCGCCATCTGATCGTTGATGTCCGCGAACCGGACTCGTTTCCAGACGACCTTGAACCACAGGTAATCGTAAACGTTGCCGGTACGCAGGATTCGGCCGACGATATCGCCGCCAACCTGTGTGGCACCATCAACGTGACCGAGCGCTATGCCTTTGTGGGGGAGGGGCTTGCCGCCAAGCCGGCGCCGACAATTCGCTCCGTGGTCAATGTGGGCTCGGCGAGCGGCCATACGGGATCGGAGTTTCCCGCCTATGCCGCCAGCAAGGGCGGCGTTATCGCCTACACCAAGAACCTTGCAAACCGTCTGGCGCCGCAGGCCATCGCCAACAGTGTGGACCCGGGCGGCGTTATCACGCCGCTCAACCGTTGCGTGATGGAAGACGAACACCTGTGGAGCCAGATTATGGAGCTCACGCCGCTTAAACGCTGGGCCACCGCCCAGGAGATCGCCGAGTGGATCTACTTTGTGGGCCTGACCAACCGGTTTATGACCGGGCAGAGCCTGCTGATCGATGGCGGCGAGGCCGGCCGCACACAATTTATTTGGCCCGAATAGGAAACGCGTCCGATGGAAAGCTGTCGGGCGCGCTTTTGATATATCGATTATTAGCCGAGACAAGTCCAGTTGACGGGGGTCGAGCCGTGCTGTTCGAGTAGCCGATTAGCAGCGGAGAAGGGACGCGACCCCATAAAGGCGGGGAGTTCTGCCGTGGCACGGTTGGCCGAAAGCGGCGAGGGGTGCGTGGAGGCCAGGCAGAACTTGCCGGCTGCCTTTCCCGCACCAGTTGCGACGAGCTTGCCTTCGACCATCTGCTGGGCAAAGCGACCCCATGCCAAAAAGACTACCGGCTGGGGCAGCTGACAACAGCGTTCGATAACGTAGTCGGTGAGCGTGCTCCAGCCCAGTTTGGCGTGCGAGTTCGCGGCATGCTCGCGCACGGTGAGCGTAGTGTTGAGGAGCAGGACGCCCTGTTGTGCCCATGGGGTTAGGTCTCCCGTGGCGGGAATGGGGCAACCCAGATCGGCTTTGAGTTCCTTATAAATGTTGCGCAGGCTCGGCGGCAACTTGGTTTGCGTCGTGGGGACCGAAAACGACAGCCCCATGGCCTGGTTGGGTCCGTGATAAGGATCTTGACCCAAGATGACAACCTTGACCTGGTCGGCCGGCGTGTAGGCGAGGGCATTGAGGATGTCGTCTTGTGCCGGGTAGATGGTTTGCTCGGCACGCAAAAGGGCGATGCGCTCGAGCAGCTGGTTCGTAGTGTCACGTACCGGCTGCGGTGCATCGCCCAACCAAGTTGCTATGTTGCGGTCGCGGGTCGCGGCGTCCATGGGGCTCCTTTACGTCAGATGCTCTGTTGACATCTATTGTAAAGGCGCACCGGTTGCCTTTATGCCACGGCTGTATGAGGAGTGGGGTCTACGAGACGTGCTCGGGCGCTCCTGCCATGCGAGCCTGTCCATGTGCGCGAAGGTGCGGAAGTTCGACGGTTGCCACCATGACGCCGGTGAGGATGAGGGCGGCGCCAAAGAAGGCGATGGGGCTGAGGACCTCGCCGACCAGGAAGAACGAGAAGACGGCGGAGCATACCGGCTCGAGCGAGAAGGCGAAGCCGGTGGTCTCGGCAGGCACGTGGGGCTGCACGAGCGTTTGGGTGATAAAGCCATAGGCAGAGCAGATGAGTGCGAGCGCGACGACAACGACAATCTCGCTAGGCGTGCCGGGAAGCGTGAAACCGCCAAAGGTGAATGCGGCGATACCCGAGAATAAGCCGCCGAAGCCCAGCTGCCAAACGCCCAGAGCAAGCGGATCGACTTCCTCGACAAAGCGCTTGGCCACGATAATGTGGCTGGCATAGATAAAAGCCGAGAGCAGCATGATGATTGCGCCGGGATTCAGGCTGGTAAAGTCGGCGCCCGAGAGCAGCAGCATGCCGCAGGTGACGATGGCGGTGCCGACGAGCACCTTGCGCTCGGGGGCGCGACGCAGCAGGGCTGCGTTGGCAAACGGCACGATTACGACTGTCAGGCTCTGCAAAAAGCCGGCGGTGGAGGCGGAGGTGAGGCTGGAGCCCAGGCACATGCACGTGAGCTCGGATGCCATGATGGCACCGATGATGGCGGCGCGAACCATAAGGTCGCGGTTGATGCGCAACGCGTGCTTGTGGAAGAGCAGCAGACAGGCCGCAAAGGCGATGATGCAGCGCAGCGCAACGATGCTCGTGGCGTTCATGCTGTCCATGCCGATCTTCATGAGGGGATACGAAAAGCCCCATGCGACGGGAACGGAAAATGAGAGCGCGATTGCTTTTTTGCGATCCATGGGACTCCTTTTGTTACAGAACGGTTTCGCACAAAGGATTCTGCTCTCAGATGTGGATGTAGTAAAGCGAATGTATCTTCAGTATGATTAAGAAATGCTAAAGTATGTGCGAAAAGCGCTGGCAAAACGTTTTACGGCTGCATTGATGTGGAGGCACGATGGCATCGCGGTATCAGATTGTTTGTATGGTGGTCGATCGCGGCAGTCTGAAACGTGCAGCGGACGAGTTGGGCTATACGCAAAGTGCGGTGAGCCAGGCCGTCAAGGCGCTCGAGCGCGAGCTGGGCACCACGCTTATCGAGCGCGGAAAGCAGGGCGTTTCGCTTACGCGCGATGGCAAGCAGTATCTGCCGTACCTGCGCCAGATTGTGACCGCCGAGGCCGAGCTCGAGGGCAAGCGCCAGGAGCTGCTGGGGCTTTCGTCGACCGATATTCGCATCGCGACGTTTACCAACGTGAGCCGTACCGTGCTGCCGCGTGTGATCCGCGACTTTGGTACGCTGCACCCGGGCGTACGCTTTACCCTCAAGCAGGGCGATTACACGCGCAACGCTCAGTGGGTGCACGACGGCGTGGTGGATTTTTGCTTTACGGCGCGCGGGTTTACCGCAGGCCTCGAGAAGCGTGTGGTCTATCACGACGAGTTGGTGGCGCTGCTGCCGGCTGCGCATCCGCTGGCGGCAAAGGAAAAGGTGACGCTCGCCGACCTGGCGTCCGAGCCCTTTGTGCTGCTGGATGAGGGCGAACAGAGCCTGGTGCTCGATGCATTTGCGACACATGGGCTGTCGCCGCACGTGACGAGTGAGGTGACTGACGACTACACCATCATGGCGATGGTGGAGGAGGGCCTAGGCGTGAGCATGCTCTACCGTCGTACTGTGGAGGGCATGCGAGCCGATATTCGTGTGCGACCCATCGTGCATGCTCCCTCGCGCGACGTAGTGGCAGCTTGGCGCAGCTGGGATACCATGCCTATCGCCACGAGGCGCTTTATCGACTATATGAGCTCGCATATTGTCAATTAATGACTGGCGTGGCGTTGAGTGCGGTGTCTAGCGGGCTGTCGCTTTGGCTTGGGTGGCGCGATAGGTGCGTGCCGGGTGGCAAAGTAGTACCGCCACGACCATAAAGAACGCCGTGGTGCCCAGGCTGATGGGGTAGACCATCATGATGTTCGCAAAGGTGCGGAAGTGCGGGAACACGCAGAACACCCAATAGAAGCGGATGCCGCAGACGCAGATCATGGTGATGAGGGCGGGCGTGAGCGAGATACCAAAGCCGCGTAGGTAGCCGGACATGTTTTCGTAGAACATGCTAAAGGCGTACGCCGGGAAGATCGAACACACGCGGATATAGCCGATCGAGACGATGTTGGGATCGCTGTTGAACAGCGACAAGATCTCGCGCCCCAGGCCGACAATAACGATGATCGTGGTGAGTGCAACGATACCGCCTTCGACCAGGCAGACCTTGAGCGTTTTGGTGCAGCGGTCGATCTGGCGGGCACCGTGGTTTTGTCCCACAAAGGTGGTGCAAGCCTGGCTAAAGCTGTTGAGCAGGTTGTAGCATACGTACTCCAAGCTCATAGCGGCGCTCGATGCCGCCATGACCTCGGTGCCCAGGCTGTTGATAGCAGACTGGATGATGATGTTGGCGACGGCAAAGACGGCGCTCTGGATGCCGGCGGGCAGGCCGATCTTGACGATGCGCTTGAGGGCGACGGGGTCGATAGCCAGGTCGCGCGGGGTGACGCGGACGACGGAGTCGGTCTTGAGCAGGCGGATAAAGAGCGTAGCGGCGCTGACGGTGTAGGCGATGGCGGTGGCGATGGCGACGCCCGCGACGCCCCAGTGGAGTACGGGGACAAAGATGAGGTCCAGGCCAATGTTGAGGACGGTGGACACGGCAAGCGCCTGCAGCGGCATGCGGGTGATGCCGACGGAGCGGAAGATCGCGGCCTCAAAGTTGTAAAGCAAGATCGAGGGCATGCTGAGCAAAAAGACGCGTAGGTAGAGCGAAGCGAGCGGCATGGTTTCGGCGGGAACGTTGAGCGCGGCGAGCATGGGCTCGGCAAAGATCTCGCCCAGTGCGATGACGACAAAGCCCACAAGTGCCATAAGAATCGAGGTATGGACGGCGCGTTTGACCATGTTCTGATCGTTGCGGCCGATAGCGTTGGCGATGACCACGTTGGAGCCAAGCGACATGCCAATAAACAGGTTGAGCATAAGACTGGTAAGCGGAACATTGGAGCCGACCGCCGCCATGGCGAGGGTTCCCTGGTCGCCCGAGAAGTTACCGATGATGACCGTGGCGATGAGGTTCGACAGTTGCTCCAAGATGCTCGTGGCGGCCACAGGGAAGGCGAACAGGGGAACATTGCGCCACAGCGATCCGGTGGTCATGTCAATGTGCTTAGATACGGTGTCAGCCATACGCTCTCAATCTCTAACATGCTCTTTTGTGCTTATTTGCGCAGACGATGATACTCCTAATCGCCTAGTCATTGGGGACGTTCTAAAACGATTACTCATTCAAGAACGTCCCCAATGACTAGGCGGGGAAGGCGTGCGACAATGGTGGGCGTTGTGTTGTTCGCGCTAAGGAGTTGCCATGTTGTTGTGTCCCGTTTGCCATGAGCCGCTGGTGGATGACGAACGCGGTGCTGCATGCGCGGGTGGGCACCGGTTTGACCGTGCGCGCGAGGGCTATCTATATCTCCTGCGCTCGTCCAAGAGCGGCGACTCCATGGGCGATCCCAAGTCGCAGGCACGCAGCCGTCGCGACTTTCTGAACCGCGGTTACTATGCGCCGTTGCGCGATGCGATGGTCGAGCTGGTGCACGAGCGGGCGGCAGAGCACGGGGCGTATACGGGCAAGCAGCTGACCTTGCTCGATATTTGCTGCGGCGAGGGCTACTACACCAGCGCCATGGGCGCGGTGCCGGGCGTGGATGCTTACGGCTTTGACCTGGGCAAAGAGATGGTGCGCCTTGCCGCCAAGCGCGGCGATGCGACCTACTTCGTGGCCAACATGAAGGACATCCCCGTGGCCGATGGCGCCTTCGATATGGTGACCGAGCTCTTTGCTCCCTTTAACGAGCGCGAGTTTGCCCGCGTGCTGGCGCCGGAGGGCTCGCTCTACACCGTGGTGCCGGGTGCCCGTCATCTGTTTGGGCTTAAGGAAGTGCTCTACGATACGCCGTACCTTAACGACGAGAAGCTGCCGAAGACTACCGAGCTCGAGTTGGTCGGAACGCAGCGGGTATCTGCGAATATTACGCTCCAGACCCAGGCCGACATCGAGGCGGTGTTCCAGATGACGCCGTACTACTACCGCACACGCCCTGCCGACAAAGAGCGCCTGGCAAATTTGGACACGCTCCAGACCGATATCGACTTCATCATCGCCGAGTACCGCCACTGCTAACCTACCAAAAAGGGACAGGTTTATTTTGGCAGGTTTTATCTGGGCAAACGCAAAGGGCCGACCGCGGAGATGCGCGATCGGCCCTTTTTAGTTGCTTGGCTGCAGAGGTTATGAGAAGCGAGCGCTTACAGGCGGTCCTTGTTCTCGGCCTTAACGGCGTGTGCCTGCTGAACAAAGAACAGGTCGTACACCACGATGACAAAGGCGACGATATTGACGGCGCTGCCGCCGAGCGCGGGAAGCGTGAGCGCGGCCTGCGCAATCGTGGCGATTGCGGCAACGATGCCGAGCTTAAACGCAGCATCCACCTGCGAAGGCTTGTTGGCGCCCTTGATGCCCGCAACACCTGCGGCGAGATCGATGAGGCCCTTGGCGACCAGCACGACCGCGGCGAGCATGGCGTTCGACCCGTACGTGGAATCGAGGTTGCCGGTCGCGATGCCGGCGATTCCAATGACGAGACTGGCGATGCCCAGAACAAAATAAATCAGGGCAAGGATTTTGAGTGTCTTGCGAGCGGCGCTCATAGCTGGTCCTTTCGATGCGGGCGCGGAGAATCTGTCGCACCCAGGTTGCGGCACATATCGTGAAGTACATTGTAGTTCAACGGGGCGATGCATGCGTTTGAAAGCGTCTCTTGCCTGTACGGTCCAACCTTTCAAAAAGGAAAGCTGGACGTAAGCCAAATCGATGGCAGCCCATGTGCGGCGCTGCGATGATGAGGCCGTAACAAGGAGCTGGTCTCAAGGAGGAGTCATGATGTACGGAGCAGGGCAAGTGCGTGAGCCGCAGTCGTTGGGAAGGCGCATGGGTGATTCTGTGATCGCTGCCGTGTGCACGGGATTGATGGCGGTGCTTTGCATTGCGATGCTGTGGACCATGTCGCATGTGGGACAATAGCGGACGGTTGGGTGCTGGCATAAACGGCACTCGCGTATTCGTTTTGCTTGCTAAGGAGTGCCCATGGGCGTCGTCGATCCCTTTTCTGTTGCTCGGGCCGCGGGGCTTGAGCTGATCGGGAAGTCCGAGGGCCTCACGCTCACCGACGGCACGATGGAGCTGCGTGCCGATTTTGACCGCATGCTTCCGCGGCTCAAGCAGGGCCGTCTGCAGCAAGAGCTGTTGGTAAAGGCTGCGCGCGCAAAAGGCATCGAGTGCCCATGGGCGATTGATGCCACGGCAGGCTTTGGCGAGGATTCGCTGCTGTTGGCGGCCGCGGGCTTTACCGTCGATCTGTATGAGCAGGATTGCGTGATCGCGGCGCTCCTCAAGGATGCCCTGGATCGCGCGGCAGATGATCCGGCGCTTGCGGCTGCCGTGTCGCGCATGCGCTTACATGCGGGCGAGGACAGCATTGCCGGCCTTCGCCATACGGCTGAGCTGATCGGGCGGGGCGAGCTTGCCGCCCCCGACGTGGTATATCTGGATCCCATGTTTCCCGAGCGCACCAAGAGCGCGGCGGTGAAAAAGAAGTTCCAACTCTTGCACCATCTGGAGCAGCCGTGCGCCGATGAGGAGACGCTGGTCGAAGCTGCGCTTGCGGCGCGCCCGCGCAAGGTCGTTATCAAGCGGCCGGTGAAGGGGCCGCTGCTTGCCGGCGTTAAGCCGAGCTATCAACTTGCGGGCAAGGCCGTTCGCTACGATGTGTTGGTGCCGCCGCGCCCGTAGCTTGCGTGCGATGGCTGGCGCTCCGTCAATGCCGTGCCGATGCGGCGCCTATTTCCAAGGGTGCGACGTCAAGTGCCAGCCGCCGCAGTATTCGCATTTGTAGCAGGCCAGCCCGCGGCGTCCGCGGTTTTCGCAGTCGGCCATAACTGCCTCGGCCTCGGCGCGCGTGTCGTAACGGTTTTTGCGCTCGCACGATTTGTAGCGCCAGGCTTCATCGCGCTCGGCGTCCAGGGCGTCGCGGCGCTCGTCCTCGCGTGCAAACAGGTCGCTCATATCGCCGCCGGTAGCAGCGCTCAAAAACTCGCTTTTGGCCTTTGACCAGGCGGCTCGCTTTTTGCTTCCCATCTGCTTCGCGCCCTTCTCCAAACGTTGGTATCATTGCTCAATCAAAGTGATACCAATAAACGTGAGGTCGCCGCGTGATGATCAGAAAAACCCTCGATACCGACATTCCCGCCGTCATGGCCATCTATGACGCGGCCCGCGCCTTTATGCGCGCACATGGCAACACGACGCAGTGGCCCGAGGGCACGCCTTCGGGCGAGCAGCTGGCTGCCGATATCGCCGCCGGTGGCAGCTATGTGTGCGAGGAAGACGGACGCGTGGTGGCGACGTTTGCCATTCTGCCGGGGCCGGACAGTTCCTACGATGTGATCGAGGGCGGCCAGTGGCGCAGCGACGCCCCGTATGCTGTGCTGCACCGTGTGGCGTCCGATGGCACCGCGCACGGTATCGCGGCTGCGATGTTTGCCTTTGCCAAGGAACGCGCCGATCACCTGCGCATCGACACGCATCAGGACAACCTACCCATGCAGGGAGCCATCGCCAAGGCCGGGTTTAAGCGCGCCGGTATCGTATATGTGTCGGACGGTACGCCGCGCGTCGCGTTTGATTGGCTGCGCGAGGCATAAAGGCCGAGCCACATACCAGCGTTTTACCAAAAATGGCCCCGAGTGGGGCCATTTTTGGTAAAACGCGTTGTTGTGGGGCTCGCGTTGTTATCGCCCCAGATGAGCCCGGGCAGACAAAAAGGGGAGGTGCCGGCTTTCGCAAGGCGCGAACCTACGAAAATCGCTGCGCGGCAACGCGGGGCGATGAGCTCGGTCGGGGGATAGGGCTCGCTTCGCCCGCCGGCCCGTACATTGTATCATCCAGTTTGGAACGAGGATGCCCGTTGCCGCGTGCGATGGGCTTGCAATAAGAGGAGAGCCATGTCGAAGCAAGCGGTCGTTGGAATCTTGGCGCATGTCGATGCCGGCAAGACCACGCTGGCCGAGGCCATGTTGTTCAACGCGGGTCGCATTCGCAAGCGCGGCCGCGTGGACGATGGCGATTCGCATCTGGACACGAACGCGATCGAGCGTGAGCGTGGCATTACGATCTTCTCGTCGCAGGCCGTGCTCGACCATGGCGATACCCACGTCATGCTCGTGGATGCACCGGGGCATGTCGATTTTTCGGCCGAGGCGGAGCGCACATTGCGCGCGCTGGACTACGCGATTTTAGTTGTGGGCGCCAACGACGGCGTGCAGGGGCACACCGAAACCCTGTGGCGCCTGCTTGCGCGCTATGACATCCCGACGTTCATCTATATCAATAAAATCGATTTGGAGAATCCCGGCCGCGATGTTTTGCTGGCACAACTTGGGCAACGTCTCTCCGAGGGCTGCTTGGATGCCAGCGAACTGCTGGCGGGCGGGGCCGTTCAGGAGGACGCTGCCGCGTTAGACGAAGAAGCGCTCGAGGAGTTTCTTGAGGCGGGCGAGCTTTCTGTCGCAACGCTGTCGCGCATGGTTGCCGAGCGCAAACTCTTTCCCTGCTTTGCCGGGTCGGCGCTCAAGGACCAAGGCGTGGACGAGCTGCTGGACGGCATATGCGCGCTGATGCGTGAACAGGCATGGCTTCCGGAGTTTGCCGCGCGCGTCTATCGTGTCAGCCGCGGGGATCGCGGCGAGCACTTGGCTTGGGTTAAAGTGACCGGCGGCACGCTGCATGCCAAGCAGATGATTGACGGACGTTCCGGCGCCGAGGCATGGGAGCAGAAGGTCGATCAGGTACGCATCTATAACGGCGAAAAGTATGAGCTTGCCCAAGAAGTTGCTGCTGGCGGTATTTGTGCTGTGACGGGTCTTGCGCATGTTCGCCCAGGGGACGCCCTGGGCGCGGAGCCCGCGGGCGATGCGCCCGTCATTGCGCCGGTTCTCACCTATACGGTGCTTCCGGGCGAACACGATGTCCATGCGGTGTTCAAAGCGTTGACTGAGCTGGCGGACGAAGATCCCATGCTCGGCGTAAGCTGGAATACGCATCTAGAGCAGATTCATTTGCAGTTGATGGGCGCTGTGCAACTCGAGGTCGTGCAGCGGGTGTTGACCGATCGTTTTGGCCTTTCGGTTGCGTTTGAGTCTGGCGGCATTCTCTATAAGGAGACTATTTCGCAGCCGGTCGAGGGCGTGGGCCACTTTGAGCCGCTGCACCACTATGCCGAGGTGCATCTGCGCCTGGAGCCGTTGGCAGCGGGTTCGGGCGTGCAGTTTGGCACCGTGACCTCGACCGACGAGCTCGATCTTAACTGGCAGCGTTTGGCGCTCACCAACGCCATGGAGCGCGACCACCTGGGCGTGCTGACGGGCTCGCCCATCACCGATGTGCGCATTACACTCACGGGCGGCCGCGCGCATGCCAAGCACACCGAGGGCGGTGATTTTCGCCAGGCCACGTATCGCGCGATTCGCCAGGGGCTCATGCAAGCGAGTGAGGCCGGCGCGGCGGTGCTGTTGGAGCCGTGGTATCGCTTTGAGCTCGAGGTGCCGGGGGAGTGCGTGGGCCGGGCGCTCTCGGATGCCACGCGCATGGGTGCCGAGTACGAGCCGCCGACGATGGCGGGAGACCGGGCGAAGCTTATGGGTCGCGTGCCGGCATCCGAGGTGCAGGATTACGCGCTGGAGGTGGCTGCCTACACGAGCGGTCGCGGACATCTGTACCTGGAGTTTGCCGGCTATGCGGCTTGCCATGATGCCGAGCGCGTAATCGAGACTGCCGCTTATGAGCCCGAGGCCGATCTGCCCAACACGCCCGACTCGGTCTTTTGCTCTCACGGCGCCGGTTACACGGTCAAATGGTACGACGTGCCCGCCGCGGCGCACGTAAAGATCGATCCCGCCACCTTCCGCCCCTGGCGAGCAGCAGACGCCGAGTTTTTCGGCCACATGTGACAAAGGGACAGTTTCTTTGTCACATGTTATTGGTATAACTCGGTATAAGTTGGTATAACTATTACCAGGGTTTGCCAATCCGAGGAGACCGACATGAATCCAAATCCCTTTAAGCCCACGGCTGGCAAGCGGCCTCCGATACTCATCGGTCGCGAGTCGGTCATCGAAGATTTTGCGGAAGGGCTCGATAACGGCGCCGGAGCGCCGGGCAGGCTCATGCTCATTACGGGAAACCGCGGCTGCGGCAAGACAGTTCTCCTGCGGGAGCTGCAACGTCTGGCCAGCGAGCGCGGATGGGCGGTTGTCTCCGATTCCGCTTCGCTTGGCTTATGCGACCGCTTGGCCGACGCGCTTCGCTCGAATAAACCCGTTGTAACGTCAATGGAGTTCGGTCCGTCGTTTGGGCGGATGTCAGTCGAGGCGGCGCGAGCAAAGGGCGAGACGTTGCGAGGGCTGGTCAACGAGCGCCTCAAGAAGCTCGGTCCAGGCAAGGGCATACTGTTTGCGATTGACGAGGCTCAATCTGCGTCTATCGAGGAGCTGGCGGCTCTTGCCGTTCTCTATCAGCAGGTGCTCGGAGACCAGGATGCCACGGGCTTGTCCGATAGCGACCAGCGCGGCCTTGCGCTTGTTTTTGCCGGCTTACCCAGTATGGTTGACGATCTGCTCGAAGAGCCGAGCGTGACGTTTTTGCGGCGTGCCCAGCAGCGTACGCTGGGGGCGATATCTTTGCCCAAGGTGCGCGATTCGTATATCCAGACGGTCAAAGACGCTGGTCTTTACGTTGACGCGGAGACGGCGGACCTTGCGGCGCGCAAAAGCATGGGGCATCCCTATATGGTTCAGCTGGTGGGCTATTACATGTGGCGGTCTGCTGTCCGGCGCAACTCGCAAGTCATTGAAAGGCGCGATGTCGAGGCTGGCTACGCCGATGCCGTCTCCGAGTTCTATGAAGCGGTCGACGCTCCCTTGTATTACGGGTTGCGCAGTCCGCAGCGCCTCTTTATCGAGGCCATGGCGGCTGACGAGGGTAAACCGACGCGAATGGCGGACATCATTGAGCGCTGCGATCGCACTCAGAGCTGGGCGAGTAAATATCGCGCAAGCCTGATTCGCGAGCGCGTCATCGAGGCTGCCGGATACGGCCTCGTCCGGTTTACCGTGCCCATGCTGGGCGCGTACGTTCGCGATCGAGTTTTATGGCATGAGTAGGGTGATAAAGGTGACGGAACAGAAGATGAGCCCGCAGGCTATCGAGGTGCGTGGCGCGCGCGTCCATAACCTTAAGGACATCGATATCGATATTCCGCTGGGAAAGCTTGTGGGCATTGCCGGCGTGTCGGGTTCGGGCAAGAGTTCGCTGGCGCTGGGGGTTCTTTATGCCGAGGGCTCGCGCCGTTACCTGGAGGCGCTCAGCACCTATACCCGCCGTCGCCTGACGCAGGCCGAGCACGCTCAGGTGGATGAGGTATTGCACGTGCCGGCGGCACTCGCATTGCATCAGCGCCCCAGCGTGCCGGGCGTGCGGTCCACTTTTGGCACCATGACTGAACTCAACAATAGCCTGCGTCTGCTCTTTAGCCGTTGCGCCCATCATGTGTGCCCGCATTGCGGGGCGCGTGTGGAGCCGAGCCTTAACGTTGCCGCAGGCCTGTCGCTCGCGTGTCCTGCATGCGGTCGTGAGTTCTACGCGCCGAGCGCCGAGGACCTTGCGTTTAACAGCGGCGGCGCGTGCTCTACCTGCGGCGGCACTGGTGTCATGCGCGAGGTGGACGAGGCGAGCCTGGTGCCCGACGAGGCAAAGACCATCAACGAGGGCGCGGTCCTTCCCTGGGGTACGCTCATGTGGGATCTGATGAAGCAGGTAGCCGGCGAGATGGGCGTACGCACCGACGTGCCGTTTAACCAGCTCACGCCTCAAGAGCGCGACATCGTGTTCCATGGTCCAGCGGTTAAAAAGCACATTCTCTACGTTCCAAAAAACGGCGAGGGCGCCACGCCGCTCGACTTCACCTATTACAACGCCGTCTATACCGTCGAGAATGCGCTCGCCAAGGTTAAGGACGACAAGGGCCTCAAACGCGTTGCGCGCTTTTTGCGCGAGGGGCCATGCCGCGACTGTGGTGGTACGCGTCTTTCCGAGGCTGCGCGCCAGCCCCAGGTGCGCGGTATCAATCTGGCGCAGGCGGCGGCCATGACGCTGGGTGAGGCGATTGAGTGGGTGCGCGGGGTGCCCGCATCCTTGCCAGCCGAGATGCGGCCCATGGCGACGGATATCTGCGATTCGTTTTTGAGCGCGGCCCGCCGCCTGGTCGACCTGGGTCTCGATTATCTTTCGCTCGATCGCGCCGGTGCCACGCTCTCCACGGGTGAGCGCCAGCGCGTGCAGCTTGCCCGCGTGGTGCGCAACCGATCGACAGGCGTGCTCTATGTGCTGGACGAGCCCTCGATCGGCTTGCATCCTGCCAATGTCGATGGCTTGGTGGGCGTGATGCGCGATCTGGTGGATGACGGCAACACCGTGGTTGTTGTCGACCACGACACGCGCGTGCTGGCGGAAGCCGACTATCTGGTCGAGATGGGCCCCGTTGCCGGAGCAGGCGGCGGTAACGTGATCGCTGCCGGTACGGTAGACGAGGTCGAGCAATCGCAGGACAGCCGCATCGCACCGTTTTTGCGCGCAGATCCCAAGCGCTTGCGCCCGCAGGTGACTGACGAGGAAATGTTTGATCAGGGCCACATCCGCATGGCAACTAATGCCATCCATACCGTCAAGCCGCTCGAAGTCGATATTCCGCGCGGCCGTCTTGTCGCGGTGACGGGCGTTTCGGGTTCGGGCAAGACGACGTTGGTGCTCGAGACGCTCATTCCGGCGCTTAGAGCCCAGGCAGCTGGCGAGCGCCTGCCAAGCCATGTGCGCTGGGTCGACGCCGAGGGTATCGCACGCGCCAACCTGATTGACGCCACGCCTATCGGCGCCAACGTGCGCTCGACGGTGGCGACCTATGCCGACATCCATGATGAGCTGCGCCGCGCCTTCGCCCGTACGCCCGAGGCCAAGGCAGCCGGCTACAAGGCGGGTGCCTTTAGCTACAACACTGGCGCCTTGCGCTGCCCTACGTGCGATGGCACGGGCTCGATATCGCTCGACGTGCAGTTTCTGCCCGACGTCGAGATCGTCTGCCCGGCATGTCGTGGTTCGCGTTATGCAGACGCGGCTTCGCATATCCATCGCGAGGGCAAGGACGGGAGTCTGCTTACGTTGCCGCAGCTCATGGACATGAGCGTGGACGAGGCCATCGACGCCACACTGGGACTCAAGAAAGTTCAGACGCGCTTGCAGACCTTGCACGACCTGGGATTGGGTTATCTCACGCTTGGTGAGCCCACGCCGGCGCTTTCGGGCGGCGAGGCGCAGCGCCTTAAGCTTGCGAGCGAGATGGGCCGCGTGCAGGACGATGCCGTATTCGTATTTGACGAGCCCACGATCGGACTACATCCGCTCGATGTTCAGGTGCTGTTGAACGTGTTTGACGGCCTTGTTGCCAAGGGCGCCACGGTTGTCGTGATCGAGCACGACCTCGATCTTATCCGTAACGCCGATTACGTGATCGACATGGGCCCGGGCGGTGGCGACGCGGGCGGGCAAATCGTCTGCGCCGGCACGCCGGGCGACATCGCGGCCTGCTCCAAGAGCATTACCGGCCGCTATCTATAGGCGATGCGACAAAGGGGCACCCCTTTGTCGCATTGACTTCTATTTCACGCATTGAGCTGCGAGATAGTCGCGGAAGAATGGCAATTCAAATGCGACGAGCCCTCGTCCTCGCTCCCCGATGATGCCGGCGTCTATCATGCGGCGTCGGTAGCGGGAGACCTGCTGCGGCGAACGCTTAAGGCGCTCGACAAGGTCAGCGGTGGTGGACTCTTCCTCGTCATCGAGCATGGCGATGAGGAATCGCTTGTCCTCTGCCGTGAGTTCCCGATAGGTTGCCGCGAGGATTCGGTCGTCCATCTCGTCGCGCGCGATTTTGATTCCCAGGTCAAAGTCGCGTGACGAGATTTCCTTCGAATCGCTTGTGAGGTCCCAGGCACGGTAGCCTACGAGTTGCAATAGGAAGGGAAAGCCAGAGATCGAGCGAACGGCTCGATCGATTCCCTCAGCATCTGCCAGGCGATCGTTTTCCTGGATTGTGCGAATCAAGGCCTCGCGCACGTCATAGTCGGCAATGCGGCCCAGATGATATTGTTGGGCGCGGCGAAGGAACGAGACCGTCTTGTGGTTCAGTAGCGTCGATACGTTGTTGGGAAGTCCCGCCATGAGCAGGGCGACGCGTTTCCCATCGGTCACAAAGTGCTGATACGTCGCTGCGAGCTGAATCATCTCGTTGAGTGTCGGGTCCACCTCGTCAACCGTGACGAGCAGACCGGTGCCCGCCTCGTTGAGCTGGTCGATGATGTCGCTCATGCGATAACGCCAGGTTGAGGCATCGTGAACGCGATTGACCTCGATGCTGCCGAGCGGTGCAATTCCGAGACCGGTGACTTCGAAGTGGCTGGACGAGTCGATGAGATGGGCTGCGGCGCGTTTCGCCCCGAACTCGATTTCCTCAAGCATTCCCGGGAGCGCGGTCGTCTTTACGGCTATCCAGCCGTGGGATTCCGCCCTTGTCGCGAGCGACGACATGAGAGCGGTTTTACCGGTTCCACGCGCGCCTGAGAAGATCGAGGTCAATTCTGGGCGCCTGCGCTGGCTCAAGAAGGCGCGGTCCAAATCCCGAATAATCTGTTGTCTGCCAGCGAGATGGGCAGGAACCTCGCCAAAACTGGGGGTAAATGGGTTCTCGAGATATTTCACAAGGCTCTCCTTTCACACCGCCGTTTAATTTCATTTTACTTTAGTTAATTCTGATTAAAAGTGACGGCTCGTTATCTAGAGCATTAATTAGGTGTGTGCCGTCGGCGTGGCGCTTGAATGTGACAAAGGGACAGCCCCTTTGTCACATTCCCGGAAAGCCTGTTTGGCGCAGCGCCTCGTAGAGGACGATGGCGGCGCTGTTGGAGAGGTTGAGTGCGCTGATACGATAGTCGTCCGGATTGACGAAGTTGCCGCAGATATCCTGCTGAAGGATGGCCTCGTGGCTGTCCTCGGTATGCCCGAGCGATTCCTCGTGAGCTTCCCAAGCTTCGGCGTTATCGAGTGAGTCGCAATCGCGCAGCATGGGGATGCGCTCGCAGCGCTCGGGCGCCGCGGCAAGCAGTGGCTCGGGAATGCCCGAGCTCTCGCTGCCAAAGACCAAATAGTCACCGTCGCGGTAGGTGCTTTGCGCATAGGTGCGGCGTGCCTTTTTGGTCAGCAGATGCAGGCGGCCATCGGCGGGGGAGAGGCCGTTGCGCGCAAGGAAATCCTCCCAGTCGGCATAGGTCGTCACGTCCAAGTTTTGCCAGTAGCCCAGGCCGGCGCGACGTACCGTCTTGTCGTCGAGCGAAAAGCCCAGTGGCTCCACCAGATGCAGACGGGCGCCGGCGACCACGCAGGTACGGCCGATATTGCCCGTATTGGCCGGAATCTCGGGCGCATACAGCACGATATTGAACATGAATCTCCTTGGCTCAGAACGAAAAACCACCACGAAGGGGACAGGCACCTTCGTGGTGGTTTGGCGGTTACGTAGGCGGAAAAATACCCGCTTGGATAAACCTAGGCGCGGTGCCAGTCGGTCAGGCAGGCATCGAGGGAGGCGATGAGCGCATCCTTGTCCATGTGACGGCCGATGATGCACAGGCTCGTCATGCGGTCGCCCGTCTCGTCGTCCCAAATCTGCATGATTTCGGGGTTCTCGTCGATGATCTTCTGCTTCTCGCCCTCGGGCGCCGAGTCGACAAACAGGCCGTTCTCCATCAGGCGCATCTGGTGGCCGGCCTGCTCAAACATGTAGCACATGTCCGGATCGCCAGTCTGCCACAGCGGACCTTTGACGCGGATGACCTCGTCGGGCCACTCCTGCTCAACAAAATCGGTGAACTTCTGCAGGTCAAACGGCTTGCGGCGCGAGTACACAAAGGTCTCGATGTCGTACTCGAGCACCTCGGGGTCGTCGTGCTCTTCGGGATGCTCCATGGCCTCGATCCAGGCGGCGGAGTTGTAGGCGCGCATAAAGTCGAAGCGGTCGGTATCGAGCAGCTCCTCCATGGGGACCTCGCCGTTTTGGGCCTCGACGATCACGGCGTCTTTCTGCAGGCTGCGCACGATGGCCTTGAGCTCGGCGATCTGCTCAGGGCTCACGGTATCGGTCTTGTTGAGGATCAGCGTGGAGCAAAACTCGATCTGCTGGATGAGCAGGCTCTCGATGTCGTCCTCGTCGATATCCTCAGCCAGCAGGTCGCGGCCGCCGTTGAACTCGTCGTACATGCGGGCGCAGTCGACCACGGCCACGATGTTGTCGAGCGCGAGCTTGGGCTCGCCGCCCACCTTGGCCTCGTCGCAGAAGCTCGAGATGGTGTAGGCGATGGGGATAGGCTCGCAAATGCCCGAAGCCTCGATGATGATGTAGTCGAACTTGCCCGAATCGGCGATGCCCTGCAGCTGGTTAGCAAGGTCGTCCGAAAGCGTGCAGCAGATGCAGCCGTTGGTGAGCGGGATGAGGTCGTCGGTCTCGGAAAGGCCGCCGTCGGCGATGAGGCTGGCGTCGACGTTGATCTCGCCGATATCGTTGACGATCACGGCGGCGCGGATGCCGCCGTCGTTAGCGAGGATGTGGTTGAGCAGCGTGGTCTTGCCGGCACCGAGGTATCCGGTAAGCATGATAATCTTCACGGGTTTGTTGGGCATGTGCCCTCCTTTGTTAGACATGGCTTACAGTTAAATCTTATGCCAAACGCCTGCTCTTATACCCACGAGCCGGCAAATAACACAGGCTACTCCCAGGCTCCCCATACATCAGGGCAATAACCGACGGTGGCCTTTTTGCCGTTGCGCACGATGGGCTCGGCTAGAACCTGCTGGTTTTCGAGCAGTTTGTCGAAGCGCTGGCTAGGGGTGAGGTGCTGGATGAGCGCGAGCGTCTCCTCGTCCTTGGCCTTGGGGTTGAGCAGCTTGTCGATGTCGCCGACCACCTGCATCACGCTCGTGAGTTCGCCCTTGCTCATCTCCTTTTCCCTAAGGTCAATAAACTGCACCTTAATGCGGCGCTCCTTAAAATAGCGCTGGGCCTTCTTGGTATCGAAAGACTTTTTGGTTCCAAAAATCTGGATATTCATGCTCCGCCGCTCTATCGAATGAAGTTGGTCGTTGCTCGATCTGCCTCGGGTGCGTTGATACCGGCGGCCTGTCCTGCCTCGATACAGCGCAGGAGCCAGGCCATGTTTTTGCCGATGTTTCGCATGGTGGCAAGGCCCTCGGCATCCCCATCGGCGTCGCCGGGCACGCGGCCAAACACGTTGTTCCAGTAGGTGGAGGCAACCACAGGCATTTGCTTAATGGTGAAGTACTTGTTGAGCACATCGAACGTGGTCGACGTGCCGCCGCGACGGGCGACGGCGACCGCGGCGCCGGGCTTGTGCTCAAAGGCATGCCCGCCTGCATAGAAGGCGCGATCGAGGGCTGAGAGGATGCGTCCGCTGGGATGCGCATAGTAGACGGGGGAGCCAAAGACAAAGCCATCTGCCTGCTCGGCGGCAGCGATGAGCTCGTTCACCACGTCGTCGTCAAAGGTGCAGCGACCGCCAAGCTTGCCGCACTGGCCGCAACCGATGCAGTCGCGAATGGGCTTGGCGCCCAGCTGGAACACCTCGGTATCGATGCCCTCGGCGTTGAGTTGCTCGGAGACCTCGGCGAGTGCGCGGGCGGTATTGCCGTTTGCCTTGGGACTGCCATTGACCAAAAGAACCTTCATCACAAACTCCCTCTGCTGTTGGTGACTTCTGCAGAGGATTATCGCACGATGGGGGAGGCGGTGCGGGCGCGGTGCTAATCCAGTTTGGTACCTGGCACCTGCACGGCTTTACCGAGCAACGCTTTGAGCTCGTTCAAAATGGAAACGGGCTGTCGATTGACAGCGTCCAGATGAAGCGTCGCCACACGAATGGGCGGCTGATATTCAAGCGAGCCGATGAGCACGGGAGAACCCAGGAACCGCTCGATTTCGTCTGCGATCGCATCGGTCTCTTCGGGATCAAAGTCATCGAAAAGCGCCACGAACATTGGTCCCGTCGAGCGGAACAAGCGACCCTTGCCGCGCGAACAGTCCATGAGGCAGGCGGCGCTTTCGGCGAGCACGCGGTCGCCTGCATCGAATCCAAAGCGGGCATTGACTTCGGCGATATCGTCGACCTTAATGGCAATAAAGCCTGCCTCGCGCGCCACGCGGCGCATCTCTCCAATAGCGTTGACCAGCGCGTGGACATCGCCCAGGCCCGTTACCGAGTCGGTCGTATCTGCCAAGCTTCGGTTGATGATAATGCCCACATACATGCTGGGCTCGGTATCGGTGCCGTCCAAACGGTAGCCCGTGCAGTCGCAAAGCACGTATTTTCCGGTGGCATCCATTACGCGATACTGCATGTAATGGAAGTGCCACGTGCCGTTTATCACCATGTCGAGCTCGGCGCGTACGTTGTCGCGGTCCTCGGGATGAACGCGGGCGAGCCACATGTCGAGTGAGTTAAAGGGGTGCTGGGAGGGCAGGTCAAAATCGCGCACGGCGTTAACCGACCATTGCGATTCTCCCGTATCGAGGTTAAGGATGAACGGATAGCGTGTCTCGGAGCTCATGGAGATCGCTTGGAACACCCGGTCGTTGCAGGGAAGCTGATCGACGATTGGGCGTTGCGGCGCGTCATTGTCTTTCGGTTGCTGCACACGATGCATAAGCTTATAGCGATACATCTTGCGATCGGCATCCATCGTCATCTGGCGACGCGTGTCGCCGGCAAGTGGATCGACGCGCGAGCAGCCAAAGCTAAAGCTGGCGATCATGGGCGCCTTGCCACCTGAGCTCGCCTCGATCAGCCCGGCACGTACCCGCTCCAAGCGCTGCTCGAGTTCGGTCTCGTTTGCGGAGAGCGAGATGAGCACAAACTCGTCTCCACCGATACGGAACAGCATCTCATCGTGCTCCATGGTTTCGGAGAGCGTGCGGCAGATGCTCAGAATATAGCGATTGCCTTCGGCGTGGCCAAACCTATCATTGCAATGTTTGAGATGGTCGATGTCAATATAGGCGCAGGTGAAGGGGTCACCTTTGTGCCAGAGTTGCTCGACGTGACGGTCGAGTCCGCCGCGGTTGCCCAAGTTGGTGAGCGGGTCGATATAGGCGTTGCTCTCAAGCAGCCGGCGCTCTTGTTGCAGGATGGCATGCGTCTTTTGCAGTTGCTCGCCAACGGCGCGCAGCTCAGCAGGCAGCGCGGCAACATCGAGTTCGGCGGTCGAGATGCCATTCGCAAGTCGCTGAAGATAGGCAATAATCGATTGCTCGCCCAGGCGATATGACTCGTTCATGATGGATAACCTCCTTGGGCGGAACAACGGTTTGTATCATATCCCCAATTCGGTTTGAACTGGGGATATAAGTTAGCTAATGGAGACAAATGCCCCCTTCGGCGGTGGCGTTTTGCGCGCGAGCGTATCAGTTGTTATTGCCGCCATCGAGCAATGCCTCAAAATCCTTCGCCGGCATGGGGCGGTAGTAGAGGAAGCCCTGAGCGTAGCGGGCACCCATGTGGCGTAGCATGTTTGCCTGCTCATCTGTCTCGACGCCTTCGATTACAATGGGCAGATGGAGCGACTGCGCCATCTCGAGCATCGATGACACGATCTGCGCGCTGCGGCCTTGATCGCGGTCGGTGGGCACAAAGGTGCGGTCGAGCTTGATGACGTCGACATTGACGTTCTTGAGCATCGCGAGCGTGGACTGACCGGTGCCAAAATCGTCCATATAGGTCGAGAAGCCGCGGGTGTGCAAGTCGGCTGTCAGTTTGTCCACGGCTTCGGACTCTCCCGTATAAGCCGTCTCGGTGATCTCGATGCGCATGAGCTCGGGCGGCAGGTTGTATTGGGCGGCGAGCGATCCCATATGCTCGGCAACGTCGCAGGCAAGAATGTCCACGCGAGACACATTAAGCGAGACCGGAACCACGCGAAGACCGCGATCGAGACGCTCGCGAAGCCATATGGCGACACCCTGCCAAATGTACTTGTCGAGCGTCACCACAAAGCCGCTTTCCTCGAGTGCAGGGATAAACGTTGCGGGCGAAATGAGAGAGCCGTCCTTGTCAATCCAGCGCGTAAGTGCCTCGGCGCCAATGATCTCGCCGGTTTCCATATCGACCTGGGGCTGCAGGTAGTACGTGATGCGGCCATTTGAGAGCGCGTACTGGAACTCGGTCAGCGTGCGGTGGAACGCAATCTCGTGTTCATATTCTTCGGGGCGGAAAATAGCAATGCGCTCCTTGAAGTCGTTTTTGGCGCGTCGATTGGTAAACATGGCCTTTGCCTGCGCATCGATGGTGATCTCCTCATTGGAGTCGATGGGGTAAATGCCCATGGACGGCCAAAAACCTACGCCGTCATCATGCCTGGCTACTGCCTCGCGAACGCGGTTGTAGATTTGATGGACGGTGATGTGCTTAAAGGGGATGAGTACGCAAAAGTCATCTTGGCCCCAGTACCCTGCGACGCCCATATCGGCATTCTCGATGTCCTTGAGGACCGTGCCCACATCGGCGAGTACGCGGTCGCCCTCGGCCTGGCCGTGCCATTCATTAAACAGGCGCATGTGACCCATGTCGACGGTGGCGATGCACCAGGTGTCGTCGCGCCTTGCCTCGAGAAATGCGTTGGCGCGCCGCATAAACTCGCTGGGTCGATAGAGGCCCGTGAGCGAGTCGATACGTTCGGCGATGGCGCTTTTGCGCTCCGCCTCGGGTATGGGGAGGCTGTCGTTGGGAACAAGCCCGCCGGCCGTGCGAAGGCGACGGTCGAGTTCGCCTAAAACGGCGGTCGCTTGATGGGCTAAGTGCTCGTAAAAGGCCGGGACGACAAGGCAGACGGGAGTAATGGTGTCGCCTGCGATTTGAACAGGAGCGAAAACGGCCTCTTTAAGGTGGCGGGTCAGTTGCTCGAATGCCTCGTGGTCCAAATCGTTGCTGAGCACGACGAACTGGACGCTTCGTGAACGGAAGACCCGGCTTCTGCCGCGGGTGATCGACAGCATGCGGCCTGCGTATTCGGCAAGCATGTTGTCGACAGCCTCGGCCCCGTAGAGCTCGTTGAGATTCGCCGTGCCACGAATGCGCACCGCTATAAGCCCCGTCTCGCAGCGGTCGCGACGGCAGGCATCGATAGCGTTGACCAGCATGCGCTGCGTTCCGAGGCCTGTGGCGGCATCGACGGTTTCGGCAAGCGAGTGGTTGACGAGTTCGCCGACATAGAGCGAGGGGACATTTCCGTCGCCGTCGATGCGAAACCCGCGAGCACGGCAGAGAACGTAGTCACCCGCGGCATTGCGCATGCGGTACTGCATGACGCGGCGGTGTTTGGAGCCGTTAAAGATCTGGTTGATGTCGTTGGCGTAGGCCTCGAGGTCATCGGGATGGACGCGCGTCTTCCAGAAATCGCGGCAGCTGTCTATGTGCTCCGAAGGAAGACCGAGATTGCGCAAGGCACCTTGCGACCAAAGGGTGCGGTCCTTGTCCAAGTTCTCGATAAAGAAATAACGGCCCTCGTTGAGCATCGAAAAAGCGTCGAAAATACGATCGCTTATTTCGAAGTCGTCGGCGTGGACTTGCGTAATATTGCGCCGATCGAGGTGCATGGCATGACGTAGCTTGTAGTCGTACATGCGATGGTCGGCATCGAGTGTCATGCGATTGGAGGCTTCGCCCAGGGCGGGGTCGGCGTGTGCCACTCCGTAGCTAAACGAGTGGGGCATCTCGGAATCGTTGTTTTTGAGCAGGATCGTTCGGCAGTGTTCCAGACGTTCGGCGAGGTCGTCCTCGGTCGCAATCGTAGATAGGATGGCAAACTCGTCGCCTCCCAGACGAAATGCCGCCTCGTCTACCTTCATATACAGCTTGAGATAAAGGCTTACCTGCAAGATATAGCGGTTGCCCTCGTCATGGCCAAAGACATCGTTGCAGTGCTTGAGATTGTCGATATCGATGAACGCCATGGTAACGGGGGCGTCCTGCTCCCAGAGCTCCTCGAGGGAGCGGGCAAAGCCGCCGCGGTTGCCAAGTCCGGTAAGCTGGTCGGTAAAGGCGGTCCTAATCAGATCATCCTGACGCTCGAGAAGGTCGCGGACGGTCTTTTCGAGCGTTTCGGTGTAATTGCTGACAGTATCCATGTTCTAAGCGGCTTTCTTAGGTCGGGGCGGATTGCGTCGGGCGAGCTCGTTGTGTACACGCGTCGTTACTCGGCGTCTTGCGTGTATCCAGGCCCCCGTCTTGCTGCGTTGTTGGGTTACTTTGCCGACGAATGTTCGCTGTTGATAACTGCTGAGTAGTATAAACAACAGTGCAAAATTATATAGGGGTGCACATGCTGTGGGTGGCTATTATTCGACAAACGGCAGCGCGATGATGCGATGTTCGATAAAAATGCGACTGGGGCGGTATATGTTGATGGGTATACTTGTCCCGGTTAAAAACGCAGGAACGGAGATGGTCGCATGGCACAGTCAAATATGACGCGCACGGTGGGGCTCGCGCTCGAGGGAGGCGGCTACCGCGGTATGTATACGGCGGGCGTGCTCGACGTTTGGATGGAGCACGGTTTGACCTGCGACCATATGGTGGGCGTCTCGGCGGGCGCGGCGTTTGGCTACAATTTTAAATCGCGCCAGATCGGCCGTGCCATTCGCTATAACAAGGCCTATTGTGCCGATAAGCGCTATGCGGGTGTAGCAAGCTGGCTGCGGACCGGCGATATGTTCAATGCCGATTTTGCCTATCACGAGGTGCCTATCGAGCGCGATCCCATTGACTTGGAGGCGTATCGCGCCTGTCCCATGCGGTTTACGTGCGTGTGCACCGATATCGAGACGGGCAAGGCCGTCTACCATGACCTGCCTTATGGCGACGAGCGGGATATCGAGTGGATCCGGGCATCGTCGGCGATTCCCGTGGCGACGCGTCCCGTTGCTATTGACGGGCATAAGTATCTGGATGGTGGCGTGGCTGATTCTATTCCCAGTGCATGGCTGTTTGCGCAGGGGTATGACCGCAATATCGTGGTACTCACGCAGCCGGCGGGCTTTGTGAAGCAGCCCAACAGCGTGATGCCCATGCTGCGTCGCGTGTTCCGTCACTATCCGGAGTTTGTCTCAGCGCTTGAGCATCGGCATGAGGTTTACAATGCCACGCTCGATGACCTGGCACGTCGCGAGGCTGCCGGCGAAATCTTTGTGGTGCGTCCGAGCGAATCGGTGAAAGTGCCGTCGCTGTGCCGCGAGCCCGATGAGCTCGAGCGCATCTATCAGATCGGTCGTCGAGATGCGGAGGCGACTTTGCCGGCGTTGGAGGCCTACCTAGCGGGGTAGAGCAAACTGCCGCGGACTCGGCGGAAAGCGCATCCCGGAATGGAGGTCCAAACTGGGATGCGCTTTCCATTGCTAAAGATGTGAGGCTGCGGATCAGCTGCTCGGCTTATGCCTATGCCTGCTGCCAGGTGTCGACGAGCTCCTTGGCTGCGGCGTGGGGGTCGTCGGCACTGCAGACGGCGCTCACCACAAAGAAGCCATCGACGCCGGTGGCCTTGAGCTGCGGCAAGTCGGCTGTCTTGACGCCGCCGCCCACCACGATGGGCACGGGGCTTGCCGCGTGGAGTGCGGCCAGATCCTCAAAGCTTTTGGTGATGATAGAGCCATCGGCTGCGCGTCCGCAGTCGCGCTTGGTCTCGGTCTCGTGGAGTGGGCCGATGCCCAGGTAGTCGACTAGACTCATATCGGCGGTCTTGACGTACTCGAGCATCTCCTCGCAGCGGGCCGAAAGTCCCACGATGGCATCGGGGCCCAGAATCTTGCGGCAGACCTCGACGGGAATATCGCTCTGACCCACGTGCACGCCGTCGACAGCAATACCCTGCTCGCGCGCGGCGAGTACGCAGTCCAGGCGGTCGTCGATTAACAGGGCGACCTGACCGGTCTTGCCGGCCTGCGCGATTGCCTGTGCGGCGTCGCCGGTCAGCGCGATGATCTCGCGGGCACTTGCCACCTTGGAGCGCACCTGGATGCAGGTAAAGCCGGCGTCGAGCGCCTGGGCCACCACATCGCCCACGGGGCGTCCGAGGGTGTTTTCGGGGCCGAGTACCAGATAGGCCGAGATATCAAGGTTGTCGCGGATGCTCATCGTGCTTCCTCCTGCTTCTTGATCTGTGCTTCCATACGCTCGAGCTTGCCAGTCATGGTGTCGGTAAATCCGGGCCGAATATCGGCTTTGAGCACGACTTCGGTGCGGATGCCCTTGCTCGCCAACACAAAGGTTGCGTCGCGCACGACCTGCATGACCTCGTCCCAGTCGCCCTCGATCTCGGTGAACATCGAGGTGGTGCGGTTGGGCAGGCCGCTCTCGCGAATGACGCGCACGACTTCGGCGACCTCGGCGGAGAGCTCATCGCCGGTGCCGCACGGGGCAATGGCCACGGCGACGAGCGTGTTCATGCCGGCATTGGTTGCGGGCTCGGACATAGCTTATGCCTCCTCGAGCTCGAGTCGGTTATCGGCGATGTCCTGGGCGGTTGCGCGGTAGAGCTCGTCGATAAAGGCGACCTTAAAGCTTGCCGGGGCATCGGCGACAGCGGCGGCACGCGTGCCGGCAACGTTGTAGACGGCGGTGCCGCAGATGGCTGCCGTAAACGGATCGGCAGCGCAGGCGTACAGAGCCAGCACGCCACCCTGCGAGCAGCCGCAGCCGGTGATCTTGGACATGAGCGAACTGCCGCCGTGGGACTTGGCCACCGTCGTGCCGTCGGTAATCAGGTCGACTTCGCCCGAGACCACTACGGCTCCGCCGGTGTAGCGGGCGAGCGCCACAGCGGCATCGCGGGCGGCGTCGACCGTGTCGGTGGTATCGACACCGCGCACGCGGCTCAGATCAGCTGCCTCGCCCTCAAGACCCCACAGGCCGGCGAGTGCGATGATCTCGGAGGCGTTGCCGCGCACGATGGCAGGCTTGTACTGCTTGAGCTCGTTTACCAGCTGGGTTCGCAGGCTACCGATGCCCAGGCCCACCGGATCGAGCACCCAGGGCTTGCCGGCGTCGTGTGCCGCCTTGGCCGCGCGGGGAATCGTCTGCTCGTAGATGGGGAAGAGCGTGCCCATGTTGAGATAGATGGCGCCGCCGCCGGCAACGAGCGCCTCGCCCTCGTCGGGCAGATAGACCATGGCGGCCGAACCGCCCACGGCGAGCTGAGCATTGGCGACAAAGTCGATCGTCACCGTGTTGGTGATGGAGCCGGCCATCGGATTGGTGGCGCGAATCTCCTCCACGGCCTTGACCACATGTTGCTTAAGCTGTTCCGAATCAATCACTGCACATGCCTCCTTGGCATAGAAAAGGGGCGCTGTGCATAGACAGCGCCCCTGTAAAGGCGGCATGCTCCCTACGCCAGCATTAACTGACAGGTTCAAAGGATTGGGCCCCATGCCCTCTCAGCCTTGTGGTTTGTACCGCCGGCACTCCCGCATCGAATCTGTTGTTCCCTATACTAGCGCACCTGCCAAAAAGGGACAGGTTTATTTTGGCAGGTCGTTACAATAGGTAGGACCGATACGAATGGGGGCCTTATGATTAAACTTGTGCTGACCGATATGGACGATACGCTGATTCCAGCCGGGCATGACGGAGCCAGCGACTACGCCATCGAGGGTATTCATGCCATGCAGGCGGCGGGTCTGCACTTTGGTCCGGTTTCGGGTCGTCAGCCGTCCGCGATGGGCTGGATGTTCAAAAACCGTTCCGAGTGTTTTTCGACCGGTGCGTTTTGTAACGGCCAGGTGATGTTTGTCGACGGCGAGGTTGTTGCCTCCCGTGCGAGCGACAACGGTGCCCTCATGCGTCTTGCCGACTATCTTGAGCAAGAGACCGACGATACGTACCTGAAGGTCTACAGCCTGGGCGATGACTTTTGGGGTAACGATGCCTACTGCGTGACGAGCGACCCCGAGCGCGTACGCCGCGCCATGGAGTCGGGCGGCAACGCGTGGCTCAAGGGCGAAGAGGCCCCGTGCCGTCCTGTTGTCGATGATGCCCCGGTGTTCAAGGCGAATATCTGGAGTGCCCGTTCACGTGAGGAGCTCGTGGAGCTACGCGAGCGCGTTGCCGCCGAGGTGCCGGAGCTCTCGCTTGTGTTTCCCAACAACCGCGTGCGCCTGTTTGACATCCTTCCGGCCGGTTGGGACAAGGGCCGCGCTGCGCTGGAGCTTGCGCGCGCTTTGGACCTGACGCTCGACGAGGTGGCCGTGTTCGGTGATTCCGATAACGATCTGCCCATGATCGATGCCGTTCCCAACTCCGTTGCAGTCGCCAATGCCAACGAGGCTGTCACGGCTGCCGCGCGCTGGCATATCGGCGCTGCGGCAGACGATGCGGTTGCCGGGGCTCTGCATCAGATTGCCGCCTGTGCCGCGACGGGGGAGATGCCGCCGTTTATGCGTCAGATGGATGCGACGGGTTTCGACGTCACGAACGTCTAGGGAGAAAGCTATGAAGCTTCAGCAGCTCAGGTATGTCGTCAAGGTTGCCGAATGCGGCAGTATCACCGAGGCCTCGCGCCGGCTCTTTGTGTCGCAGCCTTCGATTACCGCATCGATCCGCGATCTCGAAAACGAGATGGGTGTGCACATCTTTGAGCGCACCAACAAGGGCGTCATTGTGTCCGAAGAGGGCGAGACCTTCTTGGGCTACGCGCGACAGGTGCTTGACCAGGCCGATCTGCTCGAAGGTAAGTACAAGGGCGCGTCCGAGCAGGTGCCGCACTTTAGTGTGAGTTGCCAGCATTATTCCTTTGCCGTTAATGCGTTTGTCGATGTGATTCGTGAGTTTGATGCCGCGCGCTACGACTTTACCCTGCGCGAGGAGCAGACTCACGAGATTATTGAGGACGTCGCGCATATGAAAAGCGAACTAGGCATCTTGTACTTGTCCGAGCACAATCGCGAGGTTATCGAGCGCATGCTGGCGGCCAACGAGCTCGTGTTCGAAGGGCTCTTCTGCGCCACGCCGCACGTTTTTGTGTGTGCTGACCATCCGCTGGCGGGCCGCTCCAGCGTGACGCTCGAAGACCTCGAGGACTACCCATTTTTGTCCTATGAGCAGGGTAGCTACAATTCGTTTTACTATTCCGAGGAGCTGACCTCGACCTTTGAGCGCCGCAAGAATATCCGCGTGCGTGACCGTGCGACGTTGTTCAACCTGGTCATGGGCCTCAACGGCTACACGGTGTGTTCGGGCGTGATCAGCCATGAACTTAACGGCCCCGGTATTATCTCCATTCCGCTCGATGTAGACGAGTACATGGAGATCGGCATTATCACACGCAAAAATACGACGCTCACGCGCTATGGACAGGCCTATATCGACGCGATTCGTCAACATATTTAGCCGCTGCGTTCTGCACGGGTCAAATCTCTTTATGGCAGTCCCAACTGATATAGGAAGCATCTATATCAAACTGTTATAAACGTATATTTTGCGATGGCTATATGAGCGCTCATACTTTGTCCCAGTAAAGCAACCAATGCAAAGGGAGATATCTATGAGTGCTTTAACCACGCTGAACGCGCCGTTTCGCGCCGATATCGTCGGCAGTTTTCTTCGTCCTCAGGCCGTGAAGGACGCCCGTGCCGCCTACGCCGCGGGCACGCTTGATGACGACGGCCTTAAGGCCGTCGAGGACGATGCCATTCGCGATTTGGTGGCAAAGCAGAAGGCCGCCGGCCTGCAGGTCATCACCGATGGTGAGTTTCGCCGCAGCTACTGGCACCTCGATTTTATGTGGGGCCTTAACGGCATTGAACGCCGTACCTCGCGTACGGGTTATATGTTCCACGACGAGGAGACCACAGCCGACACCGCAGTGGTAACCGGCCCCATTAGCGGCGAGAACCATCCGTTCGTCGAGCACTTTAAATTTGTCAAGGTGCTCGAGGGGGAGGGCCAGGTCGCGCGGCAAACCATTCCGGCGCCGATCCAGACGTTCTCCGAAGTCACGCTCGACCGCTGCGACGGCCAGCAGGAGAGCCTGCGCGCTGTCTATAAGACCGATGAGGAACTTGCCGACGCCATCGCAGCCGCTTATCGCACGGTGATCGCCGACCTGTACGCAGCAGGCTGCCGCAACATCCAGTTTGATGACTGCACCTGGGGCATCTACTGTGATACTGACTTTGTGTCCAAGACCGGCATGAGCCCGGTCGACCTGCAAAGGGTAAGCGAGCTGGGCGTGGCGCTCAACAATGCCGCCATCGCGGACAAGCCCGACGATCTGGTCATCAACACGCATGTGTGCCGCGGCAACTACCACTCCACCTATGCCTTCGAGGGCGGCTATGACCCCATCGCGCCGTACCTGTTCGCAAACGAGGATGTCGATGCATTTTACCTGGAGTTCGATACGCCGCGCGCCGGCGGTTTTGAGCCGCTCAAGTACGTTGCCCCCGGCAAGAAGGTCGTGCTGGGCTTGGTAACCACCAAGGCGGCAGAGCTCGAGAACGAGGATGTTATCGTCGAGCGCATCCGTGAAGCCGCAAAGTACGTGCCGCTCGAGAACCTGTATCTGTCGCCTCAGTGCGGCTTTGCCAGCTGCGAGATTGGCAACAAGCTGACCGAGGATGAGCAATGGGCAAAGATCGCGCTGGTCAAGCGCATTGCCGAGCGCGTTTGGAAATAGCGCTAGTGTTTGCAGGTGGCGGCGCGTGCGAGGCATAGTGTATCGCGTACAATGGTTCGGATCGTATCGTTCGGGCAGGTTATCCGATATGCCTGATCGCCCTTCCATTCGAAAGGACATCCATGTCCCAGTCCTCGACGCCCGCCGTCAGCGATGCCATCTACGACGCATCGTCGCTCGGCCGCCCGCGCATGTTCCTGCTCGGCCTACAGCACCTGTTTGCCATGTTTGGCGCCACCGTGTTGGTGCCCGTGCTCACCGGCCTCTCGGTATCGGCAACGCTTTTGTTTGCCGGCTTGGGCACGCTGCTGTTCCACTTCCTGTCGCGCGGTAAGGTGCCGGCATTTTTGGGCTCATCGTTTGCCTTTATTGCCGGTTATGCCGCAATCGCGCCCAACGGCGAGACCGAGCTTTTGCCCTACGCCTGCCTGGGCGTAGCTTGTGCCGGTCTGCTCTATCCGGTGCTGGCGGCCCTGTTCCGCGCGTTTGGCGCCAAGCGCGTTATGCGCTTCTTCCCGCCGGTGGTGACTGGCCCCATCGTCATTTCGATCGGTCTGATCCTGGCGAGCTCCGCTATTGCTAACTGCCAGACCAACTGGCTTGTGGCTGTTATTGCCGTGGCTGTGATCGTCATCTGCAACATCTGGGGCCGCGGTATGGTCAAGATCGTGCCGATTTTGCTGGGCGTTGTGGTGAGCTATGCCGTTGCGGCTGCGCTCGGCGAGGTTGATTTCTCGGGCGTTGCCGCCGCTCCGTGGGTCGGTCTGCCCATCGTGTGGGACAACACCGTGTTTGCACTCTTTGGGCCGCAGTTCGATAGCGGTCTTGCCACGACGGCCATCATCACCATCATGCCGCTGGCCTTCGCGACCATGATCGAGCATATCGGCGATATCTCTGCTATCGGTTCGACTTGCGAGCGCAACTACATTGCCGATCCCGGTCTGCATCGCACGCTGCTCGGCGACGGCCTTGCCACGATTCTGGCTTCGCTCTTTGGCGCTCCGGCCAACACTACGTATGGTGAGAACACCGGCGCCTTGAATATCAACTTCATCCGAACACCTCCCACATTCATCCGCACATGTGCGGA
>UQUD01000002.1 GCA_900544225.1 uncultured Collinsella sp.
TCGGCTGCGGCCTGCGCGTGCGCGGCGCCCAAGTCGACCTCGAGCGACAGGCCCGCCTGGCGCAGGCGCTCCAGCACGGCAAGGTTCTCGGGCACGGCCAGGAACTGCTTGACGCTCGCCGCAATCTTGGGACCGATGCCCTCGCACTCGGCGATGTCCTCTTCACTCGCCAAGATGAGCTTGTCAATCGACAGGAATCGCTCGGCGATGACCTCGCCCACACTCTTGCCCACATGGCGGATACCCAGGGCAAACAGCACGCGACCGAGCGACTGGCTCTTGGACTTGTTGAGCTCGGCGATGATCTTTTCGGCCGTCTTGAGGCCTACCGGGATGGGGTCGCCCTTCTTAACGCCCTTTTTGCTGTTGGAGCTGGCATAGGTGCGCCCCGTGTCCAGGCCTGCGATGTCGTCGACCGTGAGCTGGTAGAAGTCCGCGACATCGTGAATCAGCCCGGCGGCGATCATCTTGTCGACAATCTCGTCGCCTAGGCCATCAACGTCCATGCAGCCGCGGCTCACCCAGTGAAGCAGGCGCTCCTTGAGCTGCGCGGGGCAATCGATGGAGACGCAGCGGTAGGCAACCTCGCCGTCCTCGTGAACCACGGGACTACCGCACACGGGGCAGACCTCGGGCATGTGCCAGTCGACCGAATCAGCCGGGCGCTTGTCGAGTACCGGGCCCACGACCTCGGGGATTACGTCGCCCGCCTTGTGCACGATGATAGTGTCGCCCTCGCGCACGTTTTTGCGACGGATCTCGTCGATGTTGTGTAGCGTGGCGCGCGCGATAGTGGAGCCGGCAACCGTCACCGGGTCGAACTCGGCGACCGGCGTGAGCACACCGGTGCGGCCCACCTGGATACGAATCTCGCGCAGGACGGTCTGTTTTTCCTCGGGCGGGAACTTAAAGGCAATGGCCCAGCGTGGTGCGCGGGCGGTAAAGCCCAGGTCGAGCTGCTGCTGGAAGCTGTCGACCTTTACGACCACGCCGTCGATGTCGTAGTCCAGGTCACCGCGATGCTCGAGGGCCTGGGCGCAGAACTCGTGAACCTCGGCCGGCGCGGCGCAACGAGCCACGTTGGGGTTGACGCTAAAGCCGGCGCTACGAAGCCAGTCCAGAAACTCGCGCTGGCTGTGGACGTGCAGCGGGTCGGTATCGGCGATGGCATAGATAAAGGTGGCCAGGTCGCGGCGCGCCGTGACCTTGGGGTCTTTCTGACGCAGGCTGCCGGCGGCGGCGTTGCGCGGGTTGGCGAAGGGGTCGCGCCCCTCGGCATCGGCCTCTTCATTCAGACGCACAAAGCTGCCCTTGGGCATATAGACCTCGCCGCGCACCTCGATGGTGCGCTCGCGGTCAGCGCCCATGTGGGCGAGCGCCGGCTCGGACAGGTGCATGGGCACATCCTTGATGGTGCGCACATTGAGCGACACGTCCTCGCCCGTGGTGCCGTCGCCGCGCGTGGCGGCGCGCACAAAGGTGCCGTTTTGGTAGGTAAGCGCCACGCCCAGACCGTCGATCTTAAGCTCACAGGTATAGGTGACGCTACCGGCACCGAGCGCATCCTCGGTGCGCTGGAGCCAAGCGTCGAGCTCGTCCAGGTCCATGGCATCGTCCATGGAATACATGCGTGCCATGTGCGTAACCGGCGTAAACTGCTCGCTCACGTAGCCGCCCACGCGCTGGGTATAGCTGTCGGGCGTCACCAGGTCGGGGTAGGTCGCCTCGATTTCCTGCAGCTCAACGAGCATTTTGTCAAAGGCGGCGTCCGTGATCTCGGGCGCGTCGAGCATGTAGTAGCGATAGGCGTGGTAATCGAGCTCGTGGCGCAGCTCGGCCGCACGCGTTGCCGCCTGGGCACGGGCATCGGTCGGTGCGGTGGCTTCCGCGGTCGTGGGCGTTTCGGTATCGATATCCACGCCGTCACCAAACAGGCTCGATTGCTCCATAGCGGCACTCCTTCGCTCGATTTCAAACGGATACTAGAGTACCACCGGTCACCATGGCGCCGAATAGCCCTTTCGAACCGCACCGAATCGGCAGCCGACGGACCGGGGCGGAGCGCGCGATCAAACCATGCCCTTGCCAGCTCTAATTGATCCGTTTTCCTCCGTCCCCAACGGATCAATAAGAAAAGAGGGGCTGTCCCACACTTGGCGGGACAGCCCCTCTGGCTTCGGCATATGCGAAACGGCTCGCTAGTAGCCCTGGCCGTAGCCCTGGCCCTGACCCTGCTGGCCCAGCAGCTCCTCCAGGTACTGGCGCAGCTGCTCGTCGGTAATACCGCCGTTGCCGGTGTCGGTCGAGCTGTCGTCCTGCTGCTGGTTCTGCAACTCCTCATCGGAGCCCAGCTCAACCGTGACCTTCTTCTCGTCCTTGCCACGCATAAGCGTGATCTCGACCTTCTCGCCCACCTCGTGGCTGCGCAGTGCGATGATCAGGCCATCGGCGCTCGTGATCTCGTCGTCGCCCAGCTTGGTGATGACGTCGCCCTCCTGAATTCCGGCCTTAGCAGCAGGACCATCCTCAACGACGCTCGCCACATACGCGCCGCTATCGGTGCTCAGCTTGTTGGTGCGGGCGTTAAGCGCATTGACGCTCGAAAGTGTGGCGCCCAGATACGGATGAACCGGCGTCTTGCCGCCGATGATCTGGTCGGCAATGTTCTTGGCGTAGTTAACGGGAATAGCAAAGCCCACGCCCGAGCTGGAGCCCGAATAGCTCTCGATGAGCGAGTTGATGCCCACCAGCTCACCATTGTCGTTAACGAGCGCGCCACCCGAGTTGCCCGGGTTGATGGCGGCATCGGTCTGGATCATGTTGGCATAGATAGTGTTACCGTTGGTAGAGCTCATGGCCGTGGAGCGATACAGTGCCGACACAATGCCCGTGGAGACAGACTGCTCGTTGCCGAACGGCGAGCCGATGGCCATGACCCACTCGCCCACGTTGAGCTTGGAGGAATCACCGATCTCGATCGGCGTGAGCTTGGAGGCGTCGGCATCCTTGAGCTTGATGACGGCCAGGTCGCTCGAGGCATCGTTGCCCACGAACTCGGCCTCGTAGGTGGTACCGTCGTCCATGGTCACCACGTACTGGTCGTAGCCATCAACCACATGGTTGTTGGTGAGGATGTGGCCCTCGGTATCGAGCACCACGCCCGAACCGACGCTGCCCGAGCCATCCGACTCGTCAGCAGACTGCGAAAGCGAGCCATTCTGGCTGCCGCTCGAAGTGGCAGTGATGGAAACGACGGAGGGCAGAGCCTTGGCGGAAACGGCCTCGGCCAGCGTAGTATCCTCGGAGTCAATGGTGATCTTTTGCGTCGACGAACCCGAAGCACCCGCCGTCACGGCATTCTTTCCGCCGCCAATGTTGAGCGTGCCACTCATAATGAGCGCGATGACCAACAGGGCGCCGCATGCGCAGCCGGCGAGTGCTGTAATAAAGATCGGCAGCTTTTTGGTCTTGGTCTTGACCACCGTGTGCTTGTTCACGACCTGTTGGCCGCCCAGCGGCTGGCCGGTCTGTGTGTCGTAAGCCTGCACGTAGGGAATGTTGCTACCGGCAGGCGTCGACTCCACCTGCACACGCGGCTGCTGCTGGGTCTCGCCAGCGTTGCCCGCATCCCGGGGACGCTGGGAATCGTTCTCGCTCATAGCTGCGATCCTTTCGTCAAATAACCAAAGGCCCGCCAAACATGTGGCGGGCCATCATTGTTCACGTTGAGTTGTACCCCAATATGCGGGCGAACGTGTATGAGAACGCAATCTTTTAGGAAGGCTTAAGTTCTGTTGCAGGCCCGAAAGGACCCGGCCCACGGCAAAACCACCACAAAGGTGCCTGTCCCCTTTGTGGTGGAAATCTAGTCCTTAAACAGATAGCCAACGCCGCGGACGGTGGTGATGTGCGCCGCTATCTGCGGGCCCACCTTGGAGCGGATGCGTCGGATGTGCACGTCGACGGTGCGCGTGCCGCCGCAGTACTCAAAGCCCCACACGCGGTGCAGCAGCACCTCGCGGCTGTAGGCGCGGTTGGGGTGCGTCGCCAAAAAACTCAGCAGCGAGTACTCCATCAGCGTCAGGTCGATGGGCTCGTTATCGAGCGTCACCTGGTAGGTAGCCAAGTTGATCTCGAGGTTGTCAATGTTGAGCACATCGTCGGCGGTAACGGTCTCCTCCTCGCCCATCAGGCGCTGCGCGCGAGCCTTGAGCTCGTTGGGCGTCGCCGTGGGGCATACAAAGTCGGCATGCGCGTGATTCGGCAGACGCAGGGTGCCGAGCGCCTCGTCGTCGACAATCACCAACATGGGAACGCCGCCGCGGTCGTCGAGCCATTTGGCAATCTGATCGATGCGGTCGCTGCGGATGCCATCGGAATCGAGGATCAGCAGGTCAAAGTCGTGCGCTGCGGTCGGCGAATCGGGGGTTGCCAGGCTCACCTCGACACCCAGGGTGGTCGTCAAGCTGCGGGCAAACTCGTGGAAGCGCGTCGTGCGCGCCATGAACAGGGCACTCTTTTCGGACATATCGGCCTCCAAAGAAATGAGCTCAATCGTACTGAAACAAGCCAGCGCGATTAGGAGTTCGCCAGGTAGTGCTTGATCTCCCACTCGGTGATCGTAGACTCAAACTTATGCCACTCGTCACGCTTCTTTTTGAGGAAGAAGCTGTGGATGTGCTCGCCGAGGGCATCCTTCATAAACTGCGAGTCCTCAAATACGTCGAGCGCCTCTTTGAGCGAGCGCGGCAGCGGCGTATAACCGGCCTCGAGCATCTGACGGTCGGTAAGCTTGAGCGTCTCGGCCGTGGCCTCGGGCGGGAGTTCCAGCTTGCGCTCGATGCCGTCGAGACCGGCCGCCAGCGTGACGGCGTTGACCAGGTACGGGTTGGCCATGGGGTCGGGGCTACGAAGCTCGATGCGCGTGGACAGCTGCTTGCCGGGCTTGTAGACCGGGATGCGGACCATGCTCGCGCGGTTGCGCAGGCCCCACGTGGCGTACTGCGGCACGGAGTCGCCGCCCGTGGTGATGCGCTTGTACGAGTTGACCGTGGGGTTGGTGATGGCGCTGATCTCGCGCGCGTGCGCCAGAATGCCGGCCATGTAGTGCTTGGCGATATCGGAGAGGTGGTACTTCTCGTCGTCCTCGCCCCAAAAGACGTTGTTGCCGTCGTGGTTGAACAGCGACTGATGCAAAAACATGGCGCTGCCGTCCTCGCCCGCCAACGGCTTGGGCATAAAAGAGGCGTGGCAACCGCTCTCGTAAGCCTGCTGCTTAATGATGAGTTTGGCCGTGGTGATGGCGTCGGACATGCTTAAGGCCTCGGCGTGGCGCAGGCTCATGCCGTGCTGCGAGCGGCCGGCGGCGTGGAAGGTATACTCCACGGGCACGGACATCTTCTCGAGCGTGAGGACCGTATTGCGACGCAGGTCGCGGGCGGCATCGCTCACCGAAAGATCAAAGTAGCCCACGTTGTCGAGCGGCTCGGGGGTATGCTCGTCGGGGAAGTAGTAATACTCCAGCTCGGCACCCACGTTGAGCAGATAGCCAGCCTTCTCGGCCTTGCGGAACATGCGGCGCAGGGCATCGCGTGGATCGCCGGCAAAGGGCTTGCAATCGGGAGTGCACACGTCGCAGAACACGCGGGCAACGCCGTTGTGGCTCGGGCGCCACGGCAAAATCTGGAAGGTCGAAGCATCGGGAAACGCCAGCATGTCGGCTTCCTCGGGCGTGGCAAAGCCCTCGATGGCGGAGCCGTCAAAACCAATACCCTCCTCAAAAGCGACCTCGAGGTCCTCGGGGCTAATGGCAAAGTTCTTGAGGCGGCCGAGAATGTCGACAAACCACAGACGCACAAAGCGGATGTCACGCTGCTCTACGGAGCGGAGTACGTAATCGATGTTCTGCTGGTTCATGTCGCTCCCCTTTCTTTCGGGCGGGTTTCGACTGGTCTATATCGCAGATACTATCGCAGAAAAATGTTTCCGCAGGGTTAAAGCGTATCAAGCGCTCAAAAAACGTGCGCGAACAGGCAGTTGCGAACGAGCGGCTAGCGCGAGGTCGAAGCGCGGTGTTCGATGTGACCGGGGATCTCGATGCGTTTGGGCGCCAGCTTTGCGGCCTCGCCCACGGTGGTGGTAACAACGTCGATGCGCTCGGACAGGCGCTCGACCACACGCTCGGCAATGGTGAGGGTGTCCTGCGCGGCCGTGGTCACGCCGCCAAAGAGCACATGGTTCCAGGGGTAGTCGTCAAACGTCGCGATCTTGAACCCCGCCGGCAGCGAGGGTCCCAACTGTGCCAGCGCCTCGGTCAGACGCAGAAAGACCAGGCCGTTGACGGCAATGAGGCCGAGCTTTTTGCCGGCATAGTCACGCATGGTCTCGTCCAAGCGGCCGATGCCCGTGGCGCCACCGTCGGCCAGGGTGACAACCTCGCCCGCAAGTCCGCGGCGCGAAAGCTCGTCAGTAAAGGCCTCGGCGCGCTCTCGACGCACGGGGCTATCGTCGCTTGCCTCGGTGAGCAGGCACAGACGCTCGCTGCCCGCAGCGGCCAAGGCGTCTACCAAGCCGGCGACTAGCTCACGGTTGTTAGATGTCACCAGATCGACACCGCCGTCGGCAACATCGCGGTCGAGCAGCACAACGGGCAGACGTCCCGCTGCCGCGGCGATCGCCTCGTCATTACCTCCGCAGGTGTTGACGACCAGGCCGTCCACGCCGGCATCGATAAGTCTGGTGAGCGACTCCGCTTCCTTGGCGGGGTCGTTGCCGCTAATGGCCGTCATAAGCGAGCAGCCGCGCGCGGCGGCACTGGCGGAAAGTCCTTCGAGCATGGCGCTCGAGAACGGGTTGGCGATGTCGGCCAGGATCACACCGATGAGGTTGGTCCGCGAGCTGCGCAGATTGCGCGCGGCGGCACGCGGGCGATAGCCGGTGCGCTCGATAACCGCCGCGATGCGAGCACGGGTTTCCTCGGTCATTTGCCCGGGGCGGTTGTTGAGATAGCGCGAGACCGTGGCCGGACTCACGCCCGCCTCGGCGGCAATGTCCTTGATTCTCATCTGCGCCATAGCGCACCCCGTTTCCCAATGTCGGCAGTCTGAGCCATTTTAGGCATTTTTAAAAATCTCGGTTGCAAAGCGCTGTAGGTGAGTATACTACAACTCGAAACGAAACCGATTTCGTAAACCGATTTCGGTGAGCGTTGGCACGCAGGTGCAAAGACGCACCCTACCGTCTTGGCACCTGCGTGCCAACGCCATATCAAAGGTGTACGCACGAGCAAGAAGGAGCTACGCGACCATGGGTAAAACGGTTCTTACCTTCGGCGAGATCATGATGAGGCTATCGCCCAAAGACCACCTGCGCATTGAGCAGGCGACCGAGTTTGATGTCCGCTACGGCGGCGCCGAGGCAAACACCGCGCTTTCCCTGGCCTACCAGGGCGACAAGGCCGCTTACGTCTCCGTTGTCCCGGCCAACCGTCTGGGCGAGTGCGCCCTGCGTTCGCTGAAGGCCTACGGCGTCGACACCACGCGCGTCGTGCGTCAGGGCGACCGTCTTGGCTCCTATGTGTTTGAGGTCGGTGCCTCGCAGCGCGGCAACGGCTGCGTCTACGACCGCAAGTTCTCTGCCATCAACATGGCCAAGCGCGATGTTTTTGACTGGGACGAGATCCTCAAGGGCATCGATGTCTTCTACTTCTCCGGCGTGACCCCCGCCGTCTCCGACGAGATGGCCGCCGCCTGCAAGGAGGCTCTCGCCGTCTGCCGCGCCAAGGGCATCACCACCGTGTGCGACGTGAACTATCGCGGCAAGATGTGGTCGCCCGAGAAATCGCAGGCCACCATGAAGGAACTCCTGCCGCTCGTCGACATCTGCATCGCCAACGACGAGGATGCGCCTGCCGGCCTTGGCATGACCTGCGTCTCCGGCTCCCTTGCCCACGGCATCGAGGAGCGTGACACCTACGTCGAGATGGCCCGTCAGATTTGCGCCGAGTACGGCTGTAAGAAGGTCGCTTCGGTCGTCCGCAACATCTCCTGCGTCGAACGCTCCATCTGGATGGGCATGCTCTATGACGCCGAGAGCGACGCGCACTGGTTCTCCCCTGCCCACGACGTGCACGTGCTCGAGGGCGTTGCCGCCGGCGACGCTTTCAACGCCGGCCTCGTCCATGCCCTCATCAACGACTTTGACCCGCAGGACGCCGTCAACTACGCGATTGCGGCCTCGATCCTCAAGCTCACCATCAAGGGCGATTCCAACTTGGTGACCGCCGACGAGATCGCCGTTGTGGCCAACGCCGCCGACGGTGGCACCCGCGTCGCGCGCTAGTCCGTCTCCATTCCGCGGGCCGCAGCTTTCCAATCCCATACCTCTGCGGCCCGCTCCCCGATTCCTCCGGCCGGGCAAAACCACCAGTCCCATTCCGGTTTTGCCTGGCATTCCCTACACGACTGGTCGAGCAGCCGGTTTTGGAATTGCTTGAACCCCAAGCAGTGCCTCCGATAACCAATCCAAAATCGGCTCCTGACCAGCACATTTGCCAATCATGCGCCCATGCGCGCCACACATCGAAAGGAACATCATGTTCGATCAGTTCTACACCACGCTTGAGTCCCTGGGCATCGTGCCGGTCGTTGTGCTCGACAAGGTCGAGGACGCCGCTCCGCTCGCCCACGCCCTTATGGCAGCTGGCATGAAGTCCGCCGAGGTCACCTTCCGCACCGCCTGCGCCGCCGAGTGCATCGCCGCTATGGCCGAGGCCGAGCCCGAGATGTGTGTTGGCGCCGGCACTGTCCTGACCGTCGAGCAGGTTGAGCAGGCCCGCACAGCCGGTGCCAAGTTCATCGTCTCCCCGGGTTACAACGAGGACGTCGTGAAGCACTGCATCGACATCGACCTGCCTGTCCTTCCCGGCACCGTGACCCCCTCCGAGGTCACCGCCGCCGAGAACCTGGGCCTCAAGGTCACCAAATTCTTCCCCGCGGCTCAGTATGGCGGCCTCAACACCATCAAGGCCCTCGCTGCTCCGTTTGTCGGTCACCGCTTTATGCCTACCGGCGGCGTGAGCACCGCCAACGTCGAGGAGTACCTGAGCTCCTCCGCCATCATCGCCTGCGGTGGCACCTGGATGGTTAAGCCGGCCCTGTTTGCCGACGGCGACTTCTCCAAGGTCGAGCAGATTGCCCGCGAGGCCATGGACGTCGTCAAAAAGGTCCGCGGCTAGGTTTAGCTCTCTATCGTGAAAGGGGGCGTGCCCTAGACCTCGCCCCCTTTCTTTTAAAACGGCTCGGAAGCGCGCCGTTTCCGTCACGAGCAAGAACCAAAACCGTCTTGTATGCTGATAGAACGTGACGGAAGCGACACGCCCCCGAGCCGCTTTGCCTACTCGGCTGGCAGTCGCACTCAACTAAGACACTTCGACAAAAGCCGAACCATCAAAACAGCTGCGGCACCGTCTGGAGGAATGGACCCTTGCTTCCGGTCTTTTCCTCCAAGCGGCGCCGCAGCGTTTTCGTGCCCCGATGTGCCCCGGCACTTGCGGTGGAATACGGACTGCTTACACCATCAGAGCCGCAAAACAATCCCTATTTCACCGCAACTAATGAAGAGAACGAGTTAGATGGCCGAGTCTTTGGACAGCTCAAAATAGTCAGGATGTAAGGCGATAACCGGGCCCTGCTCCTCGGGCATCAGGTGCAGGTGTGTCTCGGCCAGATAGCTCGCCGTGTCGGTATCGCCCTTTTTAATGGCCTCGAGAATTCGGCGATGCTGCCGACGAATCGGCTCCCAATCCAGATCCTGAGAGACCATACGCAACCAGTTGTATCGCTCAAAATGCGTATTGACGCTCTTCATCCAATCCCACAACATGTGGCGGCCGGCAATCTCAAAACACGTCTCATGGAACAGGTTGTCCAGATCGAAAAAGCGACGCGTTTCGCTATGGTCGAGCGACTCGGACTCGGCAAGAATCTGCTCGAGCCGATGCTTTTGCTCGGGCGTGGCGGCCGAACAGCATTTAATAAGCACGCTTCTCTCGAGCTTCTCACGCAAGAAGCAGGCGTTTTCGGCGTGTTCCATGCTGATCTTAGAGACGTAGGTGCCGCTTTTGGGGCGCGTTTCCACCAGCTCCTGCTCACGCAGGCGTACAAAGGACTCGCGAATGGGCGTGCGCCCGATTCCCGTCTCCTTTTCCAGACCAATCGCCGAAAGGCGCGTGCCGGGCTTGAGCTCGGCATAGATGATCTTGGAGCGCAATGCGTTGTATGCCTGATCTTGCAGGCTCTGATAATGCTGGTGTTGTTCCATAAAGCCCTCGGATAAGTCCTCGGTTAGTCGAATACCACCATGCAATACTATCGCATCGACACGCCCCAGCTCCCAATCAGTCTTTTTGGGACGGGGCTTTTTGGCTACCCTGAGCCGCAGGTCGGCCCCTTGCCACAAAAGTGGCCCATCTACTACGTTAACACGGATAGCCTCGGCCATACCGAAAACCGTGAAAACAAAACCGCAGGTAGACAGCTTGTCGATTTTCGAAAAAGCCGACTATGGTTGACCCCTGCGGCTTAAACGTAGTAGATAGGCCCTTTTCGTGGCGCAGCACTACTGCACCCCAAATTGGCACCCCGAGCCCTCGTGAGTTGCCAACAAGCTGCTCGCCCAGCGCTTTATCCGCGCGGCATTCGGAAAATAGCGCCACCGTAAGAACCCGCGAACAGCGCTATACGTTGCTATATCTCACTATACTTTGCTATATCTTGCTATACTTTGCTATATCTTGCTATATCTTGAGCAAAGGTGGCTCACATGCAAACAAACCCTTTTAAGCCCACAGCAGGTAAAACACCCCCCACGATTATCGGCCGCGAAGATGTACTCGAAGAATTCAATGAAGGCCTCATCAACGGGCCTGGTGCCCCGGGGCGCCTAATGCGCATAGCCGGCGTCCGTGGAACGGGCAAGACGGTCCTCCTTGACGAGTGCTCACGTTTGGCGCAAAGCCGTGGCTGGACGGTCATAAAAGAGGTCGCAACCGAGGGACTTTGCCAACGCATTCTCGAACAGCTGCAGCCCAAATTCCAGGCCAAACACGCCAGATTTGAGCCCACCGTAGCTGGCATATCCATCGGCAGCATAGACATTGAGCGAATCGGTCCATCGCTACGCGACGCCATGAGACAGACAATATCCAAGAATGAAAATGGCCTGCTCATCACTCTCGACGAGGTTCAAGACGCAGAGCTCGATGAGGTCCGAACGCTCTCCATTGCGATTCAGCAGGTTATCGGCGAAGACCTTGATATCGCCTTTGTTTTTGCGGGGCTGCCTTCGATGATTGAAAGCATCATCAACGGAAAGACACTTACGTTTTTGCGCCGTGCCCTCCCCTTTGACCTGAAGGCTGTGGCAGTAACCGAAGTGTCGTACTCCCTCGAGGAAACCATTGAAGCGTCTGGCATGGAGTTGCAGCCAGGTATTGCCGGCCAACTTGCCGAGGCAACGCAAGGTTATCCTTTCATGATCCAACTCGTTGGATACTACGCATGGCAGTTGGCAAGACGCGCACATACACCGATTATTGGAGAAGAAGAAGCCGAGCGCGGCATTGCAACGGCACGCGAACGCTTCTGTGCCATGGTGATTGAGCCCGCGCTACAGCGCATTCCGCCCACGTGCATCGCTTATCTGCTGAGCATGGCATCTTTGGGGCAGACGAGCTCGACCAGCATGGTTGCCGATGGCCTAAACAAAACGCCTCAACAGGTGAGCTCCGTCCGCAGCCGCCTGTTAAGAGAATCGATTATCGAGGCCCCCTCGTACGGCAAGGTCTCATTTGCCATCCCCTACATGCGCGACTACCTCTACGAGCACAAAGCCGAACTGGAAGCTGAACTGTAGAAACGACAACTGCCCTGCAAGACGAAAACCGTTTTCGTACGGATTTAAAGCAGACGTAAACGGTTTTCGTCTTGATTTGCGTCCGAAATTAAGACGTAAATTGCGCTTTCGTACGCTTATTACCAGACGCAAATTGTTTTCGTCCGGCCATGCGTCCCCAATCTAGACGAAAAGAGCCCCGAGCTCGTATTGAACTGCATCCCAATTCTTGGACGGGCGCCGATGCCCTGATCTCTGCCATGTCGAGGTGCGAGATCAAATCCTTGGCGCGCTCGCCGGAGTGGTATGCCTTGTTCGGCGCCACCTTCCTGTAGAGCTTCTTGAGCTTCGTCTTCCCCTTGTTGCCCGGCGGCATCTCCGTCTCAGGTGGCAGCCCTAGGAAGGACAGGACGCCGGGCAGGTCGCACAGCATCACGTCCTCGATGTCGGCCTTGGCCGCCAGGTCGACGACTCTCTGCGCTGTCGGCGAGATGTTCGGGGTGCTGCTACCGCCCGCTGGTTCGGAAGCTGGCGGGCAGTAGCGGGCAGTAGCGGCAGTAGCGGTGTGGCTCGATAGGCCCGAATATCCGTAAGGAAGGTGCTCGCTCTCATATGTGCTGATATGCCTCGCCTCGCGAACCTTGGGATGCTTCCTGAGGTAATCCCTCAATTCGAGCCACTCTTTATGCTCATAACGCTTCGAAATCGTTTCCCCGTCGACAGTTTCCTTCACATAATGGTATGTTCGAACGCCTTCGAACTTGCCGAACCCGTTCTCGACGCTGAAGTTTCTGAACCAGCGCGAAAACCCATTCAGGTCCATGAAGTTGACTTGGGGATGCCTGTCTTTCGTTCGTTCGAATGAGTGGACGAGCGGAGTGCCTTTGACTTGTTCCAGGCCGAAGGCTTCCATTTCGCGGGCCTGCTCCTTTTTCCAGAATTCGAGATACGACGTCAGCGTCTCGCTTATCGAGATCCTCCGCACGCTTTTCTTGCTTTTGGGCGAGCGAACGCTTCGATCGGCCGCGAACTGCTGCTCAATGAGGATGCTTCTGTTCTCGACGGAGACATCGGACCACGTCATCCCGAGGGCTTCTGCCCTTCTCATGTCGGTGTCGAGCATGAGCATCACGCATGTGATGTGCGCGTCCGGTTCTCGATTGAGTAGGATGTCGAGTAGGCGAGCGGCGTGATGGTTCCTTCGCGGTTGTCGTGGAACTTTTTTGCGTACGAGCCGACGGTGTCCCTCGATTTTTGGACGTAGGTGCCGCTGTTGAGTTCTGCCTTGTAGGCTTCGAGTGCGGCGTCGACCTCTCGGCTTTTGGTGGTATGTATGGTCTGCCACGGCGAATAGCGGTATTTGCCCGTGACCGGATCCTTGCCGAGGCTGTGACGGTAGCGCCACGTGTATTTGTCGCGGCGTTGCTTCGTTCCTTTGCCTATGACGAGAGGTCGGTCGTTCATCGTGTTCCTTGCCTGAAGTGCCTGAGAATCGCGCTCGGTTGCGCGGAATGGCGCAAAGGGCTGGGGCGGGTGGGCATTACCCTTGGTGGTGGGCCCTGCGTGGGGTCACACCCCAAGGGTAATGCTCCGCCTGACCGCTTTCAAGCTCGTTGTGGGTCGAATTTGGGTCGAAATGTCTGAATGAAACAACGTCGTAGCGACCTCATAACCTGAAGGTCGGTGGTTCAAATCCGCCCCCTGCGACCATGAAACTTCAGGTCGGAAGCATAAAAGCTCCCGACCTTTTTCTTTGTCTAGGGGTTTCGGCATCTCTCGTTCTTTGGGTACCTCGAGGCGGGCAATCAGATAGATGCTTACGAGTATCATAGGGTCTTTTTACGTCGCGGTCGTGTCTCGTACTGGTGCGCCGCTCTTTGTGGGACGTGTCACTTTGCCATAGGTTGTCCGGCGGCGGGGCGCAGGTCGTTCCCCGTGGCGTCGCTCCTTTCGACGCTACGCTGCCTGACTACTCGTTCCACTGGTGCTTTTTCATGTCGACGCAGCCGTTGTCTCGGAAGGCGACTCCTTCCTCCGTCAGTAGTGCTCGCTGGTCGGGGAAGTTTGGCGCGAGGCGTCCCGCGTGGTTGACGACGCGGTGGCAGGGATAATCGCCGTAGCGATCCGCCTCGCTCAGCACCGCTCCGACCAGGCGAGAGTTTTTCTCCCTGCCGATGAGGCGCGCTATCTGACCGTACGAGGCGACGCATCCCGCCGGAATCTCTGCCACGACGGAGAGAATCTCATAAACCAAATCTTCGTCCAGGACTTTTCCCATCGTATCGCTCCCGTGTTCGCTTTTGCCTTCGGGGGCGCGGCGCCGATCACCCGTGCTGCGATTTTCGCAGCTCCCCTTACCGAAGCATCGAGGGAAAGCGCGTGCGTGTCAAGGTTGTCTGGTCCAGTTGCTGGCTCGATGCCTCGAGATGTTCGCCTCAAGTGCGACCTGCCCCTATTGGAAAAGGATGCCGAAGATGTATTTGGTGATGGCGGAGCGGCGGATGACCCCCACGAGTTTGCCCTCGTCATCAACCACAGGAAGCTTCTTGAACTTCTTCTTCGCCAGCAGCGCGGCGACGCGGGCGATGCTCTGCTCGGGACGGGCACACACTACCTGGCGCGTCGCGAAATCCATGACGCAGCGATCCTTCAGGTCTTCGATGCGCTGCTCAAGGCTCTGATCGTCGAAGTACAGCATGGACGCGTCGCCGCCCGTGAAGATGGTGTGAGCGCGATGCTGCGCGATGGCTCCCATGACATCGCCGTCGGAGATGAACCCGACCACCTGGTTGCGCTCATCGATTACGGGCATGCTGCTCACCTCGTTTTCGGCGAGCATGCGCACCACGTCGGAAATCGTGCAATCCTGCGTGCAGGTGAACGGCTCTTCAATCATGATGCTCGAAACGGGCGTCCCCTCGAGCTCGAGCGGGATGCGCTCGGACAGAATCTCGGACATCGCTTATGCCTCCTTCGTTTTCGGTGCGGTTTTCTTGGTGCGCACGCTGAATATGGCGCAGATAAGGGAAACGAGGCCGATTGCCGCGCACACCTTGTAAGCGACGCCCGCGCCCACGGCGGTGGCTACTTGGATGCTCGCATCGACGCCGGCCGACGCGGTGACGCTTGTCATGACCGTGATGATGAGCGCCGTGCACAAACCGCCGGCGACCTGGCGGCCGGTGTTCGCGATGGCGTTGCCGTGGGCGATCATGTCATTTTTCAAGGCATTGACACCCCATGTGTTCACCGGCATGTTCGCGAGCGACTGGCCGGCGGACTGCAGCATGCAGAACAGCGCAACCACCAAGATGGGCGTGTTTACCGTCGAAAGCGAGAGCAGGAACAGGGCGCCGGTCATGAGGGCCAGGCCGACGATCGAGATGGCACGCGGACCGAACTTGTCGAACACCACGCCGGAGATAGGGCTGATGATGATGCCCACCGCCGCGGCGGGAAGCATGGCCATGCCGGTTTCGAAGGCCGAAGCGCCAAGCGAGGTTTGCAGCAGCAACGGCAACAGCGTGTTGGTGACCAGGCATGCGGCGTTGATGAGCGTGACGATGATGGCGGCCACGCGGAACTCGCGCGTCTTGAGCGTGCCCAGTTGAAGCAGCGGGTCCTCGATTTTGCCCTGGCGTACGACGAACAGCACCAAGCACACGACACCCGCGACGATCGAGCCGAGCACCACGGGGTTGCCCCAACCCATCGACGAGGCGCTCGAGAACCCGTAGAGAAGTCCGCCGAAGGCGATGGTGGAGAGGGCGACCGAGGGCAGGTCGAGCTTGGGGTTCTTCAGCTCGCCCACGTTTTTCAGCATGAACACGCCCAGCACCAGCACGAGAATTGCGAGGGGGACGATGGCGCCGATCATGGTGCGCCAGCCGTACGTGTCGATCACCGCGCCGCCTACGACGGGGCCGACCGCGGGACCCGCCGACATGACGATGCCCGCCATGCCCATAGCCGTTCCTCGTTTCTCGACGGGGAACACCAGCATGGGAACCACCGAGACAAGCGGCATGAGCACGCCTGAGCCCGCCGCTTGCAACACGCGACCGATGATGAGGAACAGGAAATCAGGGGCTGCGGCGCACAGCAGCGTGCCCAGCGCGAACACCAGCGTCGCCCCGAAGAATAGCGCGCGGGTGCTGAACTTGTCGATAAGGAACGCCGAAACGGGGACCATGATGCCGCTCACCAGCGGGTATATGGACATGATCCACTGGGCAGTCGAGGCATCGATGGCGAAATCGGACATGATGACCGGCAGCGCAGGCGACATCACCGTTTGGTTCAGTAGCGCCAAGAAGGCACCCAGGACGACGACCGCGACGATGCGGATCTGGGTACCGGTAATGCGCCCATTGGCGGGCGCGACCGTACAATTATCAGACATAAGCTTCCTTCGTATCTATTCGATTCTTCGCCGAAGGCGCGCCGGCCCACGGGCGAAATAACATGCACGTGCTATGCGTGCATCAGATACGACAGGAAGAAAGCGGCTGCTCAGAGCGCACTTGGGGAACAACAGGAGAGGCCCCGTATACCAGGGGCCGCCGAATTGCGATGTATGCTTTGGTCAAATCCTTCATAGCGGGGAGGTATTCTAGCAGCCGTCTTCGCCCCTTTCAAGGGATGTAACCCAGACGTTGATTTTCTTCACCGAGGCGCCATCGTTGACGGGTGGCGTGCTTCTCTATCGCCACACCGCGGGGCGAGGGAACGCCGCGGCGAGCTTGTACATCGGCTATGTGTGCAGCTGCGAGCGTGTCGCCGGCGCGCGCTGGGCGCCAGTCCGATCCGGCCGACTCTTGCCGACGGTCGGTCGCCGTCCTCCTCCATCTCCGCCTGCTCTGTTTTTGCTCGGCTCCCTTGTCGTATCATGGACGGACGAGAATTGAGCGAAGGCGGTACGTATGAACATCCAGATATTCGGCACGAAGAAAAGCTTCGATACTAAGAAGGCGCAGCGCTATTTCAAGGAACGTCGTGTGAAGTTCCAGTTCATCGACTTGAAGGAAAAGGGGATGAGCAAAGGCGAGCTCGAAAGCGTGGCGCGCGCCGTCGGCGGGATCGACGCTGTGATCGATCCAAAGGCGAAAGATGCCGACACGGTTGCGCTCGTACAGTATCTTGCTGCCGACCAGAAGTTCGAAAAGGTGCTCGATAACCAGCAGATTCTTCGTGAGCCCATCGTTCGCAACGGCCGCCAGGCAACCGTTGGCTACGAGCCTGACGTGTGGAAGGGCTGGGAATAAAGTGAAGCGCCCACGCCCGTGGTTTTATCCACGGACGCGGGCGCTTGCGTAAGACGTCTCTTGTCGTTTGAGTGGAGCGCCCCGGCGGCGCTGAACAACGCGCCCCGGTGACGTGGCTCGGGGCTCTTTGTACCGCGCATCTATGAGAGGAGATATTTGATGCGCATGGGCGCTACCCCATGTAGCCACCCTGAATGGCGGAAACTGCATGCTCGGTAAAGAACTTGAGCGTGCCGGAGGTGTAACGATTAGCCTTGGGCTTCCAAGTGGCTCGGCGCTCGGCCAGGACGGCGTCGACCTCGGCCGGCTCCATCTCCTTGCCGGCGATGCCCACGATGGACAGCGAGCGCTCGGGGATGTTGATTCGGATAAGGTCGCCCTCCTCAATCAGGGCAATCGGACCGCCCACAGCGGCCTCGGGCGAAACGTGACCGATAGCCGGGCCCTTGGAGGCGCCGGAGAAGCGGCCATCGGTGATCAGGGCAATGCTCGCACCCAGCTCGGGATCGCTGGCGATAGCCTCAGTGGTGTAGAACATCTCGGGCATTCCGGAACCCTTGGGACCCTCATAGCGAATGATAACGGCATCGCCGGGCTTAACCTCATGCGTCAGGACGGCGTGAATGGCGTCCTCCTCGCAGTCGAACGGACGGGCCTTGAGCGTAGCCTGGAACATCTCACGCGGAACGACGGTGTGCTTGACGACGGCACCCTCGGGGGCAAGGTTGCCGTGAAGGATGGCGATGGAACCGTCGGTGCCGAAGGCCTGGTCAAACGGACGGATGATGTCCTCGCGCTTGAGATTCCACTTCTCAAGGTAACGACCGCACTTTTCGTAGTAACCGTTGTTCTTGAGGTCCTCGAGGTTCTCGCCAAGAGTCTTGCCGGTGACGGTCATAACGTCGAGGTGGAGCATCGACTTGATCTCCTCCATAATGCGCGGCACGCCGCCCGCATAGTAGAAGAACTGCGCCGGCCACTCGCCTGCGGGGCGAACGTTGAGCAGGTAGTGGGCGCCACGGTGCAGGCGATCGAAATCGTCGGCGGACATCTCGATGCCAAACTCGCGGGCGATCGCGGGAATGTGCAGCAGCGAGTTGGTGGAACCGGAGATGGCGCCGTGGACCATGATGAGGTTCTCGAAGGACTCCTTGGTCACGATGTCGCGGGGGCACAGGTTGTGCTCGGAGAGCCACACGGACTGACGGCCAGCCTCGCGCGCAAACTCACGCAGATCGGAGCTGGTTGCGGGCAGCAGGGCGGTACCGGGAAGCATAAGGCCCAGGGCCTCGGCGGTAACCTGCATGGTCGAGGCGGTGCCCATAAAGGAGCAGGCGCCGCAGCTGGGGCATGCGTTGTGCTTGGCAAACTCAAGCTCCTCGCGGGAGATCTCGCCGCGCTCGTAGCGGGCAGAAATCGCGCCGAGCTGCTCCAGGGTCAGCAGATCGGGACCGGCATCCATGACGCCGCCGGTAACGACGATGGAGGGGATGTTGATGCGGCCCATGGCCATGAGGTTCGCAGGCAGGCCCTTATCGCAGCTGGCGACAAAGACGCCGGCGTCGAACGGGGTGGCCTTGGCGTGGATCTCGATCATGTTGGCGATCATGTCGCGGCTGGGCAGCGAGTAGTTGATGCCGTCGTGTCCCTGGGCCTCACCGTCGCAGATATCGGTGCAGAAGTAACGAGCACCGTGACCGCCAGCCTCGGCAACGCCAGCACGGACCTCCTCGACCAGCTCAAACAGGCCGGCAGAACCCGGGTGCGAGTCGCCGAACGTCGACTCGATAATGACCTGCGGCTTGTCCAGATCCTCGATAGACCAGCCAGAGCCCAGGCGCAGCGGGTCCATCTCGGGGCTGATGGTGCGAAACTTGCCGGAACGCGGCTGCAGCTTGGCAACCAGGTCGGCTGCCTCCTGCTGAATCTGTGCCTTGGTCTTCTCGTCCATGATGCTCTCCTCTTTTGATTTGAACGGTTGTACCAATCGTTGGTTAATGAATCAGGTGTAAATGGGCACCGAGCGATGCGCTCGGCAAAAGATGCTTAGCTACGCGAACTAGGCGAAGAACGAAATCACCAGGGCGCAGGCAAGACCCGAAAGGCCGATGAGCGTCTCCATAACGGTCCAGGACTTGAGGGTGGTCTTCTCGTCAATCTCCAGGAACGAGGAGCACATCCAAAAACCGGCATCGTTGACGTGCGAGAGGGCCGTGGCACCGCCGCAGATGGCAAGACAGATAGCGGCACGCATGAGCACCGAAGCACCGGCAACCGCGGGCATGGCGGCCATAATGCCCGATGCCATGGTCATAGCGACGATGGAGCTGCCGACAGAGGCACGCACCATGACGGCAATCAAAAAGGCAACAACCACCAAAGGCAGCGGTGAAGCCTCGAGCATAGGGCCAATAACCTGGCCCAAGCCGCAGTCCTGCAGCATCCAGCGAATGACGCCGCCGCAAGCGATAACCAGCAAGATCATGCCGACGGGCTTAAGAGAGCGGTCGAGCAAGGCCTTGAGCTCGGCGCCAGAGTAGCCGCGGCGCGCGCCCAGCAGATACATCGCGACGAGCGTGGCGAGCGTCAAAGCGACGAACGGCTTGCCCAGGAAGGCGAGAATCGAGGCGAACTCGGCGGGCATGGGGATATAAGAGGACAACGTGCCCAGCAAAATCAGACAAAGCGGCGTGAGCACGATGGCAAGCACCATGCCAAAGGAGGGAAGCTCCTTTTCGTCGCTCGCACCCTCGGCAGAGGTAAAGTGCTCCGGAACATCGGTAAAAATGCGGCCGCCCACGTTGCGGCCCCAGATGACGCCGGCAATCGCCATGGCGATGAAGGCGGTGGGGATACCGACGAGGATCATGGTGCCCAGGTCGACACCGAGCGTGCCGGCGACCAAAACCGACCCGGCCGATGGCGGCACAAACGCATAGCCAGCGGCAAGTCCCGCGAGTAGCGCGATGCCGTAGTAGAGCGTCGACTTTTTGGTCTGCGATGCCACGCTAAACGCAAGCGGAATCAAAACGACCACGCCGGCCTCAAAGAACACCGTAGTACCGATGACCAGACCGGTAATGCCCAGTGCCCAGCTGGAGTGACCCTGCCCAAAGGTATCGATGAAGGTCTGGGCGATCTTCTTGGCGCCGCCGCTCTCTTCAAGAATCTGACCAAACATCGAGCCCAGGCCAATGAGCAGGGCGATGTTTTGCAGCGTGGTGCCCACGCCCTTGGTGACGGTGTCTGCCACCATGTCGAGCGGCATGCCGGCGCCGATACCGATCACGAGCGCCGAGACCATCATCGAAAGCACGGGATGCAGCTTGAACTTGATGATGAGCGCAAGCAGCAGCGCGATGCCCACGATGGCGGCGATGACCAGCCTGGTGGGATCAGCCATAAACGTTGGGTCTGACATCTTTCCTCCAATTCATCAGACCTTTTGAATTCGTCTTAGACTATAGCGTGTTTTCAATAGGTCTGATGTTTAAAAGGGAAACTTTTTTCAAAATACATCTGATGTATTTCCTGAACGATCTGTTTTTGACGGTAAACGGCTACTTACAGCTCTCCATTGTCGGAGCGAACCACCGCGGCTTCTGTTAAATGAGCTAGAATAGCTCTGATGAATTCTTTTGATATGAGGTGAAGCGTGGCACGAGCCGATTCGGGACTCCCCGAGCAGATTTCGGAGAAAATTATTCAACTGATCCTGGATGAGCATCTTGAGCAAGGCGACCGCCTGCCCAAGGAGGCTGTGCTCGTCGAGCGCCTGGGTGCTGGCAGGAGCACCGTACGCGAGGCTATGAAGCTGCTGCAGTCACGCAACATCGTGCGCATTAAGCAGGGCTCGGGCACCTATGTGGCGTCAAACCCCGGCGTTGCCGACGACCCGCTGGGCTTTACCTTTATCGACGACAAGCAGCGTCTGGCGCGCGACCTACTCGAAGTTCGCTTTATGATCGAGCCGCAGATGGCCAGCATGGCCGCAGAGCACGCGACCGACGATCAAATCATCTGCATCAAAGAGCTCTGCGACGAATCCGAGCGCCTGGCCGAGGCCGGTGAGGATTACTCCGCCGCCGACACCGCGTTCCACAATGCCATTGCCGAGAGCTCCGGAAACCTCGTCGTTCCCCGCCTGATGGGCGTGCTCAAGGCATCTGTCCCCCTGTTTATTGACGTGACCGGCAAAAAGCTGGTTGAGGAAACCATCCGCACCCACCGCGGCGTGGCCGACGCCATCGCCGCGCGCAATCCCACCGCAGCGCACGACGCGATGTACCTGCATCTGGTGTACAACCGCAACATGATCGCAGAGGGAGCGCAGGAACAGAGCAAATAGACATCCGCACGGCAAGGGCGAGACTACCGTTCGCCTTTTAAAAGTGAACGTTCACCTGATTTTAGGGAATAAGGGGTGGCTATTACGCCGCTTCACCTATACTGACCTTGTATGAAAAGCAAAACTTATATAGATGAACGTTTCTTTTGAAAGGATCGCTATGTCTGATCTTATGGACAGCTTCCGCTTGGATGGCAAGGTCGCGCTCGTGACCGGCGCCACCTACGGCATTGGCATGGCCATTGCCGAGGCGCTCGGAGAGGCCGGCGCCAAAATCGCCTTTAACGCCCGTCACGCCGACAAGGTCGCCGAGGCCGAGAAGCACTACCGCGAGCTGGGCTTTGACGCTCACGGCTATGTTGCCGATGTCACCGACGAGGCCGTCGTCGCCGAGCTCATCGCCAAGATTGAGGCCGACTTTGGCACCACGCCCGATATCCTGGTCAACAACGCCGGCGTTATCCAGCGCACCCCGATGCTCGACATGAGCGCCGAGGACTTCCGCCGCGTCGTCGATATTGACCTCAACGCACCGTTTATCGTGTCCAAGGCCTGCCTGCCCGGCATGATCGCCAAGGGCCACGGCAAGATCATCAACATCTGCTCGATGATGAGCGAGCTAGGTCGCGAGACCATCGCCGGCTATGCCGCCGCCAAGGGCGGACTCAAGATGCTCACCAAGAACATCTGCTCGGAGTTTGGCGAGGCCAATATCCAGTGCAACGGCATTGGACCCGGCTACATCGCCACGCCGCAAACCGCACCCCTGCGCGAGACGCAGCCCGACGGCAGCCGCCACCCGTTTGACCAGTTCATCATTGCCAAGACGCCGGCCGCCCGTTGGGGCACGCCCGAGGATCTGAAGGGCCCCGCCGTGTTCTTGGCTTCCGATGCATCGAACTTCGTCAACGGCCACATCCTCTACGTCGACGGCGGCATCCTCGCATACATTGGAAAGCAGCCTCAATAAGCGTCGCCGCAACTGCCCATATCAGGTTTCATCCACTCGTTTTTCATTTGAGTTGCGGTGAGATAAGGATTGGCTTTGGCTTCTATCAGGCAAAACAGTCCGTATTTCACCGCATGTTAGAAATAGAAAGGTAATTCGCAATGAAGATCGCTCTGATCAATGAGAACTCTCAGAACTCCAAGAACCCCATGATCGAAGCTGCCCTTAAGAAGGTCGTCGAGCCCATGGGGCACACCGTCTTTAACTATGGTATGTATGCCGACGCCGACTCCAAGCCCCTCACCTACGTGCAGAACGGTATCCTTGCCGCCGTGCTGCTGAACTCCGGTGCTGCCGACTACGTCGTGACCGGCTGCGGCACCGGCGAGGGCGCCATGCTCGCCTGCAACTCCTTCCCCGGCGTGCTGTGCGGCCACGTTGCCGACCCGCTCGACGCCTACACCTTTGCCCAGGTCAACGATGGCAACGCCGTCGCCATGCCCTTCGCCCTCAAGAACGGCTGGGGCCAGGAGCTCAACCTCGAGTACACCTTCGAGAAGCTCTTTGGCTTTGGTTCGGGCAACGGCTACCCCGCCGAGCGTGTTGAGCCCGAGCAGCGTAATAAGAAGATCCTCGACGGCGTGCGCGCTGTGACCATGCGTCCGCTCGTCGACGTCCTGGGCGAGATCGATCAGGACCTGGTGAAGGGCGCACTTGCCGGCGAGCACTTCCAGGAGTACTTCTTTGCCAACGCCACCGACGAGGCCATCATCGCCAAGGTCAAGGAGATCCTGGGGCTCTAACCGCACGGTTCATTGCTGCTAACGCAAGCGGCGGTCGTCCCATGTACGGGACGACCGCCGCTTTTTGCTATCTACCGACTGACGCCGTGGGGATAGGCCCCACATGCGCCAAGGGGTTGGCTAGAGCTCGCAGGCAACCTTGTAGCCATCGCCGATGGCGTCGCGGATGTTGCCGCACTTGTTGGCATCGCCCAGCACGTGGGTGGCAACACCGGCAGCGGCAAGGTCATCGGCCAGCTTGGTATTGGGACGATAGCCCATGGCAAGCACCAGTGTATCGGCACCGGCGATAGTGTGGACCTCGCCATCCTTTTCGTAACTGATGGTGTCCTCGGTAATCTCGGTCACCTTGGCCTCGGTCAGCACGTGGACGCCCTTGGAGAGCATGCGCGTGATGAGCACCGCGCGACCGGCACCGCCCTCGTTGGCGGCAAGCGTCTTGGTCATCTCGATGACGGTGACATCGCGGTTGGCCGGCGACAGGTCGTTGACCAGCGGGGCCAGATAGTCAGCCGTCTCGCAACCGACGGTGCCGCCGCCGACGATGACAATCTTCTTACCCGGGAAAGCCTTGCCACCCAGCAGGTCGTCAGCTGTCATAACCTGCTTAAAGCCCTGCATGAAGGCCGGAGCGATGGGCTCGGCGCCATAAGCCAGGACAACCTCGTAACCTGCGTAGTCGCGCTGAATGTCCTCGGCCGAAAGCTCGGTGCCAAAGACGCATGTGACGCCGGCCTCGGCCAGACGACGGTACTGATACTTGATCACGCGGGTGAGCTCCTGCTTTGCCGGCGGAACGGCTGCGATGCGCATCTCGCCGCCCGGCTCATCCTGCTTGTCCACGAGCACCACGTTGTGGCCGCGCTTGGCGGCAATGTAGGCTGCCTCCATGCCCGCAGGACCAGCGCCCACAACGAGCACGTTCTTGGCCTCGGCGGCAGGCTCGTAGCCGGCCTCGTCGCGCTCCACGTCCGGATTAACGGTGCAGGAGATGCGCTTGCCAAACATAATGCCGTTCAGACAGCGCAGGCAGCCAATGCAGGGGCGGATGTCATCGGCGTTGCCGGCAGCGGCCTTGTTGCAGAACTCAGCATCGCACAGATTGGCGCGGCCCATCATACAGATGTCGGCAGCGCCGTCCTCGATCAGCTCCTCGGCGATCCAGGCCTCGTTGATGCGGCCGACGGTGGCGACGGGAATGTTGACGTGCTTTTTGATCTCGCGCGAGCAGGCGGCATGCGAGGCCTGCTGCGTACCGGCGGCGGGAATCGCGGAGCCGCGCTTGATGGTGGTGCCGCCCGACACATGAATCATGTCGACGCCGGCCTTCTCCAGGCGACGCGAGACGTAGATCATGTCGTTGAGGGTCAGGCCGCCATCGGTGTACTCGTCGCCCGAGATACGGACGTCGATGATAAAGTCCTTGCCGCAGCGCTCGCGAATCTCGGCGATGACCTCGAGCAAGAAGCGCATACGGGCGTCGAGCGAGCCGCCGTACTCATCGGTACGCTTGTTGTAGAGCGGGGTCAAAAAGCCGCCAAGCATGCCGTGGGCATGCGCCGCATGGACCTCGACGCCATCGACGCCAGCCTTTTGCATACGCACAGCGGCGTCGCCAAACTGATGCGTGAGCTCGTGAATCTCGTCGACCGTGATAGGACGCGGTGCCTCACGGGCATAGGACGGTCCCACGAAGGACGGAGCGATCAGGCGCGGCGTGCCCGGAATGTTAAAGGCCATGTAGGCGGGGTGAAAGAGCTGCGGCATGATCTTGCAGCCATACTCATGCACGGCGGCGGCGAGCTTTTCCCAGCCAGGGATAAACGTGTCGTCGTAGCAGCACATGTCACCCGGCAGATAGGTATAGGTAGGCTCGACCGTCACGACCTCGGTGATGATCAGGCCAACGCCGCCCTTGGCACGGGCACGGTAATGATCGACCAAGTCGTCGGTCACATAGCCATGATCGGCCAGGTTGGTGGACACCGGCGGCATAAAGACGCGGTTCTTGACCTCGGTCGTACCGACCTTGATCGGGCTAAAGAGCATCGGGTAGGCGGATGACTCCATACAGGCTTCCTTTCGTTTGAGCCGCTCGGCGGCACTTGCAGACATACCTATCGTATCAGCAACCGCCGCATTCGCACTCGCTCGTACTCCCCACCTTCAATCCCGACCCTCACAAAAAAGTTGCGGTGGAATACGGAGTAGATGAGACTTTTGACAGCCAAAACAATCCGTATTTCACCGCAACTGATGGGTGGGATGGAGTTAGAGGCCCAGATAGGTAGTCATGCCTCCGACGGCGAGCTTGGCGCCTGCCACGGCATGAACCACGGTGAGCGGGCCGTTGACCACGTCGCCGGCGGCAAAGACGCCAGGCACGGTGGTCATGCCGTGCTCGTCGACCGAAAGCAGGCCGCGATGGTCGGTCTCCAGACCGCCCGTTGTAAGCACGAGTTTGTCCTTGGGCACCTGAGACGCCGCAATCACAACCGTGTCGGCAGACGCATGGTCGAGCTCTTCCTCGTAGCCCACCACGTTATTGTCCTCGTCAAAGATAGCCGTCTCGAACACCGGACCGTTATCGTCGATGGCGCAGATCGCCTTGCCGCACACAATATCGGCACCATCGAGCTCGGTCAGCTCCACCTCATCATCGATGGCAGAGATATGGCGCGATCGGGCATACACGGTGACCTTGCGAGCGCCCGAGCGCAGGGCTGTGCGGGCAACATCCATGGCCACGTTGCCGGCGCCGATAACCGCCACGTTCTGCCCAATTGCCACGCTCGTAGGATCGACCAGATAATCGATACCAAACAGCACGTTGCCGCGCGACTCGCCGGGAATACCCAGCTTTCGAGCTCGCCAAGTACCGGTACCAACAAAGACCGCATCGTAGCCGTCACGCAGTAGGTCGTCGATGTGGAGCGCACCGCCGATGGTGGTCGACGGACGCACGCGCACGCCGAGCGAGCACATCACGTGGCGGTACTTTTGCACGAGCGAGCGCGGCAGACGGAACTCGGGGATACCGTACTCCAGCACACCGCCAATCTCGGGGCGCTGCTCAAATACCGTGACGGCACAGCCCAGCTGGGCCATCTTGATAGCCACGGTAATACCAGCGGGACCGGAACCGACCACGGCAATCTGTTTACCGCACGACGGTGCGGGCTTCCACTCCTTACGGTCCAAATACGCTGTCGAGATATAGTTCTCGATGCTCGAAAAATGCACGGGTGCGCCCTTACGGCCCTGAATGCAAGCGCCCTCGCACTGGCCCGAATGGTTGCAAACCATGGAGCAGACCGCGCTCATGGGATTGTTCTGGAACAGTAGCTCGCCCGCCTCTTCTAGACGACGCCGTTTGAACAGGTCAATGACCTGCGGAATAGGCGTCTGAACCGGGCAGCCCTTAAGCTGACAGAATGCCCTTTTGCAACCTAGGCAACGATTCGCCTCTTCGACAATGTGGATAGCCACGCAACTCCCCTTTTTGATTCAATCCAATGGGGCGACGATAAAGATCCTTCACCGCTGCCCCAGTCAGGCAAACTTAATCGACCGCCACGGCAAAAGCCAATGCTATAACTCGCGATGCGAAGCCCCGCAGCGAGCGGACATGTGCTCGAGTGTCGCCAGACAGTCAGCCGCCGTCGCCGGCACACTGTTCTCGACCACGCAGGGAATCCCAGGGCAGGCGGCAGCCGCCCAGGCCACCACGGGCTCAAAGTCATATCGTCCCGTCTCGCCCACGCCATGACACACCAGGCGCGAACCCGTACCGTCGCACCAACCGGCTTCATCCTCGTTATCAACGACCTCAAAATCCTTGGCGTGCAGCGCGCGGATCTTACTGCCGCATAAGTAGAGCATGCGCGCTGTGATTTCCTGCGCTTCGTCAACGACACTGGGGTGCAGCAGCGACACTGGGTCATAGATCACGCCGAGCGACGGGCTCGAGACGCGCTCCAGCACCTCACGGCAGCGATCTGGCGTATTAACCGTCTCGTTCCAACCGGGCTCGATCAAAATTTGCCCACCCACGGCCTCGGCCCGATCGCAGACGTGTGCAAGCCCGTCTGCAAACGCATCGAGTGCCTCATCGGTCATGCGGTCGACCGCGACGCGGTTCTGCGCATTGGGGCGACCGGTCTCGGTGCCAACCGGGCATCCGCCGAGCATCTGGGCAAAGTTCAAGCATGCCTCGTACTCGGAAAAGTTATCCATGAGCTGTTGGCGATCGGGCGTCGCCAGATTCTTATAACAGCCGAGCACGGCGACCGAAACGCCCGCCTCGTCGAGCACCGCACGCAAATGGTCGGCAAGCTCGCGGGTCAGGCCGCCTCGATCGATCCCCATCGATGCGTAGAGCACCTTACTCGGCAGCTGAATGCACGAAAAGCCCAGCTCTCCCGCCATGCGAATGCGTTCCTCGACGGTCCCCTGCGGAAGGTCGTGCAAACGTACGCCCGGAGTAATAGCCCCCACGTTATTCACATCCCTTATGAGCGTTGATGCCCGGGGTGTATCCGCCAAACGGGTCCTCGATGGAGCACACGCCCGAGGGGGCGAGCGGATCGCGCTTACCGGCCAGCTTGTCGTGATGCATGGTCTCGATATAGGCAAGCACCAGCGGCGCCACGCCCTTCGCATCGTTTTTGACGATAGGCTCGCTCATGTAGTAATCAAACGTGCCCTCGCGGTGCGCGGTGTTTCCCAAGCCCGCAACCAGGCAGATGTTGTCGAGCGCCAGCTGGCCATCGTGCTCGGAAAGGCAGGTCTCGCAGATGCCGTCGAAGGCGCGACGGCCGTACTGGTAGTAGCGCTCACCCAACACGCCCAGACGCACGCCCTTCATGATGGCGTTGGCAAAGATCGCGCTGCCCGACTCCTCCAGGTAGTTGGGGGCGATATTGGGCAGGTTGATGACCTGATGCCACATGCCGGTCTTCTCGTCTTGATACGGCAGCATGGCGTCAATCAGGTCGTGGAACATCTTGCGGATCTCGTCCTTCTCGGCCGACATCGAAGGCGGCATAAGCTCCCACGTGTCGATGAGCGCCATGGCAAACCAGCCCTCGGCGCGCAGCCAGAAGTTAGCCGAAAGGCCGGTGACCGGGTCGCACCAGAACTGCTTGCGGCTCGCGTCGTAAGCGTGATAGTACAGACCATTGAGGGGGTTGCGCATCAGGTCGTGCACGACCTGGAACATATGGAAGCTATCTGAGCAGGCACGACGGTTGTGGAAACTCAGCTCGTACTGCATGTAGAACGGCTGCGCCATATACATGCCGTCGAGCCAGATCTGGTTGGGGTAGACGGCCTTGTGCCAAAACACGCCCTCTTTGGTACGCGGCTGGGTTTCGAGCTGACGATAGATGGTATCCATGGCCGCACGATACTTGGGCTTGCCCACCAGGTCATAGAGCTTGTAGAGGGTCTTGCCCGCATTAACGTTATCGAGGTTGTACTCCTCGGGGTTGTAATGTTTGATGGTACCGTCGTCCTGGACAAAGAAATCGATGTAGTCGTCGGCGAACGTCAGGTAGCGCTGCTCACCCGTGATCTCGTACAGCTCGATGAGCGCCTTGATCATGCAGCCGTCGATATAGTTCCAGGTGTTCTCCTTACCGGCACGGAGCTTTTCGATATTCCAAGCCGGCGCCTGCGGCGTAGAGGTTTCGATCAACTGCTCGATATAACGGTCCAGGATTTGATTGCAATCCATTGCTGTCCCCTCTGACGCTAATGATAGGTGAACGTTAACCCTAGTGTAACGCGAACGGGGAATATAGGGTGAACGTTAACCCTATATTCCCCGCGAACGGCAGACTTTTAACGGCAAACGGTGGCTAAGCCCGCGGCGATGCGATGCGCCAGGCGCTCATAGCCAGCCGGGCTGTAATGCAGACCGTCCGGCATATAGAGTTCGCGGTGCTCCGGCAAAAACGGGCTGATGCCGCTTTGCGCATACAGGTCAATCACCGGAACGGAGTAACGGTCACAGACCTCCAGCATCGCTCGCACGTAGGCGTCTTGCGTCAGACCCAAATGGTTCGCCTCATCGCTTGCCGGGATATCCTTCTCGTGCTTACCACTCGTCTTGCATGGCGTCATAAACACGAGCTTTGCCTGAGGTGAGCGCGCCGTGATGGTTCGGATCAGATAGTCGACCGCACCATAGAACTCATGCACATCGGTGCTGCCCAACTCGCCAAGCGGCACGTTGCGGCTAAAGTCGTTAACGCCGCCAAAGACAACATAGACATCGGCCGCATCGTCGATGCCGTCCAAGCGCTCGACAAATGAATCGGTACGGTCGGCCTTGATGGCGATACGCGAACCCTTGATGCCAAAGTTCTCGACGACCGCGCCTCCCAGCAACGCGCCCAAATGCGAGGTCCACGAGATGTCGTTGCCTCCCCCACCGCAGCCGTTGTCGCCCCAGGTCGTTGAGTCGCCAAAGCAGCAAATGGTCGATTCACTCAAGTTCTTCGTTTCCATAATCTTCTCCTCATCCGCCCATTGGCGGCCATACAGGTACGTACCGTTTATTTGCAACATGCCGAGGGGCTAAGCACGGTCGCATTTCGCAACGTGCGAATCGAGCCATTCGATATCCTCGACAAGATGTGTCACTCCCAGATGGTGTCCACCCGGACACACCTCGTGCCTCAGAGCATCTCTGCGGCCCAGCAACTTGTAGGCATCGCGCACGATCTTGAGCTGTTCATCGACATTTTTCAGCCCGCGCGAACCGTTCAGATGATCTTCTTCGCAGCTCTGCACTAACAACGGGCGCGGCGCAATAAGCGAGGCAATATCGCCCATGTCGAGCAAGCGCCAAAGTCCGGGTGTGTAGTTGCAGCTGCAATTGCCGTTGAGATGCAGCAGCGAATCATCGACACCGTACAGGTAGCCCGAGACAAACGCCTTGCATACACGTGGGTCGAGCGCCGCCAGATACAGCGTCATGTATCCGCCGCCCGAAAAGCCAAAACAACCCAGGTCGTCCATGGCAATGTCGCCGCGCGCCTCTAGGTAATCGATCAGACGCATGTTATCCCAGGCGTTGAGGCCCGCAACGGTAAGTCCCAGCGGCTCGGCCATGCGCGCCTGGTTTAGGCACGTGCCGCGCAGAAAGCTGTTCTCGTCATCGCCCTGACCCTTCCAGTCACGACGGTATCCCCAACCGCGTGCGTCGGGGCAGACGGTCACGTAACCCATACGCGCCAAACGTAGACCGTAGTCGTAATTGAACTTACGCACAGCATCATCGACCGCCGGCACGCCCGTCACGCCCGCAACACTTGCGGCGCCTGCTCCCTGATGGCCATGCGGGCAGACATAGCAACACTTGCGGCCGCGCGCATCGAGCTTAGGCGACTGCGGCTCGAGCAGGTAGAACGGCATCCAAACGTCGCGCTCCACCTGCAGCATCGCATGGGTGCGCACGATACCGCCGGCAATCTGCACCCGATCGAGCTCGCGCGCCTCAATCGACACGCGATCCATAATCGATAGGCCCAACAGGTCAAACAGCCGAACCCTCGTCGCAATCTGCCATGCCTCAAAGTCTTCGGGCGTCGTGCCCTTAAATGCGGCGGAGCGGCCCTCACGCTTAAGGCGCTCACGAAACGCCAGTTCGTCTTCGTAATAGGTGTCGATATGCACCGTGCGACCGTTATCGGAAAGACTGTCGGTCTCCGCAGCGTCGCCCGGGCCACCTTCGGGGTCCCAGCCGTCCGCACCGGAAAGCACCTGTTCGCGGGCGTATCGGGTAGTGGCTGTCGCATCGAGCTCGTGCGCCCATGGCACCCAGTTTTCGGCATCACTCGCCGGGCCATGTAGGCTTGCACCAGCGTAGTGCGCCCTCTCGTGCGCCGCCGGCTTAGCCCAATCCCACCAACCTTCGCGCTTGATATGCTGTCCCAGCCAGCAATCGATCAGCACGGTCTGGGCCCACTCACGCCAAGGACGACCCAAATAGACCGAATCCGGTGCCACGTCTTGCGCGGCTGTAAACGAGCAGCCGTGGAACACGAAGCCATATGGCTCTCCCTCGGGCGTCGATGCCGCCGTCACGTAACCGTTCACGTCCATATTGCGGTTGAGCGAGCGGATCTCGCACCCCTCAAAATAGGCACACGCGCCGCCAAAGATAAAGTCGACGTCGCCCTCAATCCGGCAGCGTCGAAAATACTGACGGCCCACCCGACGCGGCGCAAACTGCTTGGGCCCAATGAATCCGCCCGGTTTGACTTCGCGCGGGGGCAACGGGCCCAAAAACAGCGTGTCCTGGCGCCCCGTAATGCAACAGGCGTCGACCACCAAACGGTCGCCGTCGGCGTACAGGGCAATCGCCTGCCCCACCTCGCGACCGTCGCCGGCATCGTTGACGATTGTGAGGTTCTCGAGCCGCACGTCGTCGGCATCGACCAAAACGGTATAGGTCCTAAAGGTGCCGAGCTTTCCGTCAATGCCCGATCCGTCCCCCGAGGGCATCTTGGCGCCCAGACTGCCCACGATACGCACGCTGTCAGCCGTCTCGCCCACCAGCGTCACATACGGTCGATGAATCTCGACCCGTTCGCGGTACTCACCCGGCTCGATATGGATTGTCACCGGTTGCTCGGCATCCGGATAGAGTTGATCGGCTGCCGCCAAGGCATCGGAAATCGTTGGATATGCTCCTGCCGCAGCCCTCGAAACGCGCAGTGTATAGATGCTTTCGCTCATCGTCCATCACGCTCCCAGGCAGCGAACTGCTCAGGCCAGCCCTGAACCTGTGGCTGAATATGCTCGGCGCAGCCCTTAAATGCCGTTAAGGCCGAAGCGAGCGATGCCCCATGCTTTCCATGCGGAAAGACATGTAGGCTAAAGCCAATCCCGTGGTCGGCAAGAGCCTGCGCAAGAAGGAGGCTATTTTGAACTGACACCGATGCATCATCGGCGGTATGCCACAAGAACGTACGAGGGAAGCCCTCGCCCACCATATTCTCGATTGACAACTTTTGAGCCAAAGCGTCATCGGCACCCGTTAGGTGTTCAAACGAACCACGATGAGCATAGGTCCCCGAGCTTACGACCGGATAGCACAAGCAAAGTGCGTCAGGCCGAATCGACTCAGGCGATGTCGCGATCGACTCTGCAAGCCAAGGTTTGTCCCAAAGCGCCCCGAGCAAGCCAACCAGGTGTCCACCCGCCGAAAAACCCATGACCGTAATTCGATTGGGATCGACGCACAACTCCGTCGCATGACTTCGCACGGTATCGACCGCCCGCGCAAGTTCTTGCAATGCAAGCGGATAGGTGGCGGGCGCAACCGAGTAGTCCAGAACAAAAGCCTGATACCCCATCGCAAGTAAGCGTAGCGCCACCGGCTCGCCCTCGCGAGGCGAAATATGATCGTAGCCCCCACCCGGCACAATCAAAACTGCAGGTCGGGGTTCCAGGGCATAAGCATCCTCGGTGGGAGCAAAAATATAGGACGAGATCGCGGCATCCGAGCCATCGACCCCGACACAAATCGTTTTATTGAGCATGTATACCTTCTCGTTATGATGCGTAGCGCGGCCGCATGGCACAAGGGCCGCATAGCCGATTTTTTCGGCAATGCGGCCCCGGTCATCAATTCCAGCTAGGAACGGACAATCTTATCGACGTTCTCGAGCTGCAGCTCATCGCCATCCTGACCCTCGATCACCACATTTTGCAGGTCGAGGACTTTCACGTTCTGCGCGATGATGCCCTGGCGCACCATCGGCTCCACGCCACAGGCCATGGCTGGCACAAAGGGCTCGGCATCGGCGGCAAAGGTCACATGGACATCCTGGAACGTCAGGCGCGTCACCTTGCTCTCGGGCAGTCCCGTGATATAGGCCGCGGCCGCGTGGCAGTTGGTGGCCTCGATGTCGCGGAACGTCGTGGCGCCAAAGCCGGGCGTACGGTCGTCGACGGGCACCGCGTCGCGGCTCTGGACATAGTCGGTCTTGCCGTCCTTATCGCAGAAGTAGAACGAATTGACCACGAAAGGCGTGAGCACCTCGTCCATGCGAATGTGCTCAAAGGTGATGCCCTCGTTGACGGCGTCCTTGCCGCGACCGCGACGAGTCTTAACGCGCAGGCCGCGGTCGGTGCGCTCAAAGAGGCACTTGCTCACGGTGAGGTCCTTGATGCCGCCGGCAGCCTCGGACCCCAACACCACGGCGCCATGACCGTCGTGCATGTAGCAGTGAGCGATCAACACGTCATGCGTGGCGGGACGAAGCTCGGGCTCAATGCCCAGTTTGCCGCTCTTGATGGCGATGCAGTCGTCGCCCACCGAGAACTGGCAACCCAGGATGCGAACAAAGCCACAGCTCTCGGGATCGAAGCCGTCGGTGTTGTGGGAGTTCTTGGGACCCTCGATGGACAGGCACAGGGCATCGACGTGTTCGCACAGAACGGGATGGATGTTCCATGCTGGGCTGTTGCGGACGGTAAAGCCGGCAAGGCTCACGTTTTGGCACTCGGACAGGAAGATCATGCGCGGGCGGGCGATCTCGCGGCCCTCCTCGGGGCGGAAGATATTCTTAAAGTCCTTGTTCCACCAGTTATCCTCGGCAAAATCGGTCTGGCCGTCGATGGCGCCGCGGCCATAGATGCACACGTCGTGCACGCTCAGACCCGTAAAGGTCGAGCAATAGGTCGAAAAGCTCTCGCCCTCCCAGCGGCCCAGGGGCAGCATATCGGTGCCGGCATACCCGGTGCCCTTGTCACCCGTGACCGTGCCCGGAATGTAGGCAAGCGCCGCGCGGTCGTGACGGGCCAGCAGCACCGCGCCCTCGGCGAGCTCGATGTTGATATTGCTCTTAAGGAAGAGGGACTTGATGCGGTAGTTGCCAGCGGGAATCAGCACGCGCCCGCCCTTGGGACAAGCCATGATGGCAGCCTGGATATTGGTGGTGTCATCGTGCTCGGCATCGCCTTTGGCGCCGCAGTCGCGAACGTTGATGGTAAAGGGCTCCGCGGGCGTGGTGACGCCCACGCTCAGCTCGCGCTCGCCGCAGACAAAGCGGATCAGGTTGCGCTTGCCGGGAACCAGGCCGTCAACATAGGTCTCGACCGTATTCGTGGTACCGACGGGCTCATCGTTGACAAAGATCTCCCACGTATCGGCACAGGTAAAGTAGCCACCGTCGTCGAGCTCAATAACGGCCGCGCGGGCGTTGCGCCAGATAACGTTCGTCTCCATGGGTCTCTCCCTCAAATGTAATCAGAAGTTCATACTACTCGTTTTTAAAAAAGGGCCGCACCCGCCGGTGGATCTCCGGTGGCACGGCCCTGTGGTTTGGACGATGCGCCTGCCCTACTCGGCGGGAATTACGCTGCCGTCCTGGAAGCCAACATTGTTGTGAGCGAAGCAGTCCTCGTACTTGAAGCCGGAGAGCTCCTCGCAAAGAGCCTTGACCTCGGGCTGGACGTCGGCCATCTTGCCGCCCTCCTTGACGCGCTTGATCTCGTCGCAGAGGATGTCGCACTGCTCCTTGTCGATCTTGATGCCGCGGGCAAGGACAGCCGCGAGCAGGAAGAAGCCGGCGCAGCCAATGAGCATGTAGCCGCAGATGTACAGAGGCACGGTGGCGGGCTGGGTCACGGCGTCGCTGTTACCGGCGGTCTGAATGAAGCCGGAGGCAGCGAGGACGATAGCCCAGGCGTTTACAGCGATAGCCTGAGCAATCTGCTGGCAGAGCTGCTGAGCGGAGCTGTAGATGCCCTCGCGACGACGCAGGGTGATGAGCTCATCGACATCGGGGATGTAGTTGAGCAGAACATCGGGCAGATACTGAAAGCCAACGTAGAAGAACTTCCAGATAGCGAAGATGATGGGGTAGGCGATCATAGCGATGGCGACCGTGGAGGTGCCGTTAATCTGACCAAAGGCGAAGTAGTTGTAGGCGATGATGCACGCAGCGCAACCGACGTTGGCCAGGTACCAAGACTTGTGGAAGCCCTTCTTGGCCATGAGGGCAACCCAGATGGCGGTGCAGACGATAGCGACGACCTTGCCGGGCATCTCCATCACGGACTCATAGGACTTAGGAATCTGCAGGCAGTAGACGATGAAGAAGGACAGGCAGGCAGACCAGCAGGCAGCAGCGAGCTTCGTGGAGACCTGTGCATACAGGACCTTGCGGAAGGACTTGTTGCGGAAGGTAGAGACAACGTCGATGAAGAACTTCTTGATACCCTCGCCGACGCTCTCGATCTTCTCCTGAGCCACCTCCTCGGGGGTGTGCTCCCACGTGGACAGGTACACGCACAGCAGCGAGATTGCCATGACCGAAGCGTTGACCGTAGCGATGATGAAGTAGCTGAACGGGTTGGTCTCGCCGAAGGTGCCAAAGCCAAAGCCGACGAGTGCTGCCATCAGGAAGCCGGCGGCGTTACCAAAGAGGTGCTTGTAGCCGGTGAGGTACGTACGCTCCTTGAAGTCGTCGGTCATCTCGATGGTAAGCGGCGACAGGTTGGCGGTGCAGAACGTATACGCGACGTTGTAGATCAGGTACAGCACAAAGTAGTACGGGAAACCGAACGGCGTAGCCACAAAGATGAGCGGCTCGGCGACCATCATCGGGATTGCCAGCAAGATCCAGAAACGGCGGCGGCCAAAGATACGGCCGATCTTGGTAGCGTAGAAGTTATCGGCCACAAAGCCCATAAGCGGGCACAGAATGGCGTTGAGATAGATGGCGAACGAGCTGATCAGCGCAGCCTCGCCTGCGGACAGGCCGCACTCCGTGGACAGGAACAGCACCATGTAGCTGTGCGTAAAGGTCAGGGCACCGGAGTTGAGCATGCCGCCCATACCAAAGCCCAAGCGCGTCCAGAATGTGATCTTGCGCTTTTTACCGATCTTGTTAGTCATCGAGCTCCCTCTCTTTTCTCGATTGTCTTGGAACAAGACATTGGAGTCCATACCGACGTCTGTCTGCATGCCGTTCAGGGTGAACGTTTAGCTAGATTATGCGCGATTGCTTATGATAGGTGAACGTTCACTTGTATATTATCCTTGAACGGTCGTTTTTTGCCGTTGAACGGGCCTGAAAATGAAAAAATCCCTGCATTTTTGATTATCAAGTCGATTCAGCACCACGCAACAACTAGGTGAACGTTCATTGTTCTCTGGAGATGAGGGAGGTGCCGGGCACCCTTCCCAAAAAAGCCGTGCACGACAACGCAACGAGAAACGAAAAACGACCCCGCCGAGATTGTCCTCGGCGGGGTCGCCCAGTCTTTGCAGCAGCTTATTCAATCACGCGCTCAACGTGTCATCGCTACAGGCAGACTCCGTCCTTCCAGATGCTGATCTCGTGACAGCCGCGACGCTCGGCGCTGGTAAGCTTGCCGCTCGCCGTGTCCAGCACCAGCTGATACAGATCGCCGGCAGCCTCATCGAGCGTACGCTCGCCCGTAGCCACCACACCGGCGTTAAAGTCCATCCAGTTGGCCTTGTGGTCGCACAGGCGCTGGTTGGTGAACACCTTGAGCGTAGGCGCCGGCGCACCAAACGGCGTGCCGCGGCCGGTCGAGAACAGGATCACGTGGCAGCCGGCAGCCGTCAGGGCCGTGGTGGATACCATGTCGTTGCCCGGACCGCACAACATGTTCAGACCATGCTTGGTAGCCTGACCGGCGTACGGCAGCACGTCGACGATGGGGGCAGATCCGCCCTTTTGCACGCAGCCGCAGCTCTTGTCCTCGAGTGTGGTGATGCCGCCATCCTTGTTGCCGGGGCTCGGGTTCTCGTAGACGACCTCGCCATGGCTAATAAAGTAATCCTTAAAGCCGTTGAGCATGTCGGAGGCGGCGTTAAACACCTGCTCGTCCTCGCAGCGATCGAGCAGAATGCTCTCGGCGCCAAACATCTCGGGGACCTCGGTGAGCACCGACGTGCCACCGCGGGCGACGAGCATATCGCTCACGCGACCGATCGTGGGGTTGGCGGTAATGCCCGAAAGACCGTCAGAGCCACCGCACTTAAGGCCAATGACCAGCTCGGAGGCCGGAATGGGCTCACGCTTGGCCTGCTTGGCCAGGTCGGCCAGCTCAGACAGAATCTTGTGGCCTTCGACCTGCTCGTCGGCAACATCTTGGCAGGTAAGGAAGCGAACGCGCTCGTGATCGTACTCGCCCAGCTCGTCGAGCACCTGCTGATGCGTGCAGTTCTCGCAGCCGAGCGACAGGAACAGCACGCCCGCAGCGTTTGCGTGACGCGAGAGCGCTACCAGCAGGCGACGGGTCTGGGCATGGTCGGCGCCGGTCTGCGAGCAGCCAAACGGATGCGGAAAGTAATAGACGCCCTCCAGCGAACCCTCGACCAGATCCTGAGCCTGCTCGCACATGGCACGTGCGACCTCGTTGACGCAGCCGACCGTGGGGATGATCCACAGCTCGTTGCGCGTGGCGGCGCGGCCGTCGGCGCGACGGAAGCCCATAAAGGTCTCGGGCTCAACCGGCTCAACGACCGGATGCGTCGGATTGTAAACGTACTCGACCTCGCCCGAAAGGTTGGTCTTGACGTTATGCGTATGAAGCCACTGACCGGGCTGGATGTCGCCCGTCACATGGCCGATAGGAAGACCGTACTTGACAACGTTCTCCCCCGCCGCAATGGCACGCACGGCCATCTTGTGGCCCTGCGGAATATCCTCCGCGGCAGCGACCTCGCCCACCCCGGGAACCGCGACGGCGGTGCCCTTGGCAAGCGGCGACAGCGCGACGATCACGTTATCGGCCGGATTGATCTGGATAGTGTTCATTACAAATGGTCCTAACCCTACAGGTTGAGCAGAAGTCGAGGCGCGGGCAAGCCGTCTGGCGCCCGCACCGGGAATTTACGCTTGAGCGTTGGCGAAGGCCTGCTTGGCGCCCTCGACACGCACGACGGTGAGCGCGTTGACGACAAACTCCTCGAGACCGGTGATCTGCGTAAGGTCCTCGCCCCACATCTGCTCATTGGTGAGCACGTCGTGCACCAGCTCGGTATCGTCTGCACCGGCGTGGGCGGCGTAGAAATCGAGCACGAAGGCATCGTCCTGAGCGGTGTACTCGGTGCCGTCGGCGCGGCGCAGGTGCAGGCCATCGCCCTCGCGAGCAACGAGCTCCTGAGTATAGAAGGCGATGAGCGTAGCGAGGCTCGTCGCCAGGCACTTGGGCAGGTTGCCGGTCTCGGCAACATAGTCCTTGAGCGTGGGCAGGTCGCGAGCACGCCATTTGGCCGTGGAGTTGAGGCAAATGGAGAGCAGCGCGTGGTCGATAAACGGGTTGTCGAAGCGGTTCTCGACGGCGGCAGCAAAGGCCTTGCAGTCCTCGACGTCCAGGTCGGCGGCAAGCGTCGGGATGACCTCGTCGTAGAGCATGGTGTTCATGAAGCCGCGGACGGTCTCGTCGTGCATGCAATCGCGCACGATGTCAAAGCCGGCAACCCAGGAGCCCGGGACGAAGGCGGTGTGGGCGCCATTGAGGATGCGAACCTTGCGCTTCTTGTACGGGGTGACATCGGGGGTAACAAAGACACCCGGCAGGCCGGCCTTCACGAAGGGGAGCTTCTCGGCAAGCGACTCGTCGCCCTGGATGCCCCACATCTGGAAGGGCTCGCGCACGGCCAGGAAGGGATCCTCGTAGCCCAGGCGCTCGGCCACGGCAGCGGCCTCCTTGGGGTCGCGGATGCGGCCGGGGACGATAGTGTCGACAAGCGTGGTGCAGACGGTGCAGTCGTTGGCCATCCACTGCGAGAACTCGTCCTCCCAGCCCCAGTCGCTCACGTACTGGTTCATGATGCGCAGCAGCTCCTCGCCGTTGTGATCGATGAGCTCGCAGGCGAGCACGATGACGCCCGGCTTGCCGGCGGCCCAGCGGGTGTGGAGCACCTGGGCAAGCTTGGCGGGGAAGCTCGCGGGCGGCATGTCGTCGGCCTTGCAGGACGGGTCGTAGGCGATACCGGCCTCGGTGGTGTTGGAGACGATAATCTCCAAATCGTCGGAGACGGCGACCTCCATCATGGCGCGGTAGTCGTCCTCGCGGTACGGGTTGATGCAGCGGCTGCAGGCGCTGATCACACGGGACTCGTCAACCGTGTTGCCGTTCTCCTTGCCGCGCACCAACACGGTGTACAGGTCGTCCTGGGCGTTGATACCATCGGCAAAGCCAAAGGCGCCGCTGATGGGCTGGACCATGACAACCTTGCCGTTCCAGCCGGTTGCCTCGTTGCCCATGTCAAAGAAGCGGTCGACGAAGGCGCGCAGGAAATTGCCCTCGCCAAATTGCAGAACCTTCTCCGGCGCGTCCTTGGGAAGAAGATAGCCCTCGTAGCCGATCTTCTCGAGCGTATCGTAGCTGATGTTCTCCATCTATGTGTCTCCTTAGATAACTGTTAGCGTGCAAGCAAAACGGGGCGCCGTGTGTGGCAACGGCGCTCCCGAGTTCGATGTGATTCGATGCGGGCTTAGGCCTCGACGGTGTCCAGGTCAAAGCCAAAGTAGCGGACCGCATTGTTGTAGCTGATGTCGCGCACGATACTGCCCAGCAGCTCCATGTCGGCCGGGTACTTGCCCTGCTCGACCCACTCGCCGATCACGCTGCACAGCACGCGACGGAAGTACTCGTGGCGCGGATAGGACAGGAAAGAGCGGGAGTCGGTAAGCATGCCCACAAAGTTGCCCAGGACGCCCTCGTTAGCCAGAGCCGTGAGTTGCTCGCGCATGCCGACCTCGTTGTCGTTGAACCACCAGGCGGAGCCGTTCTGGATCTTACCGGCGGTCGGAGCCTCCTGGAAGCAGCCCATGACGGTATCGATCATGGTGTTATCGATGGGGTTCAGGCTGTACAGAATGGTCTTGGGCAGGCCGCAGGTCTCCTGAATGGAGTTGAGGAAATCGGCAAGCTGGTCGGACGGCGTGTAGTTGGAGATGCAATCGTAGCCGGTATCGGGACCGAGCTTGGCAAACATGGCGCGGTTGTTGTCGCGCTTGCAGCCAAAGTGCAGCTGCATGGCCCAGCCCAGACGGACATACTCGCCGGCAACGAACTGCATAAAGGCAGTCTTGTACTTGAGGACCTCTTCCTCGGTAAGCGGCTCGGCAGCCAGACCCTTGGCAAAGATAGCCTCGATCTCGTCGGCGGTAGCCGGGACGTACATAACGTAGTCGAGTGCGTGGTCGGAGGCGCGGCAGCCCAGCTCGTGAGCAACGTCGTAGCGCTTGGAAATGGCAGCCTTCATGCCCTCAAAGTCGCTGACCTCGACGCCGGCAACCTCGGAAAGGTGCTTGCAGTAGTCGGCAAACTCCTGGCCGCGCTCGATGCGCAAAGCGGCATCGGGGCGCATGGCGGGAACGACCTGAACGTCAAAGCTGTCGTCGGCGGCAATCTTCTTGTGCCACTCAAAGCTGTCGGCGGGGTCGTCGGTAGTGCAGATCATGCGGACGTTGGACTGCTTGATCAGGTTACGGCAGGTAAAGCTGGCCTCGGCGAGCTTGGCGTTGGCAAGGTCCCAAACCTCCTGGGCAGTCTTGCCGTTGAGGACGCCCTCGTAGCCAAAGTAGCGCTTAAGCTCCAGGTGGCTCCACTCAAAGACGGGGTTGCCGACGCAGCGACCCAGGGTCTCGGCCCACTTTTGAAACTTCTCGCGAGCAGGGGCGTCGCCAGTGATAAAACGCTCGTCGACGCCGTTGGCACGCATCAGGCGCCACTTGTAATGGTCGCCGCCCAGCCAAACCTCGGTGATGTTCTCGAAACGCTTGTCCTCCCAAATCTCCTTGGGAGAAATGTGGCAGTGATAGTCGACGATGGGCATGCCCTCGGCAAAGTTGTGGAACAGCTCCTCGCCGGTCTTGGTGCTCAGCAGGAAATCCTGATCGTCCATAAAGTTTTTCATCAAACAGCCCCTTTGCTGGCAAGGCGGGCGCACGGCGCGCTCGTTATCCTTTAGGTGAACGTTCACTATACTAATCCATTGCACCTCAAAAGGTGAACGTTCACCTAACCACCACGGGGTGAACGGTAGATTTTGCCCGTTCAACGGTTGCTGGAGATGTGACTTGCATGTATTGCGGACTGTTTGGCGTCCCCGAACACCGAACTTGAGCGCTTTTGCTCAGGTGGGTCATGTCCCGACGTACATTTTTGGGAGTATTCAGCATTGGAGCGCGCCGTGCGCCATCCTCAGCGTCCTATTTGGAACGCAGATAGCGCCCGATCGGCATAAAAAGTGCCCCCGATGGCAAATTACGCCATCGGGGGCACTTAAAACAGTCGTTCTGCACCTCATTCAGGGCATGCCAATGCTGAATACTCCCAAAAATGCACGTCGCAAGAGGGGGTACCTGCTCAATCGGCTAAATACCCGCAAGTTCGCAGTAGCGATCGACATTGCTGGCAAATACCATCTCGACGGCGCCCTTCTGGACGGGCACCGTCGGGGTCCTTCCCCACAGCAGATAATCGCCCAGCGTCTTAGCGCCGCGATACGCCAGGCTCGTCGGGTCCTTATAAACAATATTGGTAAAGATACCGCGGCGCAAGGCCAGAGCGCTTTCGGGAAACAGGTCGTTGCCGATCACCATGACCTGACCGGCCTTGCCGGTCGAAACGAGCGCGTCGGCAACCACTTCGGAACCAACGGCAAAAACGCTACAGATAAGTTCGGGGGCGTCCGGCGCACTCAAGCGCTTTTCGAGCTCATGCTCGAGTTGTTTGACTTGCGCATGGGCACCTGCAAGATCCTCAACCTGCCATGGAATAGCACGTTCGCGCAGGTAATTGTGGAAAGCGCGGGCGGTTAGATAGTGCGAATCGGTATACGGGTCGCCTGTCAAAAGGAGCACGCGGGCGTCGGCCCCAGAAGCATGGACCAGGTATGCCGCCTGCTCGGCCATAAGGCTGCCTGCCGTCGAATAATCGGCCAAGCTCGCACCCAAACGATTCAAATGCGGACGGTCGCCGTCGACGAGCTCGATCGTCACGCCCGCCTCGGCAATCTGCCCCAACAGCTCGGTTGCACGATCGTCGCCCGGAGCATAGGCAAGCAAGCCATCAATCTTCTCGCCCACCTGCAGGCGCTCGTCGATTTGCTCGAGCGCATCGGCGTAGCCACCCACGCCAAATTCAACACGCTCAACCGTAATGCCCTGGTCGATGACCTCCTGTTCAAAGCGATTGCAGCCTTCCCACAGGTAACGGAAAAAGTACGCTCCCTCGCGCGATGCGCGGGGCAGGCAAAACATCAGATTGATGTCCTTGCGACGCAGGTTTGAGGCACTTGTGTTGCGGTGATAGCCCATGGCCTCGGCCTTAGCGTTCACCTTGGCGCGCACGGATTCGCTCACGCCGGCCTTTCCCGTCAGGGCCTTGTGCACGGTATTGATGGAAACGCCAAGCTCGGCGGCTATGTCCTTCATGGTTACGCGAGCGCTCATGCGGTTACTCCGTTATAGATAAGTTGCCAATTAATAGTCCAGTTAACGATACCCCAAAAATACTCTTCGACTCGCCGTGCTCTCCCTCAAATGCACAAAGCGCCCCGCGAACGGATGCCCGCGGGGCGCTTGGATGTCCGGACCTTATTTGATACCGCGACCCAAGTCTTCGGCGATTTTGTCTACGCCCTTAAGTGCAGCGCACGTCTTTTTGTTGGAGCAATGCCCCGTGCAAACGTCACCCTGAGCGCAGTCAGCGCAGGTGCCCTTGCGGTAGATGCGCACGCATACCGCAACAAACGCAATACCGATAACAGCCAGTACAACAATATCGATAGGTGCCATAGCAAGCCTCCTCTAGTTAACCATCACTTACTTTACCCCATTCTCCACCTACCAAAAAGGGACAGGTTTATTTTGGTCGGTTTTATCTGCGGAAACGTCACATCTCCCCCACCAAAAAGCCCGAGTGTCGCTGGGACACCCGGGCTCGTGGAAAGGGGTTAATCCTTATTCGGACTTAAGCGGAAACTGCGGCGGAAGCAGTGTTGGTCTCGTCCTCGTCGGTCCATGCATGCTTGGGCATGGGACGGAAGATCTGGAAGAGCATCGCAACCAGCAGCACGATGGCCACAACCGTCCAGAAGCCAAACTGCCCAAGGACAAGCAGGTTATAGAACTGGTTGATGAACAGGCCGATCGCCCAAGCAAAGGCGCACTCGTAGCCGATGGCAATCGCGGTCCACTTGCCGGAGTCCATCTGGTTGCGGATAGTGCCCATGGCGGCAAAACACGGAGCGCACAGCAGGTTGAATGCGCCAAAGGCAACGCAAGCGCCCATAGTCGGGAACATGCCGGCGAACGCGGTCCACAGGCTCGGGTCAGTCTCGGCGGCGTCGGCCACGGACAGCAGCGAGCCGGCAGTGGCGACGACGTTCTCCTTAGCCACAAGGCCCGAGACGGTCAGCGCAGTTGCCTGCCAGGTGCTAAAGCCAAGCGGGGCGAAGATCCAAGCGACCAGGTTACCGAGCATGGCAAGCACGGAGTAGTCCATGAACTCCTCGGGGATGCCGTCCATCGCAGGCAGGAAGCCAAAGGAGCCGTTGTAGCTACCAAAGTTGGACAGGAACCAAACCACGACAGTGGAGGCAAAGATGACCGTGCCGGCCTTCTTGATAAAGGCCCAGCAGCGCTCCCACACGTGCAGCGCCCAAGAGCGAATCGCCGGGAAGTGGTAAGCGGGGAGCTCCATGACAAACGGGGTCGGGCGGCCGGCGAAGAGCTTGGTCTTCTTGAGCATGAGGCCCGAGGCGATGACGGCAAAGACGCCCAGGAAGTAGAAGAGCGGGCTGATCCACGCGGCGGTGGTAGAAGAATCGCCGATGATGGAACCCATGAGCAGGGCGATGATCGGCAGCTTAGCGCCACAGGGAATGAACGTGGTGGTCATGACCGTCATGCGGCGGTCCTTCTCGTTCTCGATGGTCTTGGTAGCCATGACGCCGGGGACGCCGCAGCCCGAGGACACGAGCATGGGGATGAAGGACTTACCGGACAGGCCAAAGCGGCGGAACACGCGGTCCATGATGAAGGCGACGCGGGCCATATAGCCGCAGTCCTCCAAGAAGGACAGCATGACGAACAGCAGGAACATCTGCGGGACGAAGCCGAAGATGGCGCCCAGGCCGCCGACGATGCCGTCGCAGACCAGCGAATCGACCAGGCCACCGTCCTCGGTGCCGCCCGCCACAAGGGCGTCGTGCACCACGGTGGTGATACCCGGGACATAGGGGCCGTACTGTGCCGGGTCGACCGAGTCGGCATTGTCACCCGCAGCCTCGACGGCCGCGTCGTAGGCGTCGCGACCCTGGCCGAGCACATACCAACCGTCGGTACCGAAGAGCTGGTCGTTGGTGAAGTCGGTCACCGTGCCGCCCAAGGTAGAAACGGCGATGTAGTACACGCAGAACATGATGACCACAAAGATCGGCAGGCCCAGGATACGGTTGGTAACCACGCGGTCGATCTTCTCGGAGGTGCTCATCTTTGCCGGAGCCTTGGTGAGGCACTCGTCAATGATGTGGGCAATCACGCCGTAACGCTCGCCGGTGATGATGGACTCGGCGTCGTCGTCGCAGTCCTGCTCGCACTGGGCGACCAGCTGCTCCACGCGAGCGGCCTTCTCCTTGGTGAGGTTGATGAGCTTGCAGGCGTCCGCGTCGCGCTCGAACAGTTTGACCGCGTAGTAGCGGCGCTTGTTGGCGGGAACGCTCGCAGGCAGGTTATTCTCGATGTGGTCCAGAACGTCCTCGATGGAGGAGTCGAACTTGTGCTCCGGCACCTGGTCCTTGGAAGCAGCGGACTTCTTAACCTGCTCGAAGAGCTCCTTGATGCCCTTGTTCTTAAGAGCCGAGATCATCATGACCGGGCAGCCGAGCTTCTTGGAGAGCTTGTCCGTGTCGATCTTGTCGCCGTTCTTCTCGACCAAGTCGGCCATGTTGAGGGCAACGACCACGGGCAGGCCGGTCTCGATAACCTGAAGCGCCAGGTACAGGTTACGCTCCAGGTTGGTGGCGTCGACCACCTGGACGACAACATCGGGCTCGCCGCTCATGAGGTAATCGCGCGAGCATTGCTCCTCGGGGCTGTAGGGGGAAAGCGAGTAGATGCCAGGGAGGTCCGTGATGGTAACGTTCTTGTCGCTTAGGAGCTTGGCTTCCTTTTTCTCAACCGTGACGCCGGGCCAGTTGCCAACGTAGCCGTTGGCGCCGGTGATCAGGTTGAAAAGCGTGGTCTTGCCGCAGTTGGGGTTACCCGCCAGCGCGACATGGATCTGAGAATCCGCCATTCAATCCTTCTTCCTTGTGTGCCCGCGCTGCTTTCTCCGCGCAGGCTGGATAATGTGCTTCAAAGATGCTGCATTAAGTTAGAAAAACCTAACTTTACCTGCAGAAATACACGCCGCGAGCCCTTACTGGACCTCGACGACGGCCGCCTCCTCCTTGCGGATGGAAAGCTCGTAGCCGCGCACGTTGATCTCGACCGGATCACCGAGCGGTGCAACCTTCACGACCTTGAACGAAGTGCCCTTGATGAGCCCCAGGTCCATAAGGTGGCGGCGAAGCGCACCCTCACCGTGAAGCTTGACGATGGTGGAGCTCTCGCCCACCTTAACGTCACCCAACGTCTTCATCCTCTTGTCCCCCTTTCGGTTTTTATCAAATGCTGCGAACTAACCGACGGTCATGATGTGCATGGCGACCTTGGAATCGATGCCAAAGCGTGCGCCCAGCACAGTGACGATGATATTGGCGCCACTCGAGCTCACCACGTGGATTTCGCTGCCCTCGACAAAGCCGAGGTCCTTGAGGTGGTGCTTCATATCCTCATTGCCCTTTACACGAGACACGCGCACGGTTTCGCCCGCTTTTACCATCGAAAGCGGCATTGCCGGCATCTGCGGTCCGCAAGACATGAGTGGCTCCTAACGTCAGTTCGTCCTTAACATCGACACGGTAAAAGTTAACCACGCCTATGTTCGCTATAGTAAACTAACACGTGGTTAACTTTTTGGAAAGGGTCCACATTCAGATTTCGAAAAAGTTTCCTATACGAAACAAAGGCGCCGCAAAGACTGTCTCTTTGCGGCGCCTTGCCATACCAATTGATGCAACAGAGGGGACTGCCCCTTTGTCACATTGTTGAGGTTAGAGTGAGAGATTTCTGATCGACGTAACGCAGGAAGCCTCGTCTACGCCCGAAACGCGGAAGATGATGTCCTCGCCGCACTCGCCGTAGAGAGCCATGAGTCCCATGACATCGCGGCCATTCGTGTGGCGATCGCCGATACTGACTGACACGTCGCAACGATGCTTGGCAATGATGTCATAGAGCAGCGCAACCGGGCGGGCATGTAATCCCAACGGATCTTTAATCGTCTTTGTAAACTCGACCATGTCCCCTCCCACGACATCGTACATTCGGCTGGCAAACCCAGCCATGTGGTAGTTATTGTAGCGTTAGATGCTTGTCGAGGACCCTTTCGGACACCCCGTGGACAAAAAGTGGCAAATATGAGTACTGTCACAAATTTAGTAGCAGCAGAATTGAGAGCAAATTGGCCGATTTGGCCGATTTTAATGTTTTGGAAGCCATCGAATCGCGTCTATAGGGGGTTAGATAAATTGATTTTGAGCCCATTTTCGCTCAGAACAGGCCGAAAAATATGACACCTCTTTTGCAACAGTACTCATATTTGGCATTTTTTGCCCACAGGGTCCAAAACCATGCTCCAAAACACAAAAGGAGGGGCCTCGTAAGGCCCCTCCTTAGGAAAGGGAATCGATTTATTCCACAGCCGTAGATTAATCCTAGCCGCTACTCCATCATGTCGAGGACGGAGGGGCGAAGCTCGTTCTCAGCAGCCTCGGGATCGGTTTCGCGCAGGCGGTTGATGTAGCGGTTGTACCACATCACGGCAAGGCCCAGGAAGACAACCACGCCGCCGACGTTGTAGACCAGCGTCAGCCACAGCGGCTGATCGAGCGGAATGGTGCCGCAGATAAGCACGAAGCAGAAGACCACAAGCAGGAATGCAGCAATGACCAGGCCAAAGGTGCGCGAACCCATGCGGAAGCCACGGGGAGCAGCGTCGAAGTTCTTGCGCAACATAAAGTAGGCAAGCAGGATCAGCAGCGGCGGGAGCAGAGCGGTGGCAGCCGTCATGTTGGTGACGATCATGAGCAGGTCGTCGAGGTTACCGGAGCCCAGGGCCGGGATGATCAGGATGGGGACGACGATGGCGAACTGCAGCCAGGCAGCGCGGGCGGGAATGCCGTGCTCGTTGAGCTCGACGATCTTGCTACCAAAGACACCCTTGGGGATCTCGGTGAAGAAAACCTTGATGGGAGCAGAGGTCCACATCATGAGGGAGCCCAGCGTGGCGGCGAGAAGGATCAAGCCGATGGCGCGCGTAGACACTTCCATGGGAATGCCAAAGTGGGCAAGGACAGCGCCGAATACGTCGAAGATACCGGTGGAGATGGCAACGCCGCCCTCGGGGATGAACAGGTTAACCAGCAGCGAAGCGCCTGCATACAGAAGGCCGATGGTCAGACCGGCGATAACGACGGTGCGCACGAAGGCCTTGACGCCACCCTTAAGGTCGTTAAGGAACACGCCGACAGACTCAGCGCCGCCAACGCCCTGGATGATCCAGGCAAGCGTACCGAAGAAGCCCCACGCAGTTGCGAAGTTGCTCATGTCGGGAGCCATGTTAGCGGGAGTAGGAGCCGTAGCGAACTCAACGCCGCCAAAGGCAGCAGCCAGGGACAGCAGGATGAACACGGCGGTCAGGCCGAGAGCCGCGGTCGAACCGAAGGAGGAAATGGAGCCGATCCACTTAGCGCCCTTGGTCGAAACCCACGTGGCGATAGCAAAGACAACGATCTCGATAATGGTGATCCACAGCTGCGAAAGCTCGGCGTTGGCACCAAAGAACACGTAGCTCGCGTAGATGATGACGTTGGGCAGGACGGACGCAAAGAAGAACAGGTTAACGAACCAGTAGCTAAATGCCGTCAGGAACGCCCAGCGACCACCCATCGAGGTCTTAACCCATGCGTACACGCCCGACTCGGAGTCCTTGTTAAGGCCGACGAACTCGGCGGTAACCAGGGTATAGGGGACAAAGTACAAAAGCGTGGCGAAGAAGAACGACGGCGCGGCTGCTAAGCCGATGGCCGCGTTGTTGTTGATGATGTTCTTGATACCGAACACGGCGGCGACCGTCATGCCCAGCAGAGCGAACGAACCAATCGTTCCTCGTTTTTCAGAGCTCATAAGCCCTCCCAATCATCTATTAAATGTCATCTAAACCCGTCCGAGCTGCAAGTGCAAACACGGACGGCGCACCTGCTAAGGGGAATGGGGAAAAGGGAGTCAACAAAGCCATCCCCCTTAACGGCGCGAAGCAAACGTCCAGGCGGACGAATACTACTTGTTGGGGAAGGAATAACCTTCGACCGTCACGTGCAGTACCACGACGCGGGGATCCGCGGCATCGGCCACGACACGGTAGGCCTCGTCAATTTCGACGACGGCAACGCCGCCGGCGGGAATCGTCACGGTCTCCCCCGCCCCCTCAAAGCGCTCGCGATCATCGATATCGCTGTAAGCGCGGGTGCAGGTGAGGCCTGCCTTGGGGGCAACCTCGACGGTCAGGTCGCCGTCGAGCGGAGCGAGCACGGCATGGTAGCGACGGTGACCGACCAGGTCGGCGGTTGCGGCCTCGCGGGCATAGACCCACCAGTACACCAGCGAGTCGCCGATGGAGTACGCCACATCGTGCTGCAGTTCAGAAACGCCGTCGAGCGCCTGGCCGGTACGCATCCACTTCTTGACGGACTTCATCTGAGCGTCGAAATCGGCGCGCGAGTTAAAGACATGCATGGCTTATGCCTCCTTAATGGGTGCCAGCGCCTGAGCCAAATCGGCAGACGTCAGCGGTCGCAGGGACACCTCAAAGCTGAAGCTCTCAAAACGGGTGCGATAGGAATCGAGCACCTCGGAACCCCAAGAGTTCGAGCCAAGGCCGAGCAGCTGGTCGTTGATGTTAACCGTGACCGTGTCGCCCGGAACAAGGTCGTAGACGTGCTTGGCATTATCAATAGCCTCGCAGCTATAGGGCCATGCCGAGAACGAGAACGGGTTGGAAGCGGCGTCGGCCGGACGAGTCACCAGCACGCCATCACCGTGGCTAGAGCGCAGGGCAACCCAGCGGGTACCCTCGCGGTTGGCACAGTCCTGAGGCATAACGTAGGGCGTGAACATGTCGTCGACCGTAGTGCGGTAATGACCGACCGGGTTGGCACGCAGCGAGTCCGGATAGTTCTCGCCCGGGCCGTGGCCATACCACTCGACGGCACGATCGCAACCGGGAACCTCAAAGGAGATGCCGATGCGCGGGATAATGTCCGAATAGTCGCCGTAGGGCTCGCCGGAAACCTTGAGGTCGACGCGACCGCTCGGAAGCACGGTGTAGACAAGCTCGACGCGCATGCCGAACGCGCGGACGGGAGGAGCAATACGTTGGCTCACGGTAACGACGACCGCATTGCCGTCCTGCTTCCAAAAAACCTTGCGGGTGGACGTCTGCATTACATCAATGAAGTTGTCCTTCCACAGGGAGTCGTACTCCTGGGCGTGGTTGTCGACGAGCGGATGCCAAAAACCAACCTGGGGACCAGAGGCCATGACGTCACGGCCGGATGCCTTCCACTCGCTCACGGTGCCGTTTACCTTGCTGAAGGTCAGCTCGCCGTTGAGGGAGTGAATGCGAATCTCCTGCTCGGTCTCCTCGACCGTAAGCTCAGGACGAGTGGGAGCCGCAATGGCCGGCGCCGGATGGTTTGCGATGGCAAACTGGTTTGCGCCCAGTTGGAACATCGGCTCGCACCAGACGTGAGCGGCCATGGTGTAGGCGCGCACAGTCAGCAGGGTCTCGCCTACCGCGGCCTCGTGAATCACCAGCGGAAGCTGGACGGACTCACCGGGGGCAACCGCACCGGGCATGAGCGTCTTGCGGCAGACCACGTCGCCGTCCACCAGGGTCTCCGCCGACAGGCAAACATCCTCGAGGGTGGTAAACCAGCGCTTGTTGGTGACAGTCAGCTCGCCCGCCTCGGCGTCATAAGCCATGCGAACCGGGCAGATGACCTGGCCGTACTCGGTAAGGCCCGGGCTCGGCTGCTGCCAGGGGAACACCATGCCATCGATGCAGAAGTTGCTGTTGTTGGGGTAATCGCCGTTGTCGCCGCCATACATATCGTAGGCAATGCCGTCCTCGGTCACAGCAGCCAGACCGTGGTCGCACCATTCCCAGATAAACTGGCCTTGGATGCAATCCCAGCGATCGAAGACCTCCTGATACTCGGACAGGCCTCCGGGGCCGTTGCCCATGGAGTGACCGTACTCGCAGTTGATGCGCGGCTTGGGGAACGGATGCTCACCAAAGTCGTTCATCTGCGACACACGGGAGTACATCGTGGAAATGACGTCGACGGTATCGGCGTTGCGGTCCTCCTCGTAGTGGACCGGACGACCATCGAGCTCGTGAGCCTTGGCGTACATCGCGCGGATGTTGCAGCCATAGCCGCTCTCGTTGCCCAGCGACCACATGATGATGCACGCGTGGTTGCGCTCCTGCATCACCAGGCGCTCAATACGGTCGACGTAGGCCGGCTCCCATGCCGGGTCGTCGGTAACCAGGGCGATGTTGCCGATATTCTCGAAGCCGTGGCTCTCCATATCGGTCTCGGCGACCAGCATGATGCCATACTCATCACACAGCTCGTAGAAGCGCGGGTCATTGGCATAGTGAGAGGTGCGCACTGCGTTGATGTTGTGCTGCTTCATGAGCTCCAGGTCGCGGCGCATGCGATCGAGGCCCACGGCGCGGCCCTTGTGATCGTCGTGATCGTGGCGGTTGACGCCATGCATTTTAAAGTAAGTGCCGTTGAGGTAGATATGATTGCCCTCGACCGTCACCTCGGCAAGACCCTGGCGATGCGGGACGTACTCGCTCACCTTGTCGTCGTCGTAGACCTCAAACGTAAGATCGTAGAGGAAGGGGTCCTCGGGATTCCAGAAGTGGGCATCGGTCACGCTGCACTCGGCATGGCTGTCGACGCACTCACCCGTAGCCACCACGTTCTCGCCATCGCTGAGCGTAAACACAACGCGGGAAGCGCCCTCGGCAACCGTATCGAGCGTGATCAGAGCGGCATCGCCCTCGCGGTGCGTGCGGAACCTAAAGTCGACCAGGTGCGCGGCGGGACGCTGCATAAGGTACACATCGCGGAAGATGCCCGAGGCCCACCACATGTCCTGATCCTCGATGTAGCTGCCATCGCTGTACTGCAGGACCTTGACCGCAAACAGGTTGTCGCCCTCGACGAGCGCGTCGGTCACGTCGAACTCGGCAGACAGGCGCGAACCCTTGGTCATGCCGATATACTGACCGTTGACGTACAGCTCGCCATAGCTCTCGATGCCGTCGAAGCGAATGATCTCGCGAGCGCCGGCAGGAACGGCGGGAAGGTTGACGATGCGCTGGTAGACGCCCGTGGGGTCGTCGGAGGGAACGAACGGCTGATCAACCGGGAACGGGAAACCCTCGTCGGTGTAGGCAAGGTTGCCATAGCCGTCCACCTGCCACAGGTGCGGAACCTCCACGTGATCCCACTCGGGCTTGTACGTGGAGAGTTCCTCGTTGGAGACGGCAGCGGGGCCCTCAAAGAGGCGGAACTGCCACGAGCCGGACAGCTGGACAAACCCGCGCGACAGCTCGCGGCTGTACGTTGCAGCGAGATCGGCGGTCTCGTAACCCATAAAGTACGCATGGGGTGCCAGGCGGTTCCTGTGGGTGAGCGCTTGGTTTTCCCAATCGTTAATGGCGTCCATGGTGATGCTCCTTCATCATCGTAGTGATTCTTGTGCAACCGGTTGTCCTTATCTTACGGGCGATGCAAAATACTGTGCAACCGGTTGTCCGCTGAACGGTCGATTTGGCCGGGTTAACGGTGCAACCGGTTGTACAATCGCAACACTTATGTCACCCTGAGTATCGAAACTCAGCACAAGACATCGTTCTTAAGCTCGTAGGCAACCTCCACGCCCGCTGATATCTCACCCACACGAGACGTATTCGATTTCGGCTTGGTTGCAAAACGACACCGGTCACCGGATATCATGAACGCTGTTCAGGCGCACTATAGTAAGCTGTATCCGCACTAGCCCGTATCAGTGACAACATCGACCGCATTTTCCAGGAGACGCCATGACACAACCAGTTCGCACCGCACCTACGCTTGCCGAGGTTGCCGCAGCTGCCGGCGTGTCGCGCTCCACGGCATCGCGCGCCCTCAACGATTCGCCCCGCATTAGCGAGGAAACCAAAAAGCGCGTCCGCGCGGCGGCCAAGGAAGTCAATTTTGTCCCCAACGCTCGTGGCCGAGCGCTCGCTGTCGGGCGCACGGAAATCATCGCCGTGCTCGTGACCGAGCCTCTGAGTGAACTCTTCATCGACCCCACCTATAGCGAGTTTTTGAGCGGCATTACCGAGGAACTGTCGGAGTCGTCCTATCTGCCCGTTATCTTGCAGGCGTCTTCTACGCATGAGCGTAACCGCGCACGCGAGCACTTTGAGCGCCGCTCGTTCGACGCCGTGATCGACGTCTCTCCCTACAAAGGCAGCGAGCTGCTCGAGGTGCTGCGCGAGCTGGGCGTACCCACCGTGTTGTGCGGCCAGCTCGAGGGCCACCCCTATCGCGATGTGTTCTCGACGGTCTACTCTGACGACGAAGAGGGCGGACGCTTTGCGGCACTCGCCATGAAGGGGCGCGGCCGCAAAGATATCGTCGCCGTGTTGGGACCGCAAGACAACCCCGCTGTTGTCGACCGCCTGCGCGGCTACCGCGCCGTCTTGGGCGAAGACCTCCCAGACGCAAACGTTATCTATACCGGCTGGAACAGCGGAGACGGCTATCAGGCCATGCACCTGATTCTCGCGCGCAAGATTGCTTTCGATGGCGTGCTCTGCGGATCGGACCGTATCGCGGCTGGCGTCATCACCGCACTCAACGAGGCAGGCCTATCCGTTCCTGCGGACGTTTCTGTCGTCGGCTTCGACGATCACGAGATTGCGACGCGCTGCGTCCCCGCGCTCACGACCGTCCGCCAGCCCCTGCGCGAAGAAGGCCACATGGCCGCCAACATTGCGCTCGACATGATCAAGGGTGCCGAGCCTACCACCTCCGTGATGCACATGCAGCTGATCCAGAGAGACTCGCTATAAGAAACTGGGGCAGGCTTTCTGCCAGACAGTTGTTGCGGAAAGCCTGCCCCGTTTTGAGCGCTCATTCTGGGGCACAGTTTCCGTTAGACAGCTCAACCGGAAACTGTGCCCCATTATTTTGCCGAATTCTGGGTCGCGCTTTCCCAGAGGACCCCCCTTGGGAAAGCGCGACCGGTGGCGCGCGCAGACGTGGTGTAAGAGTGTCCTGAGGTCCGTCGCTGCAAGCCCCGATGTTACTCCTTCTTGAGGCCGCGCTTCTCGACTATCTCGTCCACTATCTCCCTGGCGCGCCGCCCGAGCGCGCGGCGCCTCCCCTCTGTCGGGGCCGGC
>UQUD01000003.1 GCA_900544225.1 uncultured Collinsella sp.
CGCCAGGTTGCGGGACGCGCGACCACGGCGCGTGTCGCCCCCAACAGCCTGCGCGCCAAGGCGGCGGCAGAGCGCAGCCAGACGCAAAAGAAGGTCATCATCTTCTCGATCGCCATCGCCATCGTCGCGGTCATCGCCTGCGCCGGCGCCATCCTTATCACCACCGCCGGTGAGGGTCTGGGCGAGCGCCCCGAGCCAATCCTTTCGTCGCGCACGACCGAGAGCGATGCAAATGACAACACCCGGTCTCAAGATCAGCAGACGCAAACGGACGACACGCAAGACAGTTCCACCTCTGCCAATTCGTCCTCGAACACCCAAGACCAATCGCAGGGCACCGATTCCTCTACGGCCAACAGTGGCACGCCATCCGGCACGACCGACTCAAGCCAAACGACTGACGGTTCGCAGCCAAGCACGGGCGGCCAGACGAGCGACACCGCTTCGGGAACGGGCACAGCAGACAGCAGCAACGCCAACAGCTCGAACAGCTCGAGCGGAACCGCGTCCGGCACGGCATCTGACAACTCGAGCCAAGGCACGGCATCGGGCAACTAGGCGCTGCATCCCCAGATAGGCAACCTGTACAACGGGCGCGAATCGATAGCGGTTCGCGCCCGTTTGCCTTGGGTGCCGCCATGGCAAACGCTATGCGATGGTAAGATACTTTACGTGTGTAAAGAGGAGATTTGCCATGAGCAAGACAATAGTTAGGCCCACGCTATCGCTGGGCAACCACATCTATCTGTATCGCCTGCTGCGCGATGCGATTGGATGCGGCAAGCAAACGTTTATGACGCAGGTCGAAGAGGCGCTCGCCGCGGGCGACATGGCCGCTTATGACCTGGGCTTCGAGTCAACGCGCGAGCTGCTCGAGGAGCTCGACGACTGCATTAAGCTGACCGTCTTTAAGGGCGGTCGCCTGTATGCCACCGTCATCGCCAACGATGCCTGGGATGCCGCCCTTGCCAAGGGCGAGGACAAGCCCAAGGCAGCCAAGGGAGCCAAGCAGTCCTACAAAAAGAAAAAGCGCGGCGAGAAGGACCTCAAGGCCGTGCGCCCCAAGCACGTTAAGCGTCCCGAGCCTGAAGCCATGGTTGAAGCCGTGCCAGAATCCGAGCCCGAGGCAGAGATTGAAGTCGCTATTGAGGTAACGGCAGAAGCCGAAACCGAAACCACCGCCACGACTGATCCCGAAGTCATATCCGAGCAGGAAGCCACTGCGGAGCTCAACGAAGCTCCCAAGTCGACAACCGAAAAAACCGCCGACCAACCCGAGACGCCTTCGTTCCAAAACAGTGATGTCTTTAGCGACGAGGCCGAGGACGATCAGCCCGCCGATCAAGACGCTACCGAGTCGACGCCGAAGCCCGAGACGCCGCAGCCCGCCATCTCGCTCACGGTCGTCTATGACCCCGAGAACGCCAACGCCGGCATCACCACTATGGCATCCACGCCCATCGAGGCAAAGTCGAGCGTCGAGAATGAGAGCGCGATGCAGGTTGAGTTTGAAACTGCAGCTGTAGACGCGCCCGTCACCGTGAAGCCCGCAGATTCCGCAGTTAAGCCGGAACCGGTGCCTGAGCCCGCACCCGTCATCGAATCCGTGCCCACCTCTACTTGCGACCAAGTTCCCGCACCGGCACCGGCTTCGGTACCCGCAGCGGCCCCAACCCCCGCACCCGCAGCGCCCGCCATCCCTGAGGACTTCCCCGTCGATTTCGCAACCGAGGTCTTCTGCCCCGGCCCGCTTCTGCACCAGTTGTCGACCTATCTCCCCTACGGCGCCGACACGCTCGGCATTGTCGGCGAGTACTACTGGATCGCCCGCGAGCGCGGTACCATCGAGGCCGCGCGAAACCGCGCAAACTTCCCCCTGTGCTACACGCAGGCCGGCGAGCGCCGCGAGGTTACCGTGCGCATCCGCCGCAACACCACCGGCGGTCTCGGAGCCGCCTGGGCCATCGACAAGGTCGAAGCCCCGGTCGAGTAAAAAACGGCCTCGGATAGCCAATTGACCATCCGAGGCCGTTTGAATTCAGGCCTTTTAGTTGTCATCGGTGCATATAGACACCAGAGAAGCAAGCTCATCCTCAAGTTGCGGAGCAAAGTATCTAAAAGAAACCTGCGCTCCAGTCGGTATCGACTCAATCATATTCGCAGCATTATCTGAAACTCGGTACGATGCAGTTTCACCTGTCTTCAAATCCTCTATTGAACAGACAGAGTCTTCAGCATCAATCGACCTAAGCACGCCTTTTCCTTGTAACATCACATCGGCATGCCCGCCAGCTATTTCTAATGAACCTGAGTCTGTCGCAGTCACTTCTCCGGAACCTCCGCGCGATATCTCTTCCTTTGTTGAACAGCCCACCAATGAAGCCATCAGCACCAAAGACAGAGCTAGACGAATCGCCCTACTTCGAAAAAGTCGTTCCATAAGTCCACGCATAATAGCTCTGATCATACTTCAGGAAGGATAAAGATGAATTCCAGCCGTCCGCTATGCCAATCATCTGCCTTGTCTCTCCAGTTTTCTTACCAGTAAGTGTGGCGTAAGCCTCCGCTGTTACAGAATGGGCTGATCCGTTGTACAAACTCGCATGTAAAACATTCGGTCTATTAGAGTTAATCTCATTTTGAATGCTCGCGACAGCCGGAGAGGAGACAGTGCGGGCGATAAGAGTACTTCCTCTGCTTGCGCAGTAATTTGTAAACCCCGTTGCACAGGTTGATATCGGCGTTCCACCCAAAACAACGCCGGGAACAGTCTGTTCTTCATCGGAAAGAGCATGGGTATTGGTGTAATTCCATATCTGCATATATTGCGAAGGGTCGCTATATAAATTGGCAATGCCATACAGTTCCGCAACGTTCGAAAAAGCTGTCACCATACAAGCATAGTGGGCGGTAAGCCTCTTAATCTCGCTTTCATCATATGACATAAACTGAGAAATGGAACGAAATCCAGATACTGTGTAATCCTGCATTTGAGTTGCGTAAATTACAACATCGTTCCAGCTTGAGGGTTTATTCGATAAAACGACAGGCCGTCCTTCTATGGAAACAGCCGGGATTGTTCTTCCGCAATTTGTTGTTATTGAACCGTCCAAAGATTGCACGCCGAATTCGAATGGATTGATCATTACGACTGGGTTATTGAACGAATAAGACTCGACACCAAGATCTCCTCCCCGATCCATAGGGCTGACTAAGCCGTCTCCAAAACGATATCCCGTAAGTATTTCATCATCTGAAGCATCTAAAACCAAATAGCCCGCGGCTCTATTGGATGTCACAACCGGAACAATGTAACCAAGCGGGGACCCATCAACATCTACAAAAGGAATAGGGTCAGAAGGCGTATACGAATAGCCGAGGAGTCCCTTTATATATTTATCGGCAAGCTCTTGCGCAATTTCAGAAGTAAATTGTATCTGCTCACCATCAATATTGCCCGTCGAAGCAAAAACCTCTTTCGGACGTGCGGCTAAGGCGACAATTGAAGACGCGACAAGTTGCAGAAAACGACGACGCGAAAGCATATGTTCTTCTTTCTAGAGAAGCGACTTATAAGGTACTCCTATTCTATAATCTTTTTTTTAACGTTACAGCACTGGTTATATTTCAATTCGATTTGCTTATGTCCTTGCAACCCAATGCGTCTTTACGTTTTAAACGGAATTAGAAAATCACTCATAGCAAAAACGGGCTTTAATCCCAAAGAGATGACTTTGATTATGAATCAAACCAGCAGCCAGGGCATAGCTGCAGTGCAATCGCTACAAGAAAGGCCGCCCTTGGTGGCGGCCTTTCTACTTGCTACTAGTCGCGCGTCAGCTTGCGGTGGATACGATGCGGCTGGGCTGCGTCCTCGCCCAGGCGCTCGATACGGTTGGCTTGATAGGCCTCAAAGTTGCCCTCGAACCAATACCAGTTGCCCGGATTCTCGTCGGTGCCCTCCCACGCCAGAATGTGCGTGGCGACGCGGTCCAGGAACATACGGTCGTGGCTAATGACCACCGAGCAGCCCGGGAACTCGAGCAGCGCCGCTTCGAGCGAGGAGAGCGTCTCGACGTCGAGGTCGTTCGTGGGCTCGTCGAGGAGCAGCAGGTTGCCGCCCTGCTTGAGCGTAAGCGCCAAGTTCAGACGGTTGCGCTCGCCACCGGAAAGTACGCCAGCGCGCTTCTGCTGGTCCTGGCCCTTAAAGCCAAAGCTCGCCACATAAGCACGGCTCGGAACCTCGGTCTCGCCGACCATCATGTGGTCCAGGCCGTCCGAGACGACCTCCCACAGGTTCTTATCGGGGTCGATGCCGGAACGGTTCTGGTCGACGTAAGAAATCTTGACGGTCTCGCCCACCTCGAGCTCGCCCGAAGTAAGCGGCTCCAGACCCACAATCGTCTTGAACAGCGTGGTCTTACCGACACCGTTGGGGCCGATGACGCCCACGATGCCGTTGCGCGGCAGGGTGAATGATAGGTCGTCGATGAGCACACGGCCATCGAACTCCTTATGCAGGTGATGGGCCTCGAGCACCTTGTTGCCCAGGCGCGGTCCGACGGGAATGCGGATGTCGGTCCAGTCGAGCTTCTGGCTTGCGCGGGCCTCGGCCTCCATCTCCTCGTAGCGAGCCAGACGGGCCTTGTTCTTGGCCTGGCGAGCCTTGGGCGAGCTGCGTACCCACTCGAGCTCGGCCTCCATGCGCTTGGCGAGCTTGGCGTCGCGGTTGCCCTGCGCCTCGATACGGGCGGCCTTGGTCTCCAGATACGTGGAGTAGTTGCCCTTGTAGGGATAAAGGTGACCGCGGTCGACCTCGCAGATCCACTCGGCAACGTTATCCAGGAAGTAGCGATCGTGCGTGACGGCAAGCACCGCGCCCTGGTAGTTGTGCAGGAAGTGCTCGAGCCACAGGATCGATTCGGCGTCCAGGTGGTTCGTGGGCTCGTCGAGCAGCAGCAGGTCGGGAGCCTCGAGCAGCAGCTTGCACAGGGCCACGCGACGGCGCTCGCCGCCGGAAAGTACGTTGACCGGCATGTCGGAATCGGGCAGCTGCAGGGCGTCCATGGCCTGGCCGAGCTTGGAATCGATATCCCAGCCGTCGGCGGCGTCGATCTCGTCCTGGAGCTTTCCCATCTCGGCCATGAGGGCGTCCATGTCGCAATCCGGGTCGCACATCTCCTCGCCGATCTTATTGAAGCGATCGACCTTGGCGATCATGTCGCCAAATGCCATGCGCACGTTCTCGATGACGGTCTTGTCGTCGTCGAGCGGCGGCTCCTGCTGCAGGATGCCCACGGTGTAGCCGGGGGTGAGCCTGGCATCGCCGTTGGAGACCTCCTCGATGCCGGCCATGATCTTGAGCAGGGTCGACTTGCCCATGCCGTTGGGACCCACGACGCCGATCTTGGCACCGGGGTAGAAGCTCAGGGTCACGTCGTCAAGGATTACCTTGTCGCCATGGGCCTTACGAGCCTGATACATCTGATAAATGAACTCCGCCACAGTCATTTCTCCTTATCTAGCTGCGGAAATCTTCTCACCCTCTCCGTTTTGGAAAAAGCGGAGAGGCAGTTCGCGCGTTCTAATAAAAAGGGGCATGGTTGCCCATACCCCCTAATACTACCTGGGAAAAGTCCCCCGGAACATACTATGAACTGCGTACGCTAGTTTTCCGCAACCTTAACGAGCGGCTCGCTGCGATTTGCGCCACAACAGATACGAGTAGACGTAGACGGCTCCAACCGAACCAAACGCCAGAACCGCAATCACCGCGGCGACGACTTCACTCGAAAGCACGCTGCCTGCCACGCCCATCACAATCAGGCCAATACCCAGCACCATAAAGCAGGCGCCGCCAAAACGCTGCGTACGGCGCCAGTTCTCGGGATCGGCAAGCGCCCAGGGTGTCTTGATACCGAGCGTATAGTTCTGCTTCACACGCGGCAAGTAGTTGCCTACGCCGATGAACAGCAAACCGACAACACCGGAAATCAGCACGTTGACCGAACCGACCGCCGGCACCACGCCCCAGACCGTAAGCTCTCCCAGCCAGCTTATGGCGCACATGAACAAGGTGAAGGCGATTACGAAGCCCTGGTAGAACTTGCCCGAGGTTCGATATGCCTCACCTTTGGGGTCGATGCGCGGCACCACGCAGAACATTGCGAGAAGCGCCAGAGGCAGCGCGCCGAGCGCGGAGGCCATCCAGCTAGGACCCCAACCGTCGACGGCGCCGTTCGCGCCCCAGTGCGTGGGAATCTGCGCAGGCAAGCTCGGCATCACCATGAGGTGCGCTACGACATTGGCGACGCACAGAGCGACCAGCGCAATCCACACGCGAGACGATACCCCCGTGGGGTGAATGCCCTTGTTTTCGTTATTCATCCTTATCACCTTCCGTGTTTGTAAAGCCCATAAACCAACCGATCAAGTCCTGCATGACGGTGGTGTTTAAGCTGTAAACGATGTTTTGGCCATGACGTTCGTCGGTTACCAACCCGGCGTTTTTAAGCGTCGCCAAGTGATGGCTCAGTGACGGCTTGCTAATGTCAAAATGCTCGGCAAGCTCCCCGGCCGTACAATTGCCCTCGCGCAGTAGTTCCAAAATGCGCCGCCGCGTAGGATCGGCCAGCGCCTTAAAACCCTCTCCCGGCATAAGACCTCCTCTCATCATCTCTCATGACGCGCACACTATACTCGATATTTAGATGTTTGTCTAACTATCTAATCGCAATGCTTCAAACCACATCAAAGCAAACGCCATCGCAACCTATGGGCGATTACCTATAATGACGATAGCTAAAACACGATTCGCTTCCCCATCGGAGGATATTTATGACCGAAACCACAGCCGCAACTCCCATCGAGACACGCGACACCAAGCTCGAGATCATCATGGGCCGCGAGGCACTCGATAAGCTCGCCGATGCTACGGTGCTGGTGCTCGGCTGCGGAGGCGTGGGCTCCAACTGCTGCGAGGCACTCGCCCGCGGCGGCATCGGACATTTCGTCATTCTGGACAAGGACATCATCGCGCTCAGCAATATCAATCGCCAGGCCATCGCCTTTCACAGCACCGTCGGCAAGCGCAAGGTTGACGTGATGGAAGCCATGATCCACGACATCAATCCCGCCGCTGCCGTCATCAAGCGAACTGAATACTTGCTGAGCGACAACATCGATGATTTCTTCGCGAGCGTTTTGGAGCAGACGGACGGCAAGCTCGACTACGTCGTCGACGCCATCGACACCATCTCGGCCAAGCTCACCATTGCCAAATATGCTCAGGACCACGACATTCGTTTGGTTAGCTCCATGGGCGGGGCCAACAAGCTCCATCCCGAGTGCCTCCGCTTTGCCGACATTTTCGATACGGTACGTGACCCCATGAGCCGTATCATGCGCAAAGAATGCAAGAAGCGCGGAATCAAGAGCCTGCATGTACTGTTTAGCTGCGAGGAATCGGTTAAGACACAGCCCCGCGACCCTTCCAACATCCACGAGCGCACCGAGCTGGGAACCGCCAGCTTTATGCCGCCCATCATGGGCCAGATGATTGCCGGCGAGGTTATCCGCCAGATCAGCGGCCGCGGCACTGAGCGCGTACGCTCCGATGGCCAACGTCTGGACTAGCGGAGCGCACCGAGATGGAGCCCCGGTTATTTGATGCACACTGCCATCTTGATTTAATGGCTCACCCGGACGCCGTTGCCGATGAGGCGACGGCGCTGGGCTTGGGTCTATTTGACTGCGGCGTCAATCCGCGCGACTTTTCGGCCGCAAACGAGCGCGCCTGTCGCCAACCAGGCATCATCGCCGGCGTTGGGCTTCACCCCTGGTGGCTCGCCGATGGCCACTGCGGTTTTGTCGAAGTCAATCTGCTTTGCGAAGTTGCTGCCCAAGAACGCTACATCGGCGAAGTCGGACTCGACTTTTCCGCGCGCTTTGCTGGAAGTGAGCCGCTACAAATACAGGCACTTAACCGGCTCTGCGATGCGCTCGTGCAGCATCCTCTTACCGGACGCGTGATATCAATTCACGCCGTTCGTTCGGCAGGAGCCGTACTGGACGTCCTCGAATCGCATGGACTACTCATCCCAAACCCCGACTCCCCCGTTATCATCTTCCACTGGTTTAGCGGTACTTCGGACGAACTCGTCCGCGCGCGTGATGCGGACTGTTATTTTTCCGTCAACCAGCGCATGCTCGCCACCAAACGTGGACGCGAATACGCCCGACAGATCCCACTCGATCGTTTACTGCTCGAGACCGATGCGCCGGCGGAGGCAAACACCGAAACAAGCGCACAGTCGCTTATCAGATCGCTCACATGGACCTCAGAACGCATCGTCTCACTCAAAAACCGCGACGCAGAGTGCATCGAGTCGGCAGTTTTAGCAAATGCGCACTCTGTTTTTGACCTTCGCTAGCCCCGGTGGGCAAAAAATGCCAAATATGAGTACTGTTGCAAATCCAGTCACATTATTTTACGGCAAAATAGTGCCTTGATAATGTACAGCTATCCATTATCAAGGCACTTTAAGGTGGTTAAAGTCATTTTTAGCAGGTTTTAATCACTCGCAGACACCCAACTAGGCCCTCAATAGCTTAATTTCGCTGTTACTAAATTAGTGACAGTACTCATATTTAGCATTTTTTGTCCATGGAGTCCCGGGGGGCGACAATTCGACTCCCCGGGACTGCTCACCTATTCGGAAATCGGCACTCCATGGCCCCAGGAGCCTTCCATGCCGCATACGGTCGAAGCAAACCCCGCCGCAAAGTCGAGTGCACGCTCGATGGCCTCGGCACCATCCTCGCCACGCTTGACGGAATCGAGATAACACATCAGGAACGAAGTCAGGAATGAGTCGCCCGCACCCATGGTGTCCTTCATATCCGTTACCGGCTTAGCCAGTTGGCGGTAATAACGATCGCCATCATAGGCAATGCAGCCCTCAGCGCCAGCCGTTGCCGATACGAAACGCGGACCTAGGCTCCTCACCCATGCCAGACGCTCGCGAATCTCATCCTCACTCGCGGCGTCTGCCGCGCTAAAGAACGCGAAGTCAACGTAGGGAGCAATCTGCTCGTAGTACTCGTCGGTCGAATCGTCCGAGAAGTCAAACGAAACCGTGATGCCCGCGGCCTTCAACTTGGGAAGTTCACGCTCGGTAAAGCAATAGTTGCCCGAGTGGACTACGTCGAACTGCTTCACGTACGCAAGGTCAAAGCGATCGAGCACATAGCGCGCATCACCACGGATGCCGCCCTCATTGGAGCCAAGGAAAACACGGTCGCCGTTAACGACGGTCACGCGTGCCGCACCGTTCTCGCCGATGAGCTGCTTGCACTTGGCAAGCTCAACGTCCTCATCCTCAAGACTCGCAATCACATGCTCAGCAGCAGCGTCATTACCAAAGATGCCCATATACGCGGAGCGCGCGGCGCCGCACTTCTTGGCATACACGGCAAAGTTCACCGCATTGCCACCCGGATACATTGTGTGGATATGCTCGTAGCAGTCGACGACGTTGTCGCCAAACCCCAGTGCGCTCACGTTAAATGCCATGACGCCGCCCCTCTCTCTTATGCCAACGGAACCACTGTTGTGACAGCAGTACCGCCCAGAATCTACGCGAGTTCCAGCAGCTCCGGCAGCTGGTCGATAATCTTGTCCGCGGCATCCTGGCTAAAGCCAAAGCGCTCCTCGCGCTTGGCAATAACCGTCAGGCCGGCTCGCTTACCCGCGGTAATGCCCGGAACGGAATCCTCAACGCAGCAGCAGCGATTCGCGGGCAGCCCCAGCAGGTCTAGCGCATGCAGGTAGATGTCGGGCTCGGGTTTACTCTCCTTAAACTGCTCGCCGCTCACCACATACTCAAAGGCATCCGACAGCCCGCATGCGTTGAGCACTTCCTCGATGCTAACCATGGGAGACGAGCTGGCAAGCGCCACGCGAACGCCACGGCGCGGCAGCTCTCGAATCGTATCCACGGCGCCTGGGTTAATCAAAGCCTGATAGTCGCGCGGACGCTCATGCGCCCACTCGTCCCAACGGGCCAACGCTTCCTCGCCAGTGAAGTGCCCCTTACCGGCGCGCTCAAACCAATCGACCAGCATATGCAGGAAGAACTGATGCGAGGTACCGACCTGCCCATTCAACTCCTCTTGAGTCAGATTAAGCCCAAGCTCCTTGGCAAACGCGGCAGTCTCGCCCAAGTAGTAATACTCGGTATCGACAATGACGCCGTCCATGTCAAAGATAACGGCGTCGAACGGAAATGCGGACACGGCACCCTCCCTAACAAAAGGACGCCCGCAAGCAGGCGCCCGAGCCATGCATTAATCGGCGATTCTAACCCAGCAGCTTATCCAGCGTCACCGCAATGCCATCTTCGTTGTTATCGGCGGTCACCATCTGGGCTACAGCCTTAACCTCTTCGACGGCGTTACCCATGGCAACACCGGTGCCGGCCCACTCAATCATGGACTTGTCGTTCTGGCCGTCGCCAAACGATACGACCTCACTGGCATCGATGCCGAGCTTGGGCAGGGCACCCTCGAGTGCGCGGGCCTTGTCGATACCGGGCGCCGTGTACTCAAAGTACCAGTCGGCCGTAAACATGCCCGAAAGCGTCTGCTTAAAGGGCGCATACATCTCCTCGTAATGCGCCTGCAGGTAGGCCGGATCGCCCGCCGTCAGCAGCTTGTCCACGGGATAAGCATCAGCGACCTCATGCAGGCTCTCCACCTCGCGAATCTTAAGATCGCACGCGTCGCGCTCATACTTGACGATATTCTTCTGCGAGCCGTCAGGCAGCGTGATCATGCAATGGTACGAGTCCTCGACGTGCAAATCGCGACCGAGCGAAATCATAGGGATCACGTCAAAATTACGCAGGTGATCAATCAGGCGATGCAATTCGTCGGCAGGCATAGCCTGATCGAACAGCACCTCGTCGGTCTGGGCATCGACGACGTGTGCGCCGTTAAAGGCCACCAGCAGACCGTCATGGTTTTGAAGGTCGAGCTCTTGCGCCAAGGCGTGCAGCCCCCATGCGGGACGGCCCGAAGCCAAAATGAGCTTAATGCCCGACTCCTGCGCCGCGAGCAGCTTCTCGCGCGTACGCGGGCTAATCACTTTCTGATCGTTGGTGAGCGTACCGTCGATATCCATCGCGATGGCTTTGATTGCCATATATGCCTCCCTGTCATTGAACAGCCTTGTCTGAGCCATCATACAGAACACCCATCGCGACTCCGTTTACAACGGGCAAAAAGTCATATTGTCTCGAACATGAACAGCGTGTGGTCGTGAAGCTTTATCGCTCAGGTCAAATACGTCTGCTAGCGACGCTCATCCGTCGGTGCGCCCTCGACGATCGCGATGCCCGCCGATGCACCTAACGCGCTGGCGCCGGCCTCGATGAATGCGCAGGCCTCTTCGTAATTATGGATACCGCCCGCCGCCTTGATTGCCACGGCATCGCCGAGCACCTCGTGCATCAGCCGCACGTCCTCGAGCTTAGCACCGCCAAAGCTTCTGCCGGTCGATGTCTTAAGGAATCCCGGCTTGGCCTCCAGCGCGATCTCGCATACACGGCGCTTGGCGGCGTCGTCGCCGTCCAGCTTGCACATCTCGACGATTACCTTGTCAGTGATGCCATGCGCGCGACAAAAATCAGCAATGGTAGTCATCTCGCGCTCGATGGCATCAAAATCGCGGTTCTCGATCGACCTCTGATTCAAAACGTAGTCAATCTCGGTAAAGCCACACGCAGCGTATTCCTCAAACCTCGCAAGCTTCTCCTCGAGCGCCATAGTGCCCTGGGGAAAGTCGATAGCGCCGGCAAGGATGATGTCAGAGTCCTCGAGCATGGCGCGGCCCGTCTCGTACTCCTGCAGGTTCGCAAATACGCAGCGAAAGTTGTACTTTAACGCCTTCTCGACATATTGCTCAAACGTGTCCTCGGGGGCATCGATATAGTCGATGTATTTGTTGATGGGTTTGGCAAGCGTCATGCTGGGCCTCCTTGTTCAGGACTGACAACCGATTCGTGGCTTCACGCGAAAAACCACGTTCAATGTACGCCCGGCATGCAAGGACAGCGTCCGCATTCCGACAAGTGGTATGAAATTAGCCGTAAACGTATAATTTACGGACAGCGAATGGCACCGCACGCGGATGCCGACAGCAAGACATCCCCCCTCAATACACCCTCATGCCCATTTAAATAGCAAGGGGCCCGTATCTGTTGGGATACGGGCCCCTTTCGGCCGTGACCTATCTCAGCAACAAAGACTACTTGCAGTGAGCGCGGTAGAACTCGATCGCACCATCTTATCCGAGCCGGGGCACGTTCGCATAGCGTGGCGCGTGACGGTTGCAAAACCACCCCATTTGAAACAAACGCAAAAAAGTACTTGCAAAGACACGTTCCGACATATAAGTTGATAAAAGACCGCCGTTGCGGTTTTAAGTAGATCGAGCATATGAAGTTTCAGTTTTCAGCGTGTAAGAGAAGGAAGATCGGCAAAGTACAACCCCAAACGCAATGACAACTTAATGAGGTAACTGCCACATGTGAGGCACCCAGGGCATTGCTGTCTCGATTTTGAGCACGATGCCTTCCGCCTTGCATGGGCCGTTCCATCCCGCCCCTGCAGCAACTGCCTCACGGGCTCATTGAAAACCGCATAGCACCCCAACGTCAGCACATCACCCACGGCAAGCACATCACTCACGACAACCAACACATCAACAAACAGCACGAACATCAACCGATTGGAGAAGCTATGACAAACCACCACGCTGAAGACGGCGATAAGAAAAGCATTCTGGATGCCCGCATTGAGCGAGCATATGCAAACGAATATGACGCCGCCTTTGCCGCCGCGACCATAAAGAACTACGCGTCGCTACCGCTCGCGACGATCTTGGCCGACCACCCTCAACTGCTGAAGCGCTGCACAAAGATCATGGGCGACCCCGACATTCGCAAGCTGACAGACCCCTATGCCCCAAAACGCGACAACGATTCGTACGTTCTTACCGTAGGCTGCCTAGCCCATATGCTTACGGCGCTCGACACGAAACTCAAGCTCGAATGGGAACCCGACGAGCGTCATGAACTCGAAAGCAAGCGGGACACCCTGCGCACCGCACTGTTCCTTCCGTTGGACGGCCTCAAGCGCTGCAACGTCGAGCTCAATACACAGGCGCGGCAAAAGCCCGGGACCACGGGGCAGAAAACTCCAAGACCCCATGCGGCCATCGTCGACCGCAACCGATATAACCGCATGACCGCGCACTTTTCCGCCGAGGGAGCAGCCATAAGGACGCTGATCGATCTGCTGTGCCTCCTGAGCATCAACGAGCTATTTGAGGGCTATCTCGCCCTTGTTCCCGCGACGGCACCCAAGTCGGTAGCAAAGATCATCGAGACCTGCAGACGCCAGTTTGAGCGCCATCGCAATGGCAGTGAGATGAACGTCAGCATCGCGCAGTACTACGCGGCTCATTACAAAAATGACGGATGTGCCCCTGTCGATCATCAGCTGCGGCTCGCCTACACCACGCCCACCGCAACGCTCCATCGCTTTGGAGCCCTTGGCGCTTGCGAGCCGCACGAACAGGCAGCCTGCCCCACAACCGAGCTCGATCTCAGGCTCGGACGAACCCTGTAGCCCGCCAGCCCCTCCACGGGCAACAATCCTATTCCACAACACAGCCAACAGAAAGGAGTCCTCATGGACACCAATCATTCCCCCATCATCAGCCCCCTCACCATGCGTGAATCCGCCCGAGGTATCACGCTCACCAGGATTTACGATGAGATGCTCGCCCGTCGCGAGCTCTCCGTCATGGGAAACATCGAAACCCCGATGGCCCACGACCTATGCCAGCAGATCCGCCTGCTCGATGCCACCGACCCCAGCCGCCCCATCACCATATTTGTCGCCAGCGCCGGCGGAAGCGTGCGATCGGGTCTTGCGATCTATGACGCCATGCGCCTCGCATCGTGCCCCATCCGCACCGTCTGCCTGGAATTCGCCGCGTCCATGGGCGCCGTGATCTTTATGGGCGGTGACGATCGCCGTATGGCGCCCCATGCAGAGCTCATGATTCACGACCCGCTGATCCCCCAGGGGGCAGGCGGCTCGGCACTTGCGCTGCAGGAAACCAGCCGGCGTCTCATGCAGACCCGCAAGACCCTCACGCAAATCCTCTCGGACCGCAGCGGCCTCACGCCCAAGCGCATCCAGTCCCTCACTGCAAAAGACACCTACCTTTCGGCCGAGCGCGCCGTCGAGCTCGGCTTTGCCCACGAAATCCTCTCGACCACCAAGGAGGTCGCCCATGTCTAACCTCGCCAGCCGCCTCGCCGCATCTGAGTCCGCATCGTCCACCATCCTCGCCAAGGATCGAACGCTTTCCTGCGACACCCGCCAAACGGGACTCAACAACAACGCACTTGTGATCGGCCCCTCGGGAGCCGGCAAGACCCGAAACGTCCTCAAGCCCAACCTGCTGCAAATGAACGCAAGCTACATCGTGCTCGACACCAAAGGCACGCTCTGTCGCGAAGTGGGACCCGCGCTGGCAGCCCACGGCTACCGCGTGCAATGCCTCAACTTCGCCGACCTCAACACCGTCCCGGCCCTTGCGCTCGGCATCGAGCGCTGCGGCTACAACCCCCTGAGGCACATTCGCCGCAAGGCGGACGGCAGGCCCAACCAGCAGGACATCCTCTCGGTGGCAAAGGCCATCTGCCCCATCGAGGACAACAACCAGCCTTTTTGGGATCATGCGGCGGCAAACCTGCTGTCGTGTCTTATTGCCTACGTCACCGAACAGCTACCCGCCGACGAGCAGACGATCAGCTCGGTCATCAAGCTGATCGAGCACCTGCAGGACGGTGCCACGGCCCGATTGTTTGACGATCTGATCACGACCGACCCCCAAAGCTATGCCCTCTCGCTATGGCGGCGCTACGCCATTACGCAAAATGCCGAGCGCATGCACGCGAGCATCGTCGGCATCCTTGCCGAAAAGGTCATGTGTCTGGGATTCGACGGTGCGGCACAGCTCTATCGTGAGTGCCATCAGGTGGACTTCGCTTCCATGGGACACACCCCTGCGCCCTGTTTGTAACCGTGAGCGATATTGACCGCAATCTCGATCCGCTGACCGGCCTCTTTATTACGCAGGCGTTTATGGGCCTCATTCGCGAAGCCGATAGGCAGCCCGACGGCAGCCTGCCCGTGCCCGTGCGCTTTATGCTCGATGACTTCGCAAATCTGCAGATCCCCAGGATCGACAACGTGCTCTCGATTATCCGAAGCCGCAACATCTGGGCAACGCTGCTGCTGCAGTCGACCAACCAGCTCGATGCGCTCTATGGCGAGGCACGCGCACGCTCCATCATGGGCAACTGCGACACGCATCTGGTGCTGGCGTTCCAGGATCCCGAGAGTGCCCGGGTGTTTTCCGACCGCGCTGACGCGCTGCCCAGCACGCTCATGGCGACGCCGATTGATCGCTCGTGGCTCTTTGTACGCGGTCGCACTCCCGAACAGGTCGAGCGCTTTAGGCTCGAAGACCATCCGCTCTACGGGGAGCTGCCCGAGGCGCAGCGAGGCCATGCGGAGGCCGAGATCTAGGCGCAGGGTTCTCGCAGCGCGCGGCGCCCCGGCGATGTTCCACAAAGGCCGTGCGCCCCGGGACCACGGCAAAGCAAAGGGGCCCGCATCCGATAGGATACGGGCCCCTGACTATAAGGCGCGATGCGTTAACAGCAGCGACTACTTGCGATGCGCGCGATAGAACTCGATGAGCGCCTGGGTCGAAGCGTCCTGCTCGGCCTTGGCGGCATCGTCGTGGAAGGCAGGGGTGATCTGCTTGGCAAGCTGCTTGCCCAACTCGACGCCCCACTGGTCGTAGGAATCGATGCCCCAGACCGTACCCTCGACAAACGTGATGTGCTCGTACAGGGCGATGAGCTCGCCGAGCGCGAACGGGGTCAGCGTGTCGCCGAAGATCGAGGTCGTCGGACGGTTACCCTCAAAGCAGCGGGCGGGGACAATCTGCTCGGGCGTGCCCTCGGCGCGGACCTCGTCGGCCGTCTTACCAAAGGCGAGCGCCTTGGTCTGGGCCAGGAAGTTGCCCAGGAACAGCTCATGCACGTCCTGGCCGCTATCGGTCGCAGGGTTGGCGGTATTGGCGAAGGCGATGAAATCGGCCGGAACCACCACGGTGCCCTGGTGCAGCAGCTGGTAGAAGGCATGCTGGCCGTTGGTGCCGGGCTCGCCCCAGAAGATCTCACCGGTGTCGGAGGTCACGGCGCTGCCGTCCCAACGGACATGCTTGCCGTTGGACTCCATGGTGAGCTGCTGCAGGTAGGCCGGGAAGCGGTGCAGGTACTGGCAGTACGGCAGCACGGCGTGGCTCTTGGAACCGAAGAAGTTGACGTACCAGACGTTGAGCAGGCCCATCAGCGCGACGGCATTGTTCTCGAGCGGGGTGTTGCAGAAGTACTCGTCGATGGCGTGGAAGCCCTCGAGGAACTGCTGGAAGCGCTCGGGGCCGAGCACGACGATCAGCGACAGGCCCACGGCGGAGTCAACGGAATAGCGGCCGCCAACCCAGTTCCAGAAACCGAAGGCGTTGGCGGGGTCGATACCGAAGGCTTCGACCTTCTCGAGTGCGGTGGAAACGGCGACGAAGTGCTTTGCCACGGCCTCGGCGTTCTGCTCATCGGAGCCGTCGATGGCGCCCTGAGCCTTGAGCTGCTCGAGCATCCAGGTCTTGACCTCGCGGGCGTTGGTGAGGGTCTCGAGCGTGGTGAAGGTCTTGGAGACGATGATCACGAGCGTGGTCTCGGGATCCAAGCCCTTGAGCTTCTCGGCCTGGTCGTTGGGGTCGATGTTGGAGATGTAGCGGCAGTCGATACCGGCGTCGGCATAGGGACGCAGAGCCTCGTAAGCCATGACCGGGCCCAAATCGGAGCCGCCGATGCCGATGGACACCAGGTGCTCGATCTTTTTGCCGGTAACACCCTTCCACTCACCGGAGCGCACGCGCTCGGCGAAGGCATACATGCGGTCCAGGACCTCGTGCACGTCGGCGACGACGTCCTGGCCGTCGACGATGAGCTGGCCCTTCTCGCTTGCCGGGCGGCGCAGCGCGGTGTGCAGGACGGCGCGGTCCTCGGTGGTGTTGATGTGCTCGCCGGAGAACATGGCGTCGCGGCGCTCCTCGAGCTTCACCTCGCGGGCAAGATCGCACAGCAGCTTGACGGTCTCATCGGTCACCAGGTTCTTCGAAAGATCGAAGTGCAGGTCACCGGCGTCAAAGCTCAGCTTGTTCACGCGGTCGGCGTCAGCAGCGAACCAGGCCTTGAGGTCGATACCATCGGCCTCAAGCTTCTCCTGATGAGCCTCGAGTGCCTTCCAAGCGGCAGTCGACGTAGCATCGATAGGTGCGGCAACAGTTGCCATAGAGTCCTCCTCAGCATACGGGCGCACGCCTCCATGCGCCCGGACATTCAGATGCCACTATTCTAGCGCAGGTCAAGACTACAATCAGCGAGCGTTGCCAATCGGCCCCCAAACGGTAACCGATTAAAAAGGGACAGGCTTATTTTGGCAGGTCAAACGCTTTACCAACCAAAAATAACCCGTCCTTTTATGGCAAATATTAGGCCGCGGCGCAGATGCTACCGAGCAACTCACGCAGAGGAGACCCGATGCCCTCCAGCAGTTCGGGCGCGATAATGGCAAAAACGGGAACCTCACCGGTGCCCACGACAGCAGGCGCCTTGCCCTCCGAGAGAATGCATCCATAAGGGACAAAACCGTCTTCGCCGGCATCGAGCGCCGCCATGCGACGGGCGAGTTCGCGTGCAAAGCCAGCAGTATCGGCATCGCCGATCGCCAGGACAAAGTCCACGCCTTCGTCGGTCGCCAGGGCCACGGCTTCGTCGATCAGTTCGTCTCCCCCGTCGCCCCCAACCGAGCCGCAGCGGAAAAGCACACGCTCGAGTAGGGCTCGATCAAGCGAGCCAAGTGCCGCCGAGACAAGCTCATCGCGCGTATGCTTGTCACCGCCCAACACGACCAGCGCCTTGGTGCCACCGTAGTGAGCGACCAATCGTCCGCACCAGCGAGCCACGTCTCCATCCACAACAAGGCGCGTCGGCATACCAAACCCGTAATTGACCATCTTTCCCACAACCCTTCCGTGCGTATAGGCGGTATCGATCGTTAGGCTCATGCTACGAAGCGAGCTTTTCCGAGCTGTTTCGCGCTCTTTAGAGCTGCGTTAAAACCCGATCCAACCGCACGACCATACCTACCAAAACAAACCAGTCCCTTTTTGACAGGTTTTGACGATGTCCGGATGAGAGGGTATTATCGAACAGATATTCGATAAGAACATGTGTTTGATGGGAGGACGTGTGGCGCACGAGCAGCACACCTACATCTGCATCGACCTCAAGACGTTTTACGCTAGCGTCGAGTGCGTCGACCGCGGACTCAACCCGCTCACCACCAACCTGGTCGTTGCCGACGAATCGCGCGGGCGCACGACCATCTGCCTCGCCATCACACAGGCCATGAAGGACCTCGGGATACACAACCGCTGCCGTCTGTTCGAAATACCCGATGGCATCGACTACATTAAAGCCGTGCCGCGCATGCAGCACTACATGGAGGTATCGGCGCAAATCTACGGTATCTACCTGGAATACGTCAGTCCGCAAGACGTTCACGTCTACTCAATCGACGAGTGCTTTATCGACGTGACGCCCTATCTTGACCTCTATCACACCGATGCGGAAGGGTTCGCCTGCACGCTGCGCGACGAGGTCTTGGCGCGCACCGGCATCACGGCGACGGTCGGCATCGGCCCCAACCTATTCCAGGCCAAGGTGGCGCTCGACGTCACCGCCAAGCACGTACCCAGTCGCATCGGCAAACTCGACGACGAGACCTTTCGCAAGGAGATCTGGCCCCATCGCCCCATCACCGACATCTGGGGCATCGGCCCCGGTGTGGCAGCCCGACTCGAAAAGTATGGCGTCTACGACCTGATGGGCGTCGCCGCGCTCGACGAAAACCTGCTCTACGACGAGCTCGGCGTCAATGCCGAATATCTCATCGACCACGCCTTTGGGCGCGAGCCGACAACCATCGCCGATATCCAAGCCTATCGCCCGCAAGCGACCTCGACCACCACAGGACAGGTGCTCTCGAAGGGCTATGCCTACGAGCAAGCCTACACCGTCTTGCGCGAGATGGTCGACAGTGCCGTGTTGGACTTGGTCGATAAGCACGTGGTCTGCGACAGCATCTCGCTCTTTGTGGGCTACGCGAGCGAGCGCGCTGACATACGCCGCCTCGACGCCAGCGGTACAGCGCAATATGTGGACGGATGCGGCCACCTGCGCTCGAGCACATCGAGTATCGAACCCACCGCAACCGCCGGCCCCGAGCTCGCGCCCCGTGCTCCCAAGCCCGTCCAGTGCGATGACGAAAGGCGCCGCCTGGTACGCGAAGCGCAGGCAATCGATGGCATCTTTGTGGGAGAGCATGGCGGCAAACCGCGTGGCGGCTATGCCTCACTCTTTGCGCACTCCAACGCCTCGCGCAAGCTGCCCGAGCGCACCAATTCGTTTAAGAAGATCATGGGGTATTTCGATGACCTTTGGGCACAAACGGTCGACCCCAAGCGACCGGTCAAGCGTATCAATCTGGGATTTGGCAACCTCATGCCCGAGGAATTTGCCACCATCGATCTGTTCAGCGATATCGAGGCCGATGAGCGCGAGCGCGACCTGGCGCGCGCCGTCCTGGCCGTAAAAGGCAAGTACGGCAAAAACGCGCTCGTCAAGGGATTAAGCTTTACCGCCGGCGCCACCGCGCGCGAGCGCAACGATCAAGTTGGAGGACACCGTGCCTAAACCCAAACAACAGCCCATGCGCCCGCCGACCGCCTTCGAGCGCCTGGCGGACCCCGAGGGCAGACGCCGCGCAGCCGACCCCAACCTCACTGCCAACGGTGCCGTGCGCGCCAACCGCGCCGCACAGTTTATGCCCTTTGCCGCCCTCACGGGATACTACGAACTCGTGCGCAAGCAGGAAATCACCGTCGAGCAAAAACGTGAGCTCACGGAAGAAAAAGCCCTCGAGCTTTCGCAAAAGCTCGAGGGCCTCAAACGCGGCGACTTGGTGCGCGTCACCTATTACGATACGTACGGCTATCGTAGCCGCACGGGCATTCTCGACGAAGCGTTACCCGCATTCAAGCTGCTCAAACTCAGGGATATCGCCATCAACTTCGACGATATCCAGGACATTGAGCTACGCGGACGAGCCTAGCGACGAGAACGCTTGCGCAAGACGAGAGCAATGCCAAGCACTGCGGCAGCTGCAACCAGCAATCCCAAGACCAGCGTGAGGGTCGAGTCGCCAGCGCGAGGCAGCGAGCCGTCCTTCGGAGTCTTCTTAGCGGTCGTCGTGACGGTGGTCGTGGTGCTGCTCGACTGGTCGTTGCCACCCGTCTGGCTGCCGCCAGGCTGATCGCCGCCACCCGGCTGCGAAGGATCGGTGGGTTCCGTCGGATCCGGAGTACCGGGATCAACCGGATTCTCCGAATTCTCCTTGCGCTGGATCCAGACCTGGCAACCATAGAACGGGTTGGCGGTACCAAGGCACAGACCCTGGTTGGTCACCGCAAAGGTGCGCAGACCATGGTTATACGGATCGTTAAAGCCATTGGTCGTCAGCGTCGTAAAGTTCACGCCGTCCTCGGTCACATACATATCAAAGCCGCGCTCGGCATCGCGCAGGTAACACATGCACGTAAGGACACTCTGCAACTTCTTGAGGTTCTCCTCGCTCAGCAGCTTATCGAGCGCATCCTGAATATCGCTCGGCAGCTCGGCGCCATAGGCATCCTCGTACTGCTGCTTAAGGCTCTCATAGCTATCGAGCATGTCCTGATACTGGTCGGCAAAGGACTTGAAGTACGCGATCTCGCCATCGATCTTCTGGACATAAGCGGCGTCGTCCTCAAAGTCCTGGGACATCGTCGCGGCCTGATCGCAAAGACCGCCCGCGGCATCCTCCAGCGCATCGCTCAGATCGCCAAAGCCCTTAGCAACCTCGGTCTTCTCGTCATCGACATCGACGGCCTTGTTTGAATCATCAACCTCAGCAGCTTCGTTCGAATCATCGACCTCGACGGCCTCGTTTGAATCATCGTCCGCAAGCGTGTTCACGGGAACGATGGGGTCGTCAGGCGATTTCTTGTCGAGCAGGTGATCGAGCAGGTCCCTAAGGCGCTGAACCTGAGAGTTCCACTCCTCGGGCGTCATATCGATAATGTCGCCATTGGAGAACTGGCCGATTGGCTCAAGCAGGCTCGCGGTATCAAAGGTACCGATATACAGCTTGCCGTCGAACTTCTGCATGCGCCAAATGTACTGGTTCTCGTTTCGGCCAAAGCCCGAAGTCAGGCCGGAAATACCGCCCTCGGGGAACATGTCGGTGCGATCGCCAACGACGAGCTCCATGTTCTCGTCCTTGTCCATGCGATAGATGTTAACCGACTGCTCAAGATTGGCATTCACAAACGAGCAGTCAACGCCACCCATGCTGCTCTTGCCGCCCTCTTCGGTGTTGGATTTGTTGAACAGGATGCGCTCGAGGGCAATCTCCTCGTCGTTGTATTCACCGATATAGAGGTAGTCGTTGTAGACGATGAGGTTGGCAGCGCCAGAACGGGTACGGGCAGGATCGATGCCAAAGCAGTACTTTGCACCGTCCGTCTTCTGATCGCCGACAATGGGAGTCCACGAATAGCTGCCGTCGGCATTCTTGTCGCCACGGACCATGGCAAACGACTGCATGGAATTATCATCGGGAGCGTTCTCGGGCGTACCGGTGCAGATGGTCGCATAGAGATGGCCATTGTACGAGACCATATCCCAAATGGCGCCGCCGTAGATGCTGTCCTGATAGCGAATCGCCGGATAGCCAAACAGCGTCTCCGAGTTGGCAATCTCGGTGAAGCTGTCCTGGCCCTTCGAGGGGTCAGACGACGTCAGGATTGTCGACACAAAATAACCGTTCGCGTCTTTACCCACATTACTGATGACGAGCTGGCCATCATGGACGCACATGCCGCGGATACCGGTAGAAATGCCCTGCTTGTAGGCAGCACCGTAATCCTGCATGCTCGAAAGGCCCTGATAGACAACTTTGTACTCATCCGTCTTAGGATCGATCTCGTATACAGCAGGCAGGCCGCCTTTGCCGTCATTGGTCCTGACGCTGCCGCAGAAATAGAGCTTACCCTTATAGCTCACGGCATTGCGGAACAAAGGAGCGACGCCGTTGAGCGATTCAGAGAGTAGCAGCTTGGTCTCACCGGTCTTGGTATTGATCTTGACCAAGATGCCGCCGCTGTCCTTGTCGGCCGTGCCGTCCTCCTTCTGCTGTCCATAGAAGAAGGTACCGTTAAACATGGCCTCCAGCGTCAGGCGCATGGTTTCGACATCAAAGGAATCGCCCAGCGTGCTGTTCATGAGCGTCAGCGTGTTGCCCATCGCCGCATAGCAGGTGCCCACATAAAGCCAGTCACCATAGCTCGCAGCCGCCCAAGTGTAGCTCTGGCCGCGATCGCCTTCGTTGTTGGCCGTATTACCATCGGCGCCCGGAACGGCAACGGCACCGTTACCCTGGTAGTCGACGATGCCATCCGGCTGCGACGTTCCTACCGTAGGATGCGAGAGCTTCTCAAAGGAATACCCATTTCCCGCATTGTAGGTAACGGCACCCGATGCGTCTTCGGCGTGCGCCGGCAGCGGCGATACCAAGATAGCGGCAAGCGCTGCCACCAAGCCAAGTGTTCCCACTCGTCTCATAAGGTTATAGCCTCCCCTGTCCTAAAGCCCAGTTTTAGCATTCTTCATTTCTGTCCACGGTTAATTGCAATCTGAGCACAGCAATAATCAGTGTATAAATATACACCTGTAATTTTTTGGACGGGTTCATAGATGCTCGATTGGTAGCGAATTCCGCGCAAACCGTCACCAAACTCCACTTTTGCCGCATCTAAAGGTTATTTTTGCGCAAATTTTTGGATGCCGATAGTCACAATGGGCAGGAGGCTGGTACCCACCGGAGAGGGCAACGCCTACATTTTCATAACGTAATAGCCCGCACCCCTCACTGCCGTCTCGAGTGTGTCGCGATCAACCGGGCGCTTCGAGCGCACGCGTGCCGTGTGGTCCGCGTACGTTACCGTAGCCCACACGCCATCAAGCGCATTGAGGGCATTCGTCACATTCCGGGCGCAGCCGTCGCAACTCATGCCGCCGATAAGGAGTTCCTCACGATAGGGGTAGTGGGACTCGTCGGTGTCTGCCACCACAACCTTCTTGGCTTTCTTGCCGCTCGCGCCATCACTGCAACAGCTCTTTCCATGCGTCGACGCCGCAATGCGACGCAGTCCAAAAAACATGCCGACGGCAATGACGGTCAGCACGATGATATTTGCAGGATTTAGCAAGTCACTCATGCGTTCCCCTTTCAGTAGCACTATCTAGATACCCCCATGGGGTATCCCCATCTTAACCCAAAACCATGTCCGTTCGATCAATTAGTTTCCCTTTTCTTACTTTTTAGTTGACCAAGGCTTACTTTCGTGTATAAGTTTTCCTAGGCTAACAGTTTAGATCCGTAAGGAGCGCCGTGACTCGAACCATAGACATCCCAACGTTTCAGGCAGCAGTCGTGCGCAACTGCTCCCCCACACTCGCGGGCATCAAGCCGGCATCGCTCTTTACCTATCCCGGCGTCTACGCCCATCAGGATGGTTCGGGCGCGACCGCGCCAATCACAGATCGCCGAGTACGCCTGCTCAACGTTATCGCCCAGTGCAATCGCGAGCTTGACCCGCTCGGCATCCACCTGAGTGTTTTGGTCTGGCGGCCCTGCGGAGCGCTCGTGTACGCATATCGGCCTAATAGCCTCGCCACTTACCTTGCTGACCCGCGCGCCAAAACGGCGCTCGCCAAGGAGGGCTACGACACCGACAATCTGCCATTATGCCTTGCGCACCTGGCATCGCGCATCACGCTCGCAAGCAATAACGCCGCGGAATGCGCATGCGGCCAAACCCGATGCGCATTGGACCATCAAGCCAACTGCAGCAAAGACTGCACCTGCGAGTTTCCGCACGAAATAGGCTACTTCCTTGGATATCCCTACGACGACGTGCACGAATTTATCGTCCAGCGCGGCGAGAACTACAAGATCTTTGGGGCCTGGAAGGTCTACACAAATGTCGAGCAGGCGCTTGCGACGTTTGATGCCTACCGTGCCTGCACCCAATACTTCACCTTTGTCTATCAGCAGGGCTGCAGCCTGGCGCAACTTGCCCAGGCAACCCGATAGAACGTACAAGCCGCGGCCGTACGCCGCACAACCGAAAGGACTCAACATGAGCAAAATCGCCGTCGTCTATTGGAGCGGCACGGGCAACACCGAGGCCATGGCAAACTTTGTCGCCGAAGGCACCACGTCCGCGGGCGCCGAGGCGGAAGTCATCCCCTGCGCCGACTTCTCTGCCGACAGGGCCGCCGACTACGATGCCTTTGCCTTCGGCTGCCCCGCCATGGGCTCCGAGGAGCTTGAATACGATGAGTTCCAGCCGATGTGGGACGAGGTCAAGGAGGCTCTCGGCGACAAGAAGGTCGTTCTCTTTGGCTCTTATTCGTGGGCCGAGGGCGAATGGATGGACAACTGGAAGGCCGACGCCGACGAGGCCGGCGTCAACGTCGTAGATTCCGTCATCTGCTACGACGCACCCGACGACGAGGGCGAAGCGGCCTGCAAAGCCCTGGGAGCGGAGCTGGCCTAACGAAGCAGTCAGAAAGTCGCAAGGCAACTGACAGCCGAGTACCGTACAACAACAGTCGCTCATGCCCAAACAAAAACGGGGACCGGATATTCACATCCGATCCCCGTTTGTTATATCGATAACCTCGACGCGCCGCTACGAGATATTGCCCAAGAACGCCTTGGTGCGCTCACTCTTGGGGTGGTCGAAGACCTCGCTCGGCGTACCCTCCTCCACGATAACGCCGCCGTCCATAAAGACCACGCGGTCGGCGACATCGCGGGCAAAGCCCATCTCGTGCGTCACGACGATCATGGTCATGCCGTCGCGTGCCAGGTCGCGCATGACACCCAGAACGTCGCGAACCAGCTCGGGGTCGAGCGCCGACGTGGCCTCGTCAAAGAGCATCACGTGCGGATTCATCGACAGGGCGCGGGCGATCGCCACGCGCTGTTGCTGACCGCCCGAGAGCTGGCTCGGCATAAAGTCGATGCGCTCGGCAAGACCGACCTTGGTCAGCTCCTCGACGGCAATCTTCTCGGCCTCTTCCTTGCTGCGCTTGAGCACCTTTTGCTGCGCGAGCATGACGTTCTTTTTGACTGACAGGTGCGGGAACAAATTGAACTGCTGGAACACCATACCCAGATGCGTACGTACCTTGTTAAGGTCGACACCCTTGGCGCACACATCCACGCCCTCAACGATGATCGAGCCGCTCGTGGGATGCTCCAGACGATTGATGCAGCGAAGCATCGTCGACTTGCCCGAGCCCGAAGGACCCAGGACTACGACGACCTCGCCCTTGTGCACATCCAGATCGATATCGCGCAGGACCACGTTATCGCCAAAGGCCTTCTGGAGATTCTTGATGCTGACGACGACCTCGTTCGAGTTATTGGTTTCGCTCATAATAGAACCTCCTTACAGACCAGCGATATGGTCGGCGGGCGTCGCGACAACCTGTCCGGCGCTCTTGGTGGGACGTTTCTTTTTGGTTTCGGCCGTGCCCAAAAGCCTCGCCTCAAGACCGCTCACCAAGCGTGCAAGCGGCAGGGTGATGACCAGATAGAACAGGGCGGCAACCACATACGGCGTGATGGAGCCCGTCGTGGCCACGATGGTGCGGGCGTTCATGACGATCTCGACCACGCCCACGGCCGCGAGCAGCGACGTATCCTTGTAAAGCAGGATAAACTCGCTGGTCAGCGTAGGCAGGACATTGCGGAACGTCTGCGGAATCATGACATAGAGCAGCGTCTGGAAGGCATTCATGCCCAGCGAGCGCGCGGCCTCGTTTTGGCCCTTGGGGATCGACTGAATACCGGCGCGGAAGATCTCGCACAGGTAGGCGGACGAGTTCATGGCCATGACGATGACGCCCAACACATAGTCGTCCACCTTGACGCCGGCAAGCGGCAGGCCAAAGAACGCGATGTAGATCTGCAGGAACGCCGGCGTACCACGGATGATATTCACATAAATGCCGGCAAGGCAACGCAGGATGCGCGACTTGGAGATGCGCATGAGCGACAAGGCAAAGCCAAAGGGAATTGCCAGCGGAAACGCCACGAGCACGATCGAGAGCGACATGAGGAAGCCTTTGAAGACGATCGGCAGGCTCTGGACCAAAATGACCGGGTTCAGGAACAGGCGAAGGAACATGTTGGAATTCCATGCCTCGACCCACGGCTGCTCCTTAAGGTCGGCCAGGAAGTTATCGAATGCCGTCACGCCCTTGATCTCCACCGACGGAATCTTGGAGATCTTCTTGGTCGAGCCATCGGCCAAAGTGCAGGTGCCGCTAAAGGCCTCATCGCCGCCCTCGACGGGGAAGGTCACGCCGTAAACCTCGACACGGAAAAAGCCGCCGGCAGGCGCCGTCTCGCCAAAGTCGATCTTGAGCGTCTGGCCGTCAGCCTTGCACGTGGGCTTCATGGGCGTACGATCCATGAGGTCCTCGCCCGAGAGCATCGTCAATCGCGTGTCATCGGTACCAAACGTCGTGCCGTCGACAAACGTCAGCGAAAGACCGCTCAGCTCCTCGTCGGCATCGGCCTGGACCTCCCAGGTAATGCGCGTCTCGGTACCGCCGACCACAGCGCTGCCCGAACCAGTGTTGGGTCGGGCGGTAATCTTTGCGGTCTCAAGCGCCTGGGCGGTCGTGGGCGCATATGCCCCTGCGCACACCAGCGCGAGCGCCACGGCCATGGCGCAGGCTAGCTTTTGGAGCAAGGCGGGCAGTGGAAAACGCTGCTCCGCGGCCCCTTTGTTCAGTCGAGACAAGGTGGCTCCTATCGTAGAAGTTGCCGGCAAAACGAGACGGAAATACTCTCCGTCAAGAGAAGCGCAAAGGCCCTCTCCGCCAAAACGGAAAGGGCCCGCGAGCAATCAAGTAGCTATTTTACTTGATGTTGTACTTAGCCATGAGGGCGTCAATGGTACCGTCGTCGGTCAGGTCCTTGATGGCCTGGTTGATGTCTTCCTTGAGCTTGGTGTTACCCTGGTTGATGGCGATGGCGTACTCCTCGCCGGTGCTGATCTGCTTAATGGTCTGGCAGGTGTTGAACTGCTCGGCGGTCAGCTGGCTGGCAACGGAGCGGTTGGTGACTACGGCGTCGCCCTTATCGGACTGCAGGGCGCTGAAGCACTCGGTAGCGTCCTTGTAGGGGACGATCTTGGCCTTGGGGAAGTTCTCCTGGGCAAAAGACTCGGCGGTCGAGCCAGACTGAACGATGATGGTAGCGTCGGCGTTGTTGAGCTTCTCGCTGTAGTTGTCGGCCGTGATGTCGGTGTTATCGACCTTGGTCACGATAGCCTGATCGTCCATGTAGTAGGAATCGGAGAAAGTGACTTCCTTCTCACGCTCGGGCGTGTCGGTGATAGCCGCGATGGAGACGTCGTACTTGGCGCCCGAAGCGACACCCGGAACCAGCGTGTCAAAGTCATTGTTGACGTACTCGACATCCAGGCCCAGCTTGTCACCGATAGCCTTGATGAGCTCAAGGTCAAAGCCCTGGTAGTCGCCGTTGTCATCCTTGTACTCAAACGGCGCGTACTCGGCAGAGGTGCCGACGGTCAGCGTGCCGTCCTTGACGAGCGCGTACTCCTTGGAGCCGTCGACCTTCTCGACCTTAGCGTCGTCAGAGCTGCTGGAACCGGCATCAGAACCAGAGGTGGCGTTGGACGAACCGCAGCCCGTCAGAGCAAGGGCGAGCGCCATAGCACCCGTGGCGGCAAATGCGCCAAGCTTCTTCAGCTTCATAATCAGTCTCCTTCCGGTGACCTCGTTTGATTCAGAGGTCTGCAAAAACTGTTGGCTATTATGCACCCGGAATTACGAATCTGCAATGAGAAAACTGATTGAAACAAACCCATAACGTGAATGGAATACTCTACTTTGTGACAGTCATTACTGCTGCAATGACCTTAATAGTCTAATTTCAGCTGCATAACCTGCAAGTTCGTTCGGAGTCTCCAAAATAAATGGCAGCGAACGCAAGTGGCCATTCGATACAATATTCTGCATAACCTGCATACCTCCACCAAATTCCTCACTGCCAAGGTATCCCTTGCCGATGCACTCGTGACGATCTTTATGGGCGCCACAAGAGTTCTTCGAATCGTTGATGTGTACGGCATGCAAGCGATCGATACCCACCACGCGGTCGAACTCGTCGAGTACGCCGTCCAGATCATGGATGATGTCGTAGCCGGCATCGCTCACATGGCAGGTGTCTAGGCAAACGCCCAGCTTGGCCGACAGCTCGGGGCGTTTGCCGGCAACACCCTCAATGATGAGCGCCAGTTCCTCAAAGCTGCGGCCCACCTCGGTGCCCTTGCCCGACATGGTCTCGAGCAGCACCGTCGTCTGCTGGCCCTCAAACATCACCTGACACAGGGCGTCGACAATCATCTGAATGCCGGCGTCGGAGCCCTGCCCCACATGCGCACCGGGATGGAAGTTGTAATAGTTGCCGGGCAGTGCTTCCAGACGCTGCAAGTCCTCGGCCATTGCCTCCAAGGCGAACTCGCGCGCCCGCTCTTTGGCAGAACAGGGGTTGTAGGTATACGGGGCATGCGCCACCAGCGGTCCAAAGTCGTTTTGCGACATAAGCTCGCGCAGAGCCGCCACGTCATCCATGTCAAGTTCTTTTGCCTTGCCACCGCGCGGGTTGCGCGTAAAGAACGCAAAGGTATTGGCGCCAATGGACAACGCCGTCTCCCCCATTGCCCGATAGCCCTTCGTCGTCGAAAGATGACACCCGATCGTCAGCATCTCCAACTCCCTCTTCATCAGTTGCGGAAAAATACGGTCTATTGGTGCCATATTTTGGCGCAAACAGACCGTATTCCACCGCAAGTTATAAAAGGGGCATCAGGGGCACGGTCCGCCGAGCCCCCACGCCCTAAAGTTTCAAGCGAATCGCATCGATGATGTGCGCACAGCGCTGTGTGGCGGCTAGGGACATGATGGGGCTTTCGAGTTTCCCCGCCTGAATGAGCCGCGCCGCATGCGACACCTCACCGTAAAAATCATCGACCTCAAATGGTGCATCGATTTCGAGTATCCGACCGTCGGAATACTTCACATGAGCGAGCTCGGGGCGATGGAGACGCTCGATTTCCAACGAGCCCCGCTCACAGGCAATCGTTAAGCGGCTTTCATATGTTGCTTCGCCGTCGCACACCATATGAATGGGTATACCGTCGACGCTCATATGGATCTCGTCGGCCCAATCGACGCGGCCGCCCGATACGTCACGCCAGCGAACTTCACGAGACGAAACTTCGCAAGCGCCCGCGAGCAAATCCTCAAACCAACCGACTGCATAGCAGCCCATGTCATATAGACAGCCGCCCTGCAACGGATCAAGCAGATAGCCCGAAGGAGACTCGCCGTAATCGAGCTTTTGCACGCTTTCAATCGAGACAATACGGCCAAGCTCACCCGACGCAAGCAAGTCCTTCACGCGAGTGCGCATCGGGCAAAACCGATTCTTCATCGCCTCCATAAACAGCACGCCGCGCTCGCGAGAGGTGGAGGCAATCGAGAGAGCCTCTTCCTCACTCAAAACGGCCGGCTTTTCGCACAGCACGGCCTTTCCGGCGCGCAGCGCGCGACAGGCCCAACGCGTATGCATGCCATGCGGAAGAGCCAAGTAGATTGCGTCGACATCGGGGTCGGCAATCAGCGCATCATAAGCCGCATCGCCGCTATCGTCAGCCGTGGCATAACTGTGCGCGGCATCAATCGAAAACGCACTGCAAAACTCCTCAACATGCGAAGGAGTGCGACCGGCGGCAGCCACAAGCCGTGCCCCGTCCACCTCCTTGAGCGACGCTGCAAATCGATGCGAAATGTTCCCAGCGCCCAAAACGCCCCAACGAACCTCACGTAAATCATCACATGAATCCCGATGGCCCACGACAGCCCCCTTCAGTTGCGGTGGAATAGTTCCTGCTTGGCCCCTATTCTGCCGCAAACAAGAACTATTCCACCGCAAGTTATAAAAGGGGCATCAGGAGCGCGTTTTGCAAAAGGCTTTAAGCGCGGCCGTTACGGGGCCAGGCTGGAAACGTCGGCGCACATCATCGAGACGCTCGGGAATATCGATGTGCTGTGGGCAGTGACGTGCGCATTTACCGCACTTGACGCAATTGCTCACCAGCTTGGGCTCGTTCGTCCGCACCGCGCTCGCCGTAAAGTATTGAGACAGCCCCGTAAACCAACTATGCGCGTAGCTCGCGTTGTAGGCACCAAAGCAGCCGGGAATATTGATGCCCTTGGGGCACGGCATGCAGTAGCCGCACCCCGTACAGGGCACGCGATTCGATTTCTCAAACTCTCCCAGCACACGTGCGATGGTATCGAGCTGCTCTGTCGTCATCGAATCCGGCAGTGCGCGATCCGCCAATGCCGCGTTCTCGTCCACCTGCGCGGTATCGGTCATGCCCGAAAGCAGCATCGTGACTTGAGGATGGTTCCATACCCACGAAAGACCCCAAGCAGCCGGCGTCTTCAGGTACGGATCGCGTACGCCATCGAGCACGGCGCGGGCCCGCGGAGGCAGCTTGCCCGCCAGGCGTCCACCCAAAAGCGGTTCCATCACAAACACCGCGAGCCCGCGCTCGGCCGCTGCCATGAGTCCCGCCGTTCCCGCTTGATAGCGCTCTCCAGCGTAGTTGTACTGGATCTGGCAAAAGTCCCAGTCATACGCGTCAAGCATCGTGAGGAAATCCGCCGCGCCGCCGTGATACGAAAAACCAATCTGGCGAATACGCCCCGCAGCCTTTTGACGCGCGATCCAGTCCTCGATGCCCAACGCCACCACACGTTCCCACTGGGCGGGCGAGGTGATGTTGTGCATGAGGTAGTAGTCGATATGGTCAGTCCGCAAACGGCGCAGCTGCTCGTCGAAGAACCGATCGAAATCCTCCGCGCATTTGCACGAAGCATGTGGCAGCTTGGTCGCGAGCAAAACCTGGTCGCGTAGGCCTAGGCGCTCAAGCGAAGCGCCCACGCAAGCCTCGTTGCCGGGATAGAGATAGGCCGTATCCAGATAATTAATCCCCTGCTCCACCGCACGAGAAATAATCGCATCGGCTGTCTTCGCATCCGGATGTCCCGGCGCACCGGGAAACCTCATGCAGCCCAGACCCAGAGCAGATATTCGGTTACCGCTTTTGGGGTCAACGCGGTATTGCACGGACCCTCCCTTCGCCATCAGCGCCCCGACAAGGCGAAACCCAACGGTCACGCCATCGAAACACATTGGAATCGCAATCGAGAACGTATCGTAACGCAGCAGAAATCGAGCTGTCACGGCACCGCTTTAACATCAGCAAAAAGTCCGATGAAAGGAGGAGAGCGTGACCACGCGTGAGGACACCTACCCCCTACCCCGGCGAGCAGTACATCCTCTCGGTCGACCGCTATCAGATCGAGGTCATGGACCATCTGGACGAGCTTCCCGCCACAGGCGCTGTCATCTTCTGCACCTTCCCCAAGGTGCGCGATGGCGTCGGATACCCTGCGCGCGTTTTTGCGGTCTGTCTCGCGGCATAAGTTCCCATGAGTTTGTTCTTCTAAATTCCGCCTCCGGTGCACGCCACATGCTCCAGCGGCATACAATCCACCAGGCGCCCCTCATGCGGGCGCCTTTTAGTGGGGAGATGATTCACATGCAGATCAACAAGGTCGCCTTTATCGGCAAGGGCGGCGTCGGCCTGCTCTACGGCAGCATGATTGCCACGGCCCTCGGCAATGACGCCGTCGAATACGTTATGGATGACGCCCGTTTTGAGCGTCACGTGGGCGATGCGCTCACCGTCAACGGCAAGCCCTGTGCGCTCAAGTCCATCCGCGCCAGTGAGGCAACGCCCGCCGATCTGGTCATTCTCACGGTCAAGACGACGGGACTCAACCAAGCGCTCAAGACTATGGAGCGCGTCGTGGGGCCCAACACGCTCATCGCCTCGCTGTGCAACGGCATTACGAGCGAGCAAAAGATTGCCGAGCGCTTTGGCTGGAAGCATACCGTTCTTGGTATTTGCCAAGGCATGGACGCCGTGTTCCTCAACGGAGAGCTCACCTTTACCAATGCGGGCGAAATCCGCTTTGGCGCGGCGGCCGGTACGGACCCCGCAGCCATCACCGCCATCGACGAGCTCTACACACGCTGCGGCATCGCCCATACCGTCGAGAGCGACATTGCACACCGCATGTGGGCCAAACTCATGCTCAACGACGGCATCAACCAGACCTGTATGGCCTACGGCGGGACCTACGGAAGCGCCACGGAGCCGGGCTCCGAGCAGCGTCGCTGCTTTGTTTCCGCCATGCGCGAAACGCTTGCGGTCGCCAACGCCGAGGGCATTGAGCTGACCGAGGCAGACCTGACGCAGATGGTGCACCTCATCGAGGGAATCGACCCCGCCGGTATGCCCTCGATGGCTCAAGACCGCGTCGCAAGGCGCAAAACCGAGGTTGATGAGTTCGCGGGCACCATCTGCCGCCTCGCAGCCAAACACGATATCCAGGTGCCGCAAAACGATTGGCTCTATCGACGCATCCGCGATATCGAGAAAAGCTGGTAGCACCAACGCACCGCATTCAACAGCCTTAACAGCAAAGCCGCCGCAAGGAAACCGTTCCCCCTGCGGCGGCTTTCATCTTCGTCTATGACCAGCGGCCAATCTCACAACAGTTAGCGTTGCGACTCCGGCACCTCGTCCTCGTCATCGCGGCAAAGCAGCACGCCGGCGCTTCCCAGCAGCGCCACTGCGATCAGCGCGCCAACCACGATTGGAGTAGCCCCGCATGCCCCCTGCATGCCCGCAACGAGCGCGGCCGTAGGACCAAGGCAGCCAAGCACCAATGCGACGGCGGCAACGGCGATATCTCGAGCGTTCACAAGACCACTTCCTCCAAGAGAAAGACCTTAATTCTCAAGAACCAGTGTGCCCCGCGCCCATATGCGCGGCGTACTGCCACGGTAAGCGCTCTGTTAGCTCAAGCATGCACAAAAAACGGACGCCCTTACGTTGCCCAAAGGCTCGGTAAAGACGCCCGCCCGTCATGTCCTATTGGCTTATAGCAGATTACCAACCGGTATAGTAGTCGGTGGTTCCGGCTGCGCAGCCGGAGTCATAGACCTTGCACTCGCCCTTGGAACCGGTAAACGTGGAGCCCTGAGCCTTATCGCCCGCGGCAACGACGTAGTAACCATCGGAATCGCGCCAAAAGCCCTCGGAATCCTGAGTCCACTCGCCCGTGCGGTGATGGTAGAGCACGTTGCTGCTGTAATAGGTCTCACGACGACCGTTATAGTTATTGACGCCGCTCGAGCGCGTCAGGCCCGAGCCGTTCGCGTAATACGCAGCAGACGCGTAAGACGAGCCGGAGCCGGCGTTGTAATACAAAGCCTGAACGGCCTCAGCGGCCTCGGCTTCGGCGGCCGCAGCCTCGAGCGCCTCACGCTTGGCATCCTCAAGCGTCGTGCGCAGCTCATCGAGCTCGGTCGATTTGGCGTCGACCTCCTCCATCGTCAAAAGACCGCCCGCACCATCGATACAACCTTGCAGTACAGCGCGCTCGTCATCGGTGGCATAGTCACCGTACATGTTCATGATGATCTGGGCGCGGACCTCCAGGGAATCGCGCTTGGCCCCCATAGAGGCGTTCCACTCCTGCATGGAGCCAAAGCCGTCGCCGCGATAGTCGACGGGCTGCATCAGCGTCGCCTCGGACGGCGTGGATCCGACCGTGTCGGACAGTGTTGCCGCGTGGGCATCGGTTGCGCCGGCGCCCGCTAAAAGTGCCACGGTCAGAGCGGCGGAAAGGGCGGCGGCTTTCGGTTTTCGTGAATCAATCCTCATGTAGCTGGAAACCTCCGTAGTGCGTTTTTGCTGCGTTTGAGCTGCGTGTGATTCGATCGCGCTGCATAGTACCCCGAGCAAATCGCGACCTGCGGTTTTTCTCAAAAGGTGCACGTCATTTGCGTAAAACTCACATCCTCTCAACAGGAGTTTTCCACATCTCGATTGCATAAAGCATGTCAAAAACCCTGTAATAGCGCCCTTCCTATGCAAAAAAGGCGCCTGCGCAACCATTGCTTGCGCAGGCGCCTTGAGCAGGCATTTTATGCAGTTATACCTATCGAGTCGCAAGGGGTCCTTGCACAAGTCGCCCTACTCGTCCAGTGCGGCAAAGGCCTGCTTCAGGTCCCAAATGATGTCCTCAGCGTTCTCGGTACCGATGGAAAGACGGATCGTGGAGGGCGTGATGTTCTGCTCGGCGAGCTCCTCGGCAGAGAGCTGGGAGTGCGTAGTCGTAGCCGGGTGCACGACGAGCGACTTGACGTCGGCCACGTTGGCGAGCAGCGAGAACACCTGCAAGTGGTCGATGAACTTCCATGCAGCCTCCTGGCCGCCCTTAATCTCAAAGGTAAAGATCGAGGCACCACCGTTGGGGAAATACTGCTTGTAGAGCTCATGGTCGGGGTGCTCAGGCAGGCTCGGGTGGTTCACCTTGGCGACGTGGCTGTCACAAGCCAGGAACTCAACGACCTTCTTGGTGTTCTCGACATGGCGGTCGACGCGCAGCGACAGGGTCTCGGTGCCCTGGAGCAGGATCCAGGCGTTAAACGGGCTAATGCAAGCGCCCTCGTCACGCAGCAGGATGGCGCGGACATAGGTCGCGAAGGCGGCAGGGCCGGCAGCCTCGGCAAACGAGACGCCATGATAGGAGGGATTGGGCTCGGCGATCTGCGCATACTTGCCACTCGTCTTCCAATCGAAGTTACCGCCGTCGACGATCACACCGCCCAGCGAGGTGCCGTGGCCGCCGATAAACTTGGTTGCGGAGTGGACGACGATGTTGGCACCATGCTCCAGCGGACGGAACAGATACGGGGTGCCGAAGGTGTTGTCGACGACAACCGGCAGACCATGCTTCTTGGCGATCTCGGAGATGGCGTCGATGTTGGGGATGTCGGAGTTGGGGTTACCGAGCGTCTCGAGATAGATGACCGTGGTGTTGTCCTTGATGGCGCCCTCGACCTCGTCCAGGTTATGGGCATCGACGAAGGTGGTCTCGACGCCAAACTGGGAGAGCGTGTGCTCCAGCAGGTTGTAGGAACCGCCGTAGATGGTCTTCTGGGCGACCACGTGGTCACCGGCCTGGGCAAGAGCCTGCAGGGTATAGGTGATGGCAGCAGCACCGGAGGCGACGGCAAGACCCGCCACGCCGCCCTCGAGCGCGGCAATGCGGTCCTCGAAGACGCCTTGGGTGGAGTTGGTCAGACGACCGTAGATGTTACCGGCGTCGGCAAGACCAAAGCGGTCAGCAGCATGCTGGGAGTTGCGGAACACATAGCTCGTGGTCTGGTAGATAGGCACGGCACGGGAGTCGGATGCAGGATCGGCGCTCTCCTGGCCAACGTGCAGCTGCAGGGTATCGAAACCAAAGGTATGCTCGGGGTTGTTGATGAACTGGCTCATGATGATCTCCTTGATCAGATAGAAGTAAATAAGAGTAAGAGAAGTAAGTCGCTGTCTCCTGATCACGCCGACGGGCGCAAACAGGAGCCCGGCATTCGTCTTAGTAAGCAATTCATATGCGGGCCTCCTTTCGCATCCCGGTTCCGTGGTCGGCTTAATTACCTACCTCCTTTGTGTGTTTTGAATAGTACGAGCATTGTTTCGCTCGGTCAATCACTTAAAAGCGCTAACCTGTTATCTGTTTTTTAGATAGCTATCGAAAGGACGGGCGCCGATGACCCTCCAACAGCTTCGTTTTCTGATCGCCGTGGCAGAGTCCGGCTCAATCAACGCCGCAGCTCAGCGCCTCTATACCGCTCAGTCCAACATCTCAAACGCCGTCAAAAGCCTGGAACAGGAGCTCCATCTGGAGATCTTTACGCGCTCCAGCCGCGGCGTCACGCTCACCAACGACGGTACCGAGCTTTTAGGCTATGCGCGCCAGGTCGTGGAGCAGGCTGACATGCTCGAGGCCCGCTACGAGGACGGCGGTACACCCCAGGCGCGCCTTGCCATCTCGGCCCAACACTACGCGTTTTCGGTCGAGGCCTTTGTCAACGTCGTCGAGCGCTGCCGCGACAGCAAGTTCGAGTTCATCATGCGCGAGACCACCACCTCGCAAATCATCGACGACGTCCGTGCATTTCGCAGCGATATCGGCATTCTGTACCTGGATGACTTTAACGCCCGCGTTCTGCAGAAGGCCTTCGCCGATGCCCGCGCAAGCTTCCATCCCCTCTTCGACGCGACGGTCCACGTCTTCGTTAGCGAACGCCACCCGCTCGCACGCCACCCTCAGCTGTCCCTTGCCGACCTCACGCCCTATACGCGCTACAGCTTTGAGCAGGGAACCTCAAACTCCTTCTATTACGCCGAGGAACCTTTTAGCTATATCCCTTGCGACCGCAACATACGAATCTCGGACCGCGGGACGCTCACCAACCTACTTATCACGTCGAACGGTTACACCCTGTCGACCGGTGTCCTCTCCAATGAAATGCAGTGGGGTATGGCATCGATCCCGTTAGCAGACGCCCCAACGATGCACGTAGGCTATATCATGCACGACGAGCGCAAGCCCTCTCCCCTCCTGCAGCAATACCTCGACGAGCTCAACCGCATCATCCATGCCGACCAGCTGTCGGAAGACGGGGTAGAAATCGTAGATTGCTAGCCCGCGGCGGGCATGGCGCTACAATGGTCACTCACACGAAGCGTACCCAACGAAAGGAACCATGTGAAGGTCATCATCTATACCGACGGCTCGGCTCGATCCAATCCGGGACGCGGCGGCTACGGCGCCGTGCTCAAATACACCAACCCCGCCGGCAAGACCTTCACCTCCGAGCTTTCGCGTGGCTACGCCAAGACCACTAACAACCGCATGGAGCTCATGGCGGTCATCGTGGCGCTCGAGGCACTCAACCGCCCCTGCGAGGTCGAGGTCCATTCCGATTCGCAGTACGTCGTCAACGCCTTCAACAAACACTGGATCGACGGCTGGAAAAAGCGCGGGTGGAAAACTGCCAACAAGCAGCCCGTTAAGAACCGCGACCTGTGGGAGCGCCTGCTTGCCGCAAAGAGCAAGCATAAGGTGGAGTTCATCTGGGTTAAGGGGCATGCCGGCCACGAGCTCAATGAGCGCTGCGACGAGCTCGCCACCACCGCGGCCGACGGAGCCAACCTCGATATCGACGCCGGCTTTAGCGAGAGCGACCTGTAACGGCGTTTTCGCACGCCATTTCTTGCCCTCTCGCGCTACACTCATCCTGTAAACCGAACGGCACGAGGGGGATACATGCTGCGTATAGCGACCATCGGCACATCCATGATTACCAACGACTTTATCCAGGTCGTCAACGCCAACGACCAAGCCGCGTTTGTGGGTACGCTCTCGCGCGATGCCGATCGCGGTACCGCCTTTACCGCCGAGCGCGGTGGCGAGCGAAACTTCACCGCGCTTGACGAGCTTGCGTCCGCCGACGACGTCGACGCCGTCTACATCGGCAGTCCCAATGCGCTCCACTACGAGCAGGCGCTCGCCTGCATCGCCGGTGGCAAGCATGTCATCGTCGAGAAGCCCTTCTGCGCCACCGAAGCGCAGGCGTTGGAAGTCTTCCGCGCTGCCGAGGCAGCAGGTGTCGTGGCCCTCGAGGCCATGCGTCCCCTCCACGATCCCGCCTTCCACGCCATCGAGGATGCCCTGGGCGAGATCGCCCCCATCCGCCGCGCCTCATTGCGCTTTGGCAAGTATTCTTCGCGCTACAACGAGGTTCTCGCGGGGCGCGCCACCAACATTTTCGACTGCCACATGGCCTCGGGCTCCCTCATGGACATCGGTGTCTACACCGTCGAGCCCATGGTCGAGATCTTCGGCATGCCCTCCGGCCTCACCAGCATGACCACGCTGCTCGACCCCTCAACGCAAGAGCTCACCCATGGCCCCATCGACGGTTGCGGTTCCATTCTCGCCAGCTATGGCGGAGGGCGTATCTCCGTCGAACTTGCGCATTCAAAGATCACCAATGACCTGCTGCCCTCGCAAATCGAAGGTGAGCGCGGCACCATCCAGATTGACCATCTGTCCACGCCCCGCAACGTACGCATCGACTACCGCGGCGACGTCGTGCGCGGATCGGCGACCGAGGCGCCGCGCAAGCAAGGCGGCAACGGCCGCGCGCTCGACCTTCCCAAGTCAAGCAACACCATGGAATACGAGCTTGCCGACTTTATCACCGCTATCGACGGCGTTCATCACGTTAAAGATGAGATTTGGGAAACACCGGCTGGGCGCCATGAGCTTGGCCACTATCGCGATGTCACGCTTGTCTCACTGCGCATCATGGATGCCGTGCGTCAGCAGGCCGGCATTACCTTCCCCGCCGATTCAGTCAAGCAGGCCTAGCGATGGGCTTTTTTGACAAGTTCTTCTCCGGCGGCAGTCGAGAGCCTCAAAAACCATCAAACGTTGAGCTCGAGCTGCGCCGCAGGCTTACTGTGCTCGCAAGCGACGAGGCCACTCAAGACACCCCCCTGCGCTACTTCCTGCGCTGGGCGGGGCAAGTCCAGGGCGTTGGTTTTCGCTTTACCAACACCAACCTCGCGCAGGCACGCGCACTCACCGGCTGGGTACGCAACATGGAAGACGGTTCGGTCGAAATGGAGGTACAAGGCGCGCCCGCGGATATCCTGTCCCACCTCGAAGCGCTCCATGCCTCCTATGAGCGCATGGGAACGCGCTTTCGCCTCGTAGACGCCCAAGCCCGAGCCCCACTTGCCAATGAAGACGGTTTCAGTCCTCATTATTAGTATTGTGTGCTAAATACGGTATCATTTACCTACGACCGTTGATAGAAAAGAGGCGAGGCGCATGGCGGTGCAAAGAAGGAATACCAGGCAGCGAAAGCTGGTTCTTGACGCCGTGCGCCAAAGCTATAACCATCCCACCGCCGACGAAATCTACAACGTCGTGCGCGCGCAGGATGACAAAATCAGCCGCGGCACGGTCTACCGCAACCTCAATCTCTTGGCCGACGCCGGGGAGATTCTCTCCATCAAGACGCCGGGCGGCAGCCGCTTCGATCGCACGATCGAGCCGCATGCGCATATCATCTGCACCTCGTGCAGCCGCGTCATCGACGTACCGCTCCCCTTCGATGCCCAACTCGACGCCAAGGCATCCGAGCAAATCGGCTGGCACGTCACGTCGCACTACACCATCTTCGAGGGTCTCTGCCCCGACTGCCGGTAGATGTTCGGGACATGCCTTAAAATCCACCTTTCTGCACTCTGCAGCAAAAAGAGATTCCTAGGCATGCCACATATATCTACTCGGCGAGCAGGCGGCGCAGTTCTTCTTCGACCGTGCGCACGTAGCGGACGCGGTCGTTAATGCCACGCATAGAGGGGTTGCAGCTCTCCATCAGATAGGGATGGCCCACGACGTTGAGCATGTCGCGATCGTTTTCGTTATCGCCAAACGCCATCATCTCATCGGGCGAAATACCCAGGGCACGACCGTAATCGGCAAGCGCGGAACCCTTACCCGAATCAAAGCCGATAAAGTCCGTCCATTCGGTTCCCGACGTCATCACGTCAACACGGTCGCTAAAGAGGCGCTCGAAATACTCCAAGGCCGCCGGCTGATCCACCTCGGGCGTCTGGAAGGCAATCTTAATGACGTCCTCGTCGATGTCCTCGGGGCGGTCGACCACCGCCACATCGCAGTGGACCTCATAGCGCAAATGATCGACGAATGCATCGTTGCCGCTCATGGTGTAGAGGTGTCCCTCACATGAAAGGGTCACGTCGGCATGGGGATACGTAACCACGGCATTCGCGATATCCATAGCAAGGCTACGCTCCATGGAACGCTTGACAACGGCACGCCCCTCGCTCATCACCAGGGCTCCGTTTTCGCATACATAGGCGAGCTCATCGGCCACCGGGGCAAACAGGTAGCGCAAGCTCGCATATTGACGGCCGCTCGCCGGCATAAACACGATACCGCGACGATGCAGTTCATCGATGAGCTCAAAGGCCTCGGAACGCGGCTCGTGCTCCCCCGGATGCAGCAATGTGCCGTCCAAATCGCATGCAATCAGCTTGATTCCCTCAAGACCCATATGCTTTCCCCCACAGCATCTCATCAACAGAAAGACGGACTTTAAATAGTTGCCTCTCAAAGTCCGTCTTACTTATACGCACGTTAACCGCGCGCCTTCTTTACGATCGTAAAGTCTGGAGCCATACTCACAACGGCATCCGCCGCACTCGACGCAAAGCGCCGGTCCGAATCGAGTTCACGGATAACCCTCGAGAGCCGAACGCCCTCGACGCCCCGGAGCATGCGGCCCAAAACAGGCTGCACCGGCGTATACATGCGCACGGTATGCTCGTCCGAATCGCCTCGGAAAAGCGGCGCATGCATATTGCCGATCTCCCAGCACGCATGCGCGAGCGCAATCGGGTCCATGCGGTCAACTTCGACCAAATAAACCTCGGCGCTGCGCAGGCGCACGACAACCGCCACGGGTACCGCACCCGTGTGGTCGACGGCGAGCACGTCGCCGTCGACAAGACGACCGCCGTCGGCAGTATCCAGCCGAACATCGACCGTGCGCCCCAGCTCCGTCACGCCCACAAACGCGCATACATCAGCCTGGTCCCAATCGAGCAGTAGCTCATCGACCTCAAAGACACCGCCCAGCTCCCGGCGAAGCAAAAGCTCATAGGACGGGTCGTTGAGATTTCCGAGGCACGCTGTCGAAACCAGATTCGTAGGCATAGCCTAGTCCTCGACCTCGACGAGCTCGATATCAAAGTTGAGGTCCTTGCCGGCAAGCTCGTGGTTGGCGTCGAGCGTCACGGCCTCGGGCGTCACGTCAATGACGACGGCGGGGACAGGCATGCCGCTCGGCGTGGACAGGAAGAGCTTCATGCCCTTCTCGATCTGCTCGATGTTGGGAACCTGCTCGGCCGGGAAGGTCAGAACCATCTCGGGGTTGTGCTCGCCGTAGGCATCGGCAGCAGGAATGTGCACGGTCTTCTTCTCGCCCACCTGCATGTCGACCACGGCGGCGTCGAAGCCCTTGATCATCTGACCGGCGCCGCAGGTGAACTCCAGCGGCTCGCCGCGATCGTAGGAGCTATCGAACTGCGTGCCGTCATCGAGCGTGCCGCGATAATGGGTCTTGACCTTCTTGCCCTGGTTGGACATGGTAACCTCCGTGATAAGGGCGGCGCACAACGCGGGCCGCCGTGAACATATGGCGCTAACTATACCCTAGTCATACAATTCAATGACAGTTTGCAAAGAAACGCTGCAACCGGAGGAACCATGGCATATCCCGTATTTGACCTGCACTGCGACACCGCCGACCGCATCGGCTGGGCCACACTCGATCTCGACCTGCGCTTTACCGCCGGCACCGACGGTTATTTCCCCGGCGACGAAACGCATCCGCAAGATTTCGACCTCATCGAGGGCAACGCCTGCGCCATCTCGCTCGCAAAGATCGGCAACACGCCGTGGGCACAGTGCTTCGCCACGTTTGTCCCCGACGAGATTCCCACCGCCCACGCCGCGCGCTTCCAGGCGCAGATCATGGCGCATATGAGCGGCCAGGCCATGCTCAACCACGACCGCATGGTCAACGTACGCAGCGCCGCAGACATTCGCCCCGCGCTCAAGGACGGCAAGGTCGCTTGCATCCACACCATCGAAAACGCCACGTTCTTTGCCGAGGACCCCGCGCTGATCGAGGTGCTCAAGAGCTTGGGCGTGCTTATGTCGTCGCTCAGCTGGAATGCGCAGGGGCCGCTCGCGAGCGGACACGATACCCACGCCGGCCTCACCGCCGCCGGCATCGAGGCACTTACGCAGATGGAGCACGCCGGCATGGTGCTTGACGTCTCCCACCTCAACGATGAGTGCTTTGACGAGGTTGTCGCCCACGCCACGCGTCCCTTCGTCGCCAGCCACTCCAACTCCCGTGCGGTTTGCGGCGTCAAGCGCAACCTCACCGACGACCAGTTCCGCACCATTCGCGACATGGGCGGTATCGTCGGCCTCAACTACTGCAGCGAGTTCCTTTCCAACGACGTAACCGACAAGACCGCCGCAGACGTCACCTTCGACCAGCTGGCGGCACATATCGAGCACTGGCTCGACCTGGGCGGCGAGGACGTCATCGCGCTCGGCGGCGACTGGGACGGTGCCACGGTGCCCGCTTTCCTCTCCGATGCCAGCAAGATGCCCGAGTTCCAGAACATGCTCTCCAAGCACTTTGGCAAGACCGTGATGCAAAAGCTCTGCAGCGACAACGCGCTTGCCTTCTTCGAGCGTTATTAATTTCACATCCCTTGAGCGGGCCGGCATGCCGAACGGTCGACATGCCGGCCCGTCCCCAATCTAAAGGACCGCTTTTGACGCAGCAGTTTACGATTTCCGTATCTCGACCGGATGGGGCGCCCATCCCCGTCGTCGTTACCAAAAAGCGCGTCAAGAACTTCAACCTACGCGTTACATCGAGCGGCGAGGTCCACGCCAGCGCACCGCTCGGCGCTACCCGTGAGCGTATCGAAGCGTTTGTAAAGCGCAACAGCGCTTGGATTATCAGCCGACTTGCCCAGCGTGAGCGACGTCAGGCGACGACGCGAGAGCCGCTCAGTCCCTCGTCCATCATTGCACTTTGGGGCAAGCCCATCACGGTACAGGATGCGCTCGATCACAACTTTGCATCACCCGCACCGCGACCCAAACAGGCCACCTTCGCAAGTTTTATGGGTACCGATGAGCCAAGTGGGTGCACGCAGGCAAAGCAGCGCACAGCTCTCGACGGCCTAACGTCCGATGAGCTCCAAGCCCACATCGACCAGCTCTATACGTCCGAGGTCACATCGGCGCTACGCGATATGGTGCACGCATACGAAATCGCAATGGGTGTCGCCGTTTCCCGCATTTCCGTACGCAGCATGAAAACGCGTTGGGGCTCCTGCACACCCAAAACCGGCGCCATTCGCATCGCGCGCGAGCTCGCCGCCTACCCCGTCGAATGCCTCGACATGGTTGTCGCCCACGAGCTCGTCCACTTGCTCGAGCCAAGCCACAATCAGCGGTTTCACGCCCTGCTCGACACGTACTGCCCCAACAATAGAGCTCTGTCGCAGCGGCTCAAGCAGCCACCCCTCAACAAGCCCTAGCGTCGACTAGCGCACGCGCTCGATCTCGACACCGCAGCTTGCCAGGGGAAGACCGACGGGCGCCCAAGGCTTATCGAGCTTAACGTGCACGCCAAGCAGCAGGGGGTAACGACGCAGCAGCATCTGGGCCACACCCTCGGCTGCAGCCTCGATAAGCTTAAACGTATGCTCACGCAGATAGCCATCGACATCGTGGCACACCGAGCCGTAGTCAATCGAGGCGTCCAGGTTATCGTGCTCCCCCGCTGCACGCAGGTCGGCATAGAGCACCAGGGACACGATGAACTTCTGGCCCAGCGCGTTCTCTTCGGGATACACGCCGTGATTGGCAAAGACCTCGAGACCGTCGATAGTAATGCGATCGGCATGGCGCAGATCGTCATAGCTCACGTGGGGCACCGCCGTTGCGGTGGATATTTCGCCCCTTCCACGGCGGGCGAGCTCGGCGCCTTCGGTCTTGGTTGCATTCTCGGGCAGTTTCTTGTTGCTCATCGCGATCGTCTCCTTCGTTTAGAGCCCCGACCGCGCAAACTAACTATACGCGAATCGACAGGTTCTTTTTATCATCGCTCCAGTTGCAAGCATTGCGCGCGGGGCATGCAAAGCAGGCGCGCGACGCTTTGTCGGCTGCATAGAGCAGACGCTCAAGCGGTTGGCTGTTCACGCGCAGCTTTCGATGGCCCAGAATGGCCGTCTTAATGGCTGCGGCATCGGCCGGCTCAAACGCCACATCATCGGGCATGCCGCCGAGAATCGCATCAGCGACGCGTTCGCTTGCAACATCATGGGATATACCCGATTCATACTGTTCATCTTTGCCGATATCGTGAAGAAGTGCCGTGGCGTAGATGACCTCGCGGTCAAATTCGAGCTGCTCCTCGAGATTCTTGATCCACATAATGCGAGCGACATCGAGCAGATGGTCAATACCGTGGCGGCAGAAGATGCGCCCCGATTCCAACTGCGCAATGTTGCCCAGGTGCCGCCGAAACAGCCCGTTGGCACAAATGTAATCAATGCGAGGCATGGCACCAAAGGGGGCCAGGCCCGAAGCCATGAAGCCGCGACGCGACGTCCCCTCATCGGTCTTCGATGTAAAGTCGTTGACGACCCTCATGCTATCGGCCCAGCATCCTAAAGAACCGCTCCTCGAGCGCGGGATCGGTCTCAAAGACGCCGCGGCGAGCGAGCGTCACGGTCTTGGTGCCGGGCTTTTGCACGCCGCGCATGGTCATGCACATATGCTCAGCTTCCATCATCACAATCGCTCCTTGGGGAGCAAGATATTCCATGAGGGCATCAGCAACCTGTGCACACAGCTTCTCCTGCAGCTGCAGGCGACGGGCATAGACCTCAACCGTGCGAGCGAGCTTAGAGAGTCCGGCAACGCGACCGTTAGGGATATAGCCGATCGCAGCCTTGCCGTAAAACGGCAGCAGATGGTGTTCGCACAGCGAGTAAAACGTAATGTCGCGCTCGACAACCAAATCGTTCGAAGCGACGGCAAAGGTTTTGGACAGGTGCTCCTCGGCGCTCTGGTCCATGCCGCCGGCAATCTCACCATACATGCGGGCGACGCGCGCCGGCGTCTCCAGCAGGCCCTCACGAGTTGGGTCCTCGCCCATGCCCTCAAGCAACAGCCTTATGGCGGCCTCGACTTTTTCCTGATTGACCATCTGGGCCTCACTTTTCCGATTTTGCGTTCGCGCTATGGTACCACGCCCTCCGACATCGGCCGCAAGCTACATAGTATGGGTCGAATAGACCGGATCGTCCCGCCAAAGCTCCACAGCATCGCAAAGCGCAACGCCCTCACGCGCGGCACGAGCGCGCGTGGCGTTCATGTCGATCACCCGCTGATTACTCGAACCCCTAAAGCGCAACGAGATATCGTACAGGTCTTGAACAAACGGGCCGTCCACCAGCATGTCGAGGCAGGCAAGGATACGGTCCGTCACCTCGGTATGGTGACAACCGCCCGGCATAAGCTCCTCGAGCACGTCGCCGGTAAAGCACCAAATGGTCTTCCCCGACTCCACAGGATAGGCAGCACGCACGCGTTCGATAAATTCAACGAGACCCGCCTGATTCTCGGGCTCCATCGGCTCCCCGCCCAGAATCGTCAGTCCATCAATAAAGGGATGGTCGAGACTCTCGATAATCTTATCCTCGACGGCGCGATCGAATGGCTCGCCCGCGGCAAAGTCCCACGCGACGGAGTTAAAGCAGTTCTTGCACCCACGACGGCACCCACTCACAAACAGAGAAGTACGAACACCTTCCCCATCAGCAATGTCGAAATACTTAATGTTCGCGTAGTTCATAGATAACTCTCCCGGGAAGCCGGGACATATCATCCCGTCCTCAAACATTCTCGGCCTGCGGCCTGCGAAACTGCGGGCGGGACGATATGTCCCGGCCTCATGCAAAGGGTAACTCAATGAACGAAGCGAACATCGAGTATAGGGTTCGAAGTCTAATAAAAACTTTGTTGCAGCTCAACCGTCATCACAAGCAAAGCGTTGTTGCAAGTCAACTCATTTCCGCTAAGAACTTCGAGGGGTGAGCAGGCCGCATACTGCATCTCAGCTACATCAACTTGGCTGAACCGAGAGGGCCGCTTGGGCTTTTGCTCGATATGAGTTCCGCACGCAAAGAAGGCCACTTAATGTGGCCTTCGTCTTGCGCAGGACTGTCCGAAATAGCGAGCAAATGCCCAAGCGGCCCTCTCGGCTCAGCCCCGGAGCGGTATTAGAGATGCAGCACGCGGTCGCGGATCTCCTCGGTTCGACCCTGGTTCCAGAATTGGGTACCGATGTAGCCGCACGTACGACGAGCGACATTCATCTTCTCCTGGTCACGATTGCCGCAATTGGGGCACTCCCACACCAGCTTGCCGTCATCCTCGACAATCTTGATCTCGCCGTCGTAACCGCACACCTGGCAATAATCGCTCTTGGTGTTGAGCTCGGCGTACATGATGTTGTCGTAGATGTACTGCATCACGCGAATGACAGCCTTGAGGTTGTCCTGCATGTTGGGAACTTCGACGTAGGAGATGGCGCCGCCCGGCGAAAGCTGCTGGAACATACCCTCGAACTTAAGCTTGTCGAAGGCATCGATCTCCTCGGACACGTGGACGTGGTAACTGTTGGTGATGTAGCCCTTGTCCGTCACGCCCGGGATGATGCCAAAACGACGCTGCAGGCACTTGGCGAACTTGTAGGTCGTCGACTCAAGCGGGGTACCGTACAGCGAGAAGTCAATATCGCTTTCGGCCTTCCACTCCGCGCACTTGTCGTTCATGCGCTGCATGACGGCCATGGCAAAGGGCGTGCCCTCCTTCTCGGTGTGGCTGTGGCCCGTCATGTACTTGACGCACTCATACAGGCCAGCATAACCCAGACTAATGGTGGAGTAACCGCCCACGAGCAGCTTGTCGATCGTCTCGCCCTTCTTCAGGCGGGCGAGGGCACCGTACTGCCAAAGAATCGGTGCGGCATCCGAAAGCGTACCCATCAGACGCTCATGACGGCACAGCAGGGCGCGGTGGCACAGCTCAAGGCGCTCATCGAAGATCTTCCAGAACTTGTCCATATCCTGGTGCGAGCTCAACGCGACATCGGGCAGGTTAATGGTTACAACACCCTGGTTAAAGCGACCATAGTACTTAGGCTTGGTCGGGTCATAGTTCAGCGCGTTGGCAACATTGTTAAAGCCGTTGCCCGAGCGATCGGGCGTCAGGAAACTGCGGCAACCCATGCAGGTGTAGCAATCGCCGTTGCCGGCGCTCTCGCCCTTCGACAGCTTGAGCTCGCGCATCTTCTTCTCGGAGATGTAGTCGGGCACCATGCGCTTGGCGGTGCACTTGGCAGCCAGCTGGGTCAGGTAGAAGTACGGGGAATTCTCGTGAACGTTATCGTCCTCGAGTACATAGATAAGCTTGGGGAATGCCGGGGTAATCCACACGCCGGCCTCGTTCTTAACGCCCTCGTAGCGCTGGCGAAGCGTCTCCTCCACAATCATGGCAAGGTCGTGCTTCTCCTGAGGCGTACGGGCCTCGTTAAGATACATAAAGACCGTCACGAACGGCGCCTGGCCATTCGTGGTCATAAGGGTCACGACCTGATACTGAATCGTCTGGACGCCGCGACGGATCTCATCGCGCAGGCGATCCTCAACGACCTCGCGAACCTTCTCGGCAGATGCCGAGACACCGAGCTCCTCAAGCTCGCGAGCGACCTCGCCGCGAATCTTCTGACGGCTCACCTCAACAAAGGGGGCAAGATGGGTCAGCGAGATGGACTGGCCGCCGTACTGGGAAGAAGCAACCTGGGCGATGATCTGCGTCGCGATGTTGCAAGCGGTCGAGAAGCTGTGCGGCTTCTCGATCAGCGTGCCCGAGATAACAGTGCCGTTCTGGAGCATGTCCTCCAGGTTCACCAGATCGCAGTTGTGCATGTGCTGGGCAAAGTAATCCGAATCGTGGAAGTGGATCAGGCCCTCATTATGGGCATCCACGATCTCCTGGGGCAGCAGCACGCGCTGAGTCAGGTCCTTGGAGATCTCGCCGGCCATGTAGTCGCGCTGAACGGAGTTGACGGTCGGGTTCTTGTTGGAGTTCTCCTGCTTGACCTCTTCGTTATTGCACTCAATCAACGACAGGATCTTGTCATCGGTCGTGTTCTTCTGGCGCTTCAGGCTCTGAACATAACGATAGATGATGTAGTGGCGGGCAACCTCGTAGCAGTCGAGACGCATGATCTCGTCCTCGACCAAATCCTGGATCTCCTCGACCGAAACGGTGTGTCCGGCATTCTCACATGCCTCGGCAACGTTTTGTGCCGCATAAACCACCTGACGGTCGGTTAGACGAGAGCTCTCCTCGACCTCCAAGTTTGCGGCGCGGATGGCATTGACGATCTTATCGATGTCAAAGACAACCTCGGTGCCGCTGCGCTTGATGATCTTCATCCTCTTGCCTCTTTCGCCTCGTAGTCTCATTGCGCTTCAGAGCCAAACGATGCCCGGCAGAGCTTGCCCCTGTCTTGCGGCGCCGTCGCGCAATCTGTGTTCTCGATAAACCATAGGCCCTCATGCGGACAATCCTCGCGGCCGATCAAGCGGCTCAAAGGCGTGTCCAAATGGGGCGAATAAGGTCTTCGTTCTCCGCCATCTATCATACGACAAAGAGGCATCTATATCCTGTATTCTTTTTTTAGGTCAAACACAACATATAGTGTTTCAGCAGGTCAAAGCAATTAGTCATTTTGCAGACGCATTAAAAATGAGGGGCATTTGACAAGTCGGTAAAACGTTACCAACACGGCTACCTGCATGGCAGTTATAAAACCCCCTTAGTCAAGCCGCTGACAAATCCTACCAAAACCAAGCCGCTCACGCCAAAAGAATCCAAAAGATTATGCTTGACCAACATGTTGCGGTCACGGTCGGCCAGAACGTATGCAATCTGCCGGCACCTCTACGGGGACCTTGGATCAATATTTGGTGGCATATTTGACGGCGTGCTTGGTAGCAAAACAAAACAGCCCAGAGGACATAGCCTCTGAGCTGCGAACATTTGGTGGGCGT
>UQUD01000004.1 GCA_900544225.1 uncultured Collinsella sp.
TTTCCCCGGAGCTGATTCCGTCGCGCGACTTCTGGCGAAGCCAGGTGAGCGCGAGGGAAACAGCGTAGGGGAAACGGGGCCTCCGGCGGGAAGTTAAACCGTTACTTACGCCTTGTTGACGGAGCCAAACTCCTCCATGAGCTCCTTGGTGCGGGCAACGATGTTGTCGCGACCAGGCTTGAGGAGCTTGCGGGGGTCAAAGCCCTTGCCCTGCTGATCCTTGCCGGCCTCGATGTACTCGCGAACACCCTTGGCGAAGACGAGCTGCAGATCGGTGTTGACGTTGATCTTGGAGATACCCAGGGAGATGGCCTTCTTGATCTGATCCTCGGGGATGCCGGTGCCACCGTGCAGGACGAGGGGCAGGTCGCCGGTCTGAGCCTTGATCTCGCCCAGGCGCTCGAAGGAAAGGCCAGCCCAGTCGGCAGGGTACACGCCGTGGATGTTGCCGATACCGCAGGCGAGGAAGTCGACGCCCAGGTCAGCAATCTGCTTGCACTCAGCAGGATCAGCGAGCTCGCCGCTGGAGGTCACGCCGTCCTCGGTGCCGCCGATGCCGCCGACCTCGGCCTCGATGGACATGCCCTTGGAGTGGGCAAGCTCAACGAGCTCCTTGGTGCGGTCGAGGTTAAGCTGGAAGGTCTCCTCGTGAGAGCCGTCATACATGATGGACGTGAAGCCGGCCTCGATGCACTTGAAGCAGTCCTCGTAAGAACCGTGATCGAGGTGAAGGGCGACGGGAACGGTAACGCCCGTGGCCTCGACGGCAGCCTTGACCATGTCGGCGCAGACCTTGAAACCGCCCATCCACTTAGCGGCACCAGCGGTGCACTGAAGGATCAGCGGAGACTTGGCCTCCTCGGCGGCCTGGAGAATAGCCAGGGTCCACTCGAGGTTGTTGGTGTTGAAGGCACCGAGACCGTACTTGCCGGCCTCAGCCTTCTTGAGCATGTCTGCTGCGTTGACGAGCATAAAAGAAACCTCCTGTAAGGTTGCTCCGATAACGCCTGAGATTTTACCACGACATACCCGAGCATAAACGTTCGTTTGTTCACGAATACCATCCGATTGGACAAATTTTGACCGTTTGCCCCACAGAATCGACCCACTGGGGAAAATAGCTTGACGATTGAGCGGTCTTCGTGGTTCGAAAGACGGCTTCGAGCCTACATCTGCATAAACGGGTTCTGCATAAGTTCGCGCGCCATCGTGGTCGAATCGCCATGGCCCGTCAAGCAAACGGTATCGGGCGGAAGCGTCTTGGCAAGTTTGGAGAGCGAGCGCATAATCGCCGCCTCGTCACCGCCGGAAAGATCGGTACGACCGTGGCTGCCCGGGAAAAGCGTGTCGCCCACAAAGGCGATGTTCCCCCGCTCGGTCGCGGCGAACAGGACGATGCCGCCCGGCGTATGCCCCGGCGTCTCGATCACCTGCAGGCAGACGTCGCCCACCTCGATTGTATCGCCCTCGGCAAGCAAACGCGTCGGCTCACCCGGATCGGGTGTCTCGATACCCCACATGGCGCGCTGCTCCTCGATATTTGCGCGAGGTACCGTCACGTCCTTAGCGCACAACTCATATAGCGCGCTGTCGCCAACGACAGCTCGAACCCCGGCAACCCCGCCAACATGGTCGGCATGACCGTGCGTGCAGACAGAGCCGAGTACGCGCACCTCAGGATGCGCGGTGCGGATATGCTCCACAAGACACTCGCCCTCCCACGCCGGATCGACGATTAAGCACTCGTCATTCGAAATCACGGCGTAACTGTTGGTCTGAATGGGGCCGTTGACGAGCGCCTCAATCGAAGCCGCACCTCGGGGTGTCAGGTCCAAAGTCATATCGCCCATGCGCATACCCTCCTTCTAAAATACGTTCGAGGCACCAAACGATGCCTCGAACGTAACCAATATCTATGATGCTGAGAGGCTCTCGCACCTACACACGGCGCTTGAGCTGAGCTCCGCCTTCGCCGGGCATAAGACGGCGAGCGTCGTAGACCGAATCGACACTGCTGATGGAAGCCAGCAGCGGATCCAGACCACTCGCGTCCGAGATCTCGACCATAAAGCGCAGGGTTGCAATACCCTCGCGGTTGGTCGACGTGGCGGCAGAAAGGATATTGCCGCCCGCATCGCCAATGGCAATGGTGACATCCTTGAGCAGGCCCATACGGTCCAAGCACTCGACCACGATCTCGACCTGGAAGAGGGTGTCGGCAGCGCCGTCCCACTCCACATCGATCATGCGCTCGGGATGTTCCATAAGACCCTTGACGTTGGGGCAGTTGGCGCGATGTACCGAAACGCCACGACCGCGCGTGATGAAGCCGACGATGTCGTCGCCCGTCACGGGGTTGCAGCAATGAGCCAGACGGACCAGCAGGCCGCTGTTGCTCTCGCCCTTGACGATAATGCCGTTACTTGCGCTCTTGCCGCGCTTTTGCGGCTTGCGGTTGGAGCCGCGAGCAGGCTGTTTCACGACCTCGGCGATAGCCTCGGCCTTGGTGAGCTGTTCCTCGGGCTTGGGGTCCAAGATTTGCTCGACCTTATTGCCCACAGCGCGCGGGGCAACCTTGCCGGCGCCGACGGCGGCAAACAGGTCCTCGAGCTGCTTGAAGTTAAACTGCTCCGCTACGGCGTTGAGCGCACGCGTCGAACGCGGCGTAGAAATGCCATAGCCACGCTTCCGCAGGTCCTTGGCCAGCATATCGCGGCCGGCAGCAGCGTCGTCATCCTTGGTCGCAGCGGCAAAATAGCGGCGGATCTTTGACTTGGCGGAAGGCGTCTTAACGATCTTGAGCCAATCACGCGACGGCTTGGAACTCTTGTTAGTCAGGATTTCGACACGGTCACCCGTCTTAATCTCGTGCGTGAGCGGAGCCACCGCACCGTTGATTTTGGCGCCGACGCAATGGTTTCCCACCTCGGTGTGAACGGCATAGGCAAAGTCGAGCGGCGTGGAGCCGGCACGAAGCGCCATGACCTCGCCCTTGGGCGTAAAGACGAAGATCTCCTGATCGAAGAGGTCGACCTTCAGCGAATGCAGGTATTCCTTGGCGTCGGTGATCTCATCAGACGCAGCCCAATCGAGTGAATGCTTGAGCCAGTTGATCTGGTCGTCCAAACGTTGAGCGTCATTGGTCTTGGAAGCAGACGATCCGCCCGACTTCTTGTATAGCCAGTGGGCGGCAATGCCGTACTCGGCCTGCTCATGCATCTCGTAGGTTCGAATCTGAATCTCGAGCGGACGGGCCGTGGGGCCGATGACCGTCGTGTGGAGCGACTGGTAGTTATTGACCTTGGGCATGGCGATATAGTCTTTAAAGCGACCGGGCATGGGGTGCCACAGCGTATGCACCGCGCCGAGCGTGGAGTAGCAATCGCGCACCGAATGCGTGATGACACGCAGTGCCACCAGGTCGTAGATCTCGGAGAATTCCTTGCCCTTGCGCTTCATCTTTTGGTAGATGGACCAATAGTGCTTGGAACGGCCGTTAATCTGGAAGTCCTCCAGGCCAATGCGGTTGAGTTCGTCGGTGAGTGTCTTGATGGTCTCGGCCAGATAGCGCTCACGGACCTCGCGCGACTCCGCCACCATGCGCGCGATGCGCTGGTAGGCGTCGGGTTCAAGGTAGAAGAAGGACAGGTCCTCGAGCTCCCATTTAATGGAGCTCATGCCCAGACGGTCGGCCAGGGGCGCATACACGTCCATGGTCTCGCGAGCCTTAAACAGGCGACGATCCTCGCGCAGGGCTGCCAGCGTTCGCATGTTGTGCAGACGGTCGGCAAGTTTAACGATGATGACGCGGATGTCCTTGGACATGGCGAGGAACATCTTGCGCAGCGTGAGGGCCTGCTTCTCGTCCATGCTGTCGACTTCGATGTTGGTGAGCTTGGTCACGCCATCGACGAGCTCGGCCACCGTATCGCCAAACAGGCCGGAAACATCGGCAAGCGAGGTCTCTGTATCCTCAACGGTATCGTGCAGCAGCGCGGCGCACACCACATCGCAGTCCATCTTGAGATCGGCCAAAATGATGGCAACCTCGACGGGATGGTTAATGTACATCTCGCCCGAGCGGCGCTTTTGGTTGCAGTGCTTCTCGGCGGCAAAGCAGTAGGCCTGCTCCACCTTGGAGAAGTCGTCCTCATTCATATATTTGAGGCACAGGCGCTCCAGCTTGTCGTAGCTGTCAGCCACAATCTCGGGCGGCAGCTCATCGGCATGCTTATAGTGCTCCATCTCCGAAAACGGCTGGAGGGTGGAATCATGGGCGGTACGGGCTGCGGCATCCATCGAGGTCCCCTTCCCCTAGGCCCGCGGTACGATCGGGCGGTTAACTTTGGCTAGCATATCAGAAGCGCACGAATCGAGCGCCCAGCTCCGGAAAGCCGAAAACTCCATGCGCGAGCGCAAGCCCTCCAAATAGCGAATTGACCTACTCAATTGCACGCGGCCGGGGTTTTCGGCCATCGCGATGCGACGGGTGTCGTCAAACCCCGAAACTCGACAAAAACCAAGCTCTTCGAAGATTCCCAGGCCGCTTTCCACCGAACGCTCGTCGACCGGCGTGCGAGCATCGATGGCAAGGCACATCTGTGCGATGTCGATATCGCTCGCGCTAAAGGAATCGTCCCCGGTTTTGCCGCGGTTGGAGCGCCACATGGTCTGCAGCGCGCGATAGAGCGTGACGAGCTCGTCGCGCTCGGGCGCATAGCAGTCGAGTAGGCGCTCGTTAATGCGGGCGTCGCGCGACGAATAGAGCAGATGGATCACGGCGGGCTGGCCATCGCGACCGGCACGGCCGCTCATCTGGTTAAACTCAATGCCGCCAAACGGCATGTGATAGAGCACGACATGGCGAATATCGGGAAGGTTGACGCCCTCGCCAAAGGCAGATGTCGAGACGATGCAGCTGAGGCTTCCGTCTCGGAATGCTTCCTCCACGCGACGGCGATCGGAACGCGCAAGCCCCGCGTTATAGAACGCGATATGGGTTGCGCAATCGGGCACACGCTTGCGCAACGTCTTGGCGAGCGCCACGGACTGGTCGCGCGAATTGACGTAGATGACGGTCTTTTCCCCCGTCGCCACAATCGACACCAAACGGTTCTCGCGACTTGCAAGATCACGGTCGTCCTCGAGCCGCAGGTTCTCGCGCACCGTCTCGTCGACCACCGTGCGAGTGATCGGCAGCATGCGGGCAAGCTCGGCCACGACCGGAGCCGTCGCGGTGGCCGTCGCAGCCATAACGACCGGGTCGCCCAGGGCTTTGAGGATATCGGGCATGTCGAGATAGGCGCTGCGGTCGCCGCCCTTGGCAAGGCCGGCGTGGTGCGCCTCGTCGATAACGACAAAGCCGATGCGGCCCGAACGTGCGAAGCGGTCACGGTGGATAGATAGGAACTCGGGCGTCGTGAGCACGATACCGGTGCGGCCCGAAGCTAGGCCGGCGAACACATCATCGCGTGCGGCCTCCACGGTCTCGCCGGTCAGCACGCCAACACCAATACCGAGCGCTGCCATCGTCGACGAGAGGTGATAGGCCTGGTCGGCAACGAGCGCACGCAGCGGATAGACAAAGATGCTCGAACGTCCGCGAAGCACCGCCTCACGCGCGGCATGCACATGGAAGATGAGCGACTTGCCGCGCCCCGTTCCCATAACGGCCAGAACACTTTGGTGATCGGCCAGGGCATCGAGCGCCTCGACCTGCGCGCGATGTGGCTGGTTCGAGCCGATAAAGCTATGGATAAGCGAGCGCGTCAGCTCGGTATAGGAAAGCTGGGCGAGCGTCTCGCGCTTGCGCGACTCCAAGCGCAGGCCGGAATCCGCCGGCTGCACGCCACGACGAAGCTCGCATGCCGGATCGTCGACGCTGGGCAGCGTGGTATCGCGGACCAGAACATCCTTGACCATGAGCTTGGGCTTCACACGACCCTGCCAATGCTCGGCAACGGCCTCGAACACCAAGTCGACAGCGCTATCGCAGTTGATGAGCTTATCGATTTGCGGCACGCGGAACATAATAGCCGGCACACTCGCGGCGCCATCGGTCGCCACAAAGCGCATGTGCTCGCCGGTCTTACCCACCACGGCGCGATCACACATCGTCACGCCCTCGGCAGCCAGCAGCGGCACCTTATTACCCTGGCCAAACGGCTCAAGGCGGGAAATCTGCTCGATGGTCTCGATATTCAATTCGGAAAGGTCGACCGTGGCGGCAACCTCGTCGGTGTCCTCAAAGTCCTCGGCGGGAAGCTCGGACAACACGACGGAAAGGCGACGGCGGAACTCATCGAGCTTGGATGCCTCGATGGTCACACCCACCGCACCGGCATGTCCGCCGCGACGAATCATCAGGTCGGAACAGCGTTCGATGGCGTCAAACAGGTTAACTTTGCCCACCGAGCGACCAGAGCCGCGCGCGATACCGTCCTCGATCGAGAACAGCAGCGCCGGCACGTGGTAGCGGTTGGTCAGACGGCTTGCCACGATGCCCTTGACGCCCTCGTGCCAACCTTCGCCGCCCACGACGATCGCGCGTCCGCCGTCATAGGTCTCCTCGACCTTTGCCATGGCATCGCGCGTGAGCTCCGCCTCGATCTCACGGCGCTGGCGGTTGATTTCCTCGAGCTCAGCCGCCAGTGCGCTTGCTTCGATGGGATCGCGGGCAAGCAGCAGGTCGAGCGCCAGCTTGGGATCAGCCATGCGACCGGCAGCGTTTAAGCGGGGAATGAGCGAGAATGACAGGCCATCCGCCGTAATGCTCGAAAGGTCCGCCTTGGCGAGCGCGGCAAGCGCGATATAGCCCGGGCGAGCGGTTACGCGCATCTGCTGGATGCCCTCGGCAACCAGCGCGCGATTCTCGGGCGTGAGCGGCATCATGTCGGACACGGTGCCCAGCGCCGCGACCTCGATTAGCGAACGCCAATACGACGGCTTGCCCAGACGTTCGCCCAGGACTTGCACCAACTTGAGTGCCACGCCGGCACCGGCAAGCTCACGCGAAGGACCATCGTCATCGAGCTTAGGGTCGGTCAGGGGTACGCCCTGCGGCACCTGATCGGAGGGCTCGTGATGGTCCGTGACCACCAAATCGATCCCCAGGCTCTTCAGATAGGAAACCTCTTCCTTGGCGGCAATGCCGTTATCGACGGTCACGATCAGCTGGGGGCGAGCGAGCTCGTTAACGCGGTCGAGCGCCGCGCGCGAAAGACCGTAGCCCTCATCAAAGCGATGCGGAATAAACGGCGTGACATCGGCGCCAAACGTGCGCAGCGCCTCGGTCAACAGGCAGGTCGACGTAATACCGTCAACGTCAAAATCGCCAAAGACTGCAATGTGCTCGTGGTTGCGAATAGCACGCTCGACGCGGTCGGCAACGACCGACATGCCCGGGATAATGAGTGGGTCGGCCCAGTCGCGATCGAGCGAAGGCGTCAAAAACAATTGGCCCTCTTTGATTGAGCCAATGCCGTGCGCGACCATAATGCGCGCCACCAGCCCGGGAATGCCCAGACCAGCCGAAAGCTCCTTTTCGAGCTCGGGGTTTTGCTGAGCGACCGCCCAGCGATGCGTCGTCTTAAGCGATGACATAGGCACCCACCCCCGATAGGGGCAGGTCGCCGCGATACCTCTCACGGTTCATAGCGATGAGTCCTCTGTGTATGCCCGCTTCGGCAGGCAGATCTGTTGAACGGATTTATTATACCGTGCGGCGCGGACGCAAATCGCCGCAGCATGCCGCGGTTTCGGTAAACGATGCCGGTAATAGCCTCGAAATAATCGAGCGTTTCTGACGCACGGACACATGTGAGCGTCTAGCATATCCAGTCAAAACGGATTCACGAGCAAAGGGAGTCACAAGAGCATATGAAGCAATGGGTTGGACTGGGCAAGTTTCTCGCGGGGCACATGCAAATCATCGTTCCGATTTGTGTGGCGCTCGGCGTGCTCTTTCCTCAACAGATCGGCGTTCTCAAGCCCATCGTTCCCACCTTGTTTGCCTTTATGACGTTCCAAGGTGCGCTCAGCAACACCTTTCACCAGGTAGCCGAGGTGTTCCACCGTCCGCTGCACCTGATTCTGGCGTTGTTGGTCTCGGCGGCGCTTATTCCCATCGCGGCCTACGCCATGGGATCGTTGTTCTTTGGTTCCAACCCCAACCTTGTCTGCGGCATCGTGCTCGAATACAGTGTGCCCGTGGCAGTCACCGCTTTTATGTGGATCAGCATGTTCGGCGGCAACGGCCCGCTCGCGCTCACCATCATCCTGACGTCCTCGGTCATCTCCCCTGTGACGATTCCGCTTACGCTCAAGCTCCTGCTGGGCGCCACCGTCTCGATCGACGTGCCGAGCATGATGCAGAACATGGCCTTTATGATCGCCATCCCCGCCGTGCTCGGCATCGTGATCAACGAGCTCACGCGCGGATGGGGGCACGAAAAACTCTCCCCCGCGCTCTCGCCCGCCTGCAAGTTCATGATGATGGGCGTTATCGCCTCCAACTCCACCGCCATGAGCGAGTACGTGCTGCACATGAACGCGGTGCGCTTGGAAGTCGCCCTCTTTATTTTGGTCTTCGCCATCAGCGGCTTTGTCGTCGGCATTCTGGTCGCCCGCGCGCTGCATCTGCCATATAGCGAAACGACCACCATGTGCTTTACCTGCGGCATGCGCAATATCTCTTCGGGCGCCGTCATCGCCACGCAATACTTTCCGGGCGAAGTTGTGTTTCCCGTCATGTGTGGAACGTTGTTTCAGCAGGTGCTCGCCTCGCTTATCGGACACTTCTTTGAGCGTCTGACCGGCGAGGAGCGCGCCGCCCAGCGCAAGCGGGTCGAGGCCGGCCGCGATGCAATGGCGCGCTAAACCGTCCGCAGTGTGCGGGCGCTCACTTTACGATGTGAGCGCCTCCAGATGTGCGCGGAATCGCTCCGCATCGACATCGAGCGTGGTCTCAGCATTGACCTGAGCCAGCCGATACCCGACAAAGTAGGGTGAAACCACCCAGCGCGGAAGCGCCTTGGCAATGGTCCGGCCGTCCATGTGGTAGAAGAACAAGTTGTACGACTCTGCGCGACCACCATGGTGCTCGTTCAGGATATAGCGCAGAGCTACCTGAATCGCATCGGCGAAGAGGTCCGTCTCGGCTTGGTCTCGCGCGCCATCGCTGGCGGCGATTCCCTGCGGGGCTGAAACATTGACCTCAAAGAACCCCATAATCGGTTCGGTTGAGATGTTGACCGCAACCCTTCCCCTCTGCCAAACATCGATGCCTTCAAAGTTGGCTGAGGTCAGCGCCGCATAGCCGTCCTCCTGTTCCAAGCCCACAATCTGCATGTGTGGATGGACGAGGCTGCCGCCCGAAAGCGGACCCTTGTTCTTGTACATGAGCACGCTTCGATACTGCTGCGAATCGATCATCTGCTGCCAGCAATCCAGAGCAAACCGCATCACATGGTGGAGTTCATCCGGCTTATAGGTCACCAGGTCGGCATCGTGATCGGCCGACTCGATCAGCACGGTTTGACGGGTGGCGCGCAGGGTCTTGAACTTATTCTCGAGCCAGATGCAGTCACCGTCGCGCTGGATGATGTTGGTGAGCCCCTCCGTGTTGCAAAAGGGACACGCGGTACCGGGGCGACGGTTGTCGTCGGGCTTGCCGCTCGCCTGCTGAACATCGAATACCAGCGCCACGGGTTATACCTCCAGCGGCACGATCTTGGTGCCATGGAGCTCGGAGACGTCTAGCGCCGCCGCGACCGCGTCGCGATTTGCCGTAGTGATGCCGCCGCCGGGAAGGATGGTCAAACGATCACCCGCATACTCGATTAAACGAGCCAGGTGATCGAAATTATCCTCGATCGACGTACCGGCAGCGCCGCCATGCGTGAGGATGCGCGTAACGCCGCAGTCGGCAAGTGTATCAATCGCATCGAGCTGAGCCTCGGGCGAGAGCTGGTCAAATGACATGTGGAAGGTGATGTCGATGGGATCACGCTTACATTCCTCGGTCGCGCAGCCCGCAGCCATCACGAGGGCGCCAAGCGTAAGTTCGTCGAGCGCCCATCCGCCAGCGCAGGGTTTGCAGCAGCCAAAGACCAAGCCGTCAACGCCCGCACTCACGGCAAGGCCCAAGTCCATCTCCATCATGCGCAGCTCATCCTGGTTGTAGTGAAAGTCGCCGCCACGCGGACGGATCATGCACATCACCCGTGCATCGTGTTCGTGGGCATAGTTGGTCGTAGCGCTGATAACGCCGGCCGAGGGCGTGGTACCACCGACGGCAAGGTTATCGCACAGCTCGATGCGCCTTGCACCGGCCTCGATAGCCGCCGGCACCCGCTCAAAGTTCTCGGCACAAAACTCGTACAGCATAGATAGACCCCCAAAGACAGCAGATGTTTTCCGACGGGCATTGTCACACATCCCCATGAAGTTGCGGTGGAATAGGGACTGTTTTGGCGTCTAGCGCCCCCATTTAGTCCCTATTTCACCGCAACTTAAAAGGGGGCGCTGACCGGGTTGGTCAGCGCCCCCTTTGTTGAATGGATTAACCGCCCAGATAGGCCTTGCGGACGTTATCGTCGTGCAGCAGCTCTTGACCGGTGCCGGTCATGGTGATCTTGCCAGTCTCGAGCACGTAACCGCGCGTGGCGATGGAAAGCGCCATCTGTGCGTTTTGCTCGACCAGGAGCACCGTGGTTCCGGCCTTATGCAGATCCTCGACAATTTGGAAGATCTGCTCGATCAGAATCGGTGCCAAGCCCATAGAGGGCTCATCGAGCATGAGCAGCTTAGGGTTACTCATAAGGGCGCGCCCCATAACGAGCATCTGCTGCTCACCGCCCGAAAGGGTGCCGGCGACCTGGCGACGGCGTTCCTTCAGGCGCGGGAACTGCTCGTAAACACGTTCGAGGCCCGGAGCCACCGTGGACTTGGGCTGCGTATAGGCACCCATCTCCAGGTTCTCCTCAACCGTCATCTGCAAAAAGGCGCGACGACCCTCGGGAACTTGAGCCAGGCCCTTACCAACCAGCTTATCAGCGGGCGTATGGGTAATGTCCTCGCCCATAAACTTGATGGAGCCGGTCTTGGAGCGCAGCAGGCCCGAGACGGTCTTGAGCGTCGTGGACTTACCGGCGCCGTTGGCACCGATCAAGGCCACGATCTCACCCTCGTTGACGTTAAAGGAGATGTCCTTGATGGCGTGGATGGCGCCGTACCAGACGTTGATGTTGTAGATGGAAAGCATCGGCTCTGCCATTTAGTTCTCCCCCTTATCCTGCTTACCCAGATACGCCTCGATAACGGCATCGTTGTTCTGGATTTCCTCGGCGGTACCCTTGGCGATGACCTTACCAAAGTTGAGCACGCAGATGCCCTCGCAGATGTTCATAACGAGCGACATATCATGCTCGATAAGCATGATGGCAATGCCGAAGGTGTCGCGAATCTTGACGATGTTCTCCATGAGCTCCGCGGTCTCGGACGGGTTCATGCCGGCGGCAGGCTCGTCAAGCAGCAGTAGCTTGGGGTTGGTGGCAAGCGCGCGGACGATCTCCAGGCGACGCTGGGCACCATAAGGCAGCGATCCGGCCTGCTCGTTTGCCAGGTGCTCCATATCAAAGATGGACAGCAGTTCCATGGCGCGCTCGTGGGCGGCCTTCTCGTGTTTCCAATACGTCGGCAGGCGCAACACGCCCTCAAAGCCGGAGTAGCGCTCCTGGTTGTGCAGGCCGACCTTAACGTTATCCTCCACCGTCATGGTGTTGAACAGGCGAATGTTCTGGAACGTACGGGCAATACCCATGCGGTTGACCTGATAGACCGACTTGCCCGAGGTGTCCTCGCCATCGAGAAGGATGGTGCCGTGCGTGGGCTGATACACCTTGGTGAGCAGGTTGAAGACCGTGGTCTTACCGGCACCGTTGGGTCCGATCAGACCGGCGATCTCGGTCTTGCCGATAGTCAGGCTAAAGTCGTCGACTGCCTTAAGGCCGCCGAATTCAATGCCCAGGTGGATGCACTCGAGCGCCGGGCGCTCGCCCAGGTCGCGGTCGGGGACGATGGCGCCAGAAGGATACGGGACCATCTTGCCCTTGTTGAACTCAAATTTACTGGGCATCGGCTGCCACCTCCTTCTTGGAAGCAAAGCGGTCCTTGATGCGACCGAAGAAAGCCTTGAGCTGCGGGTTGTTGGTAAAGATCATGACCAGGATCAGCACGATAGCGTAGATGAGCATGCGGTAGTCCGAGAACTGACGGAGCAGCTCGGGGAGCACCGTGAGCAACGCCGCCGCGATGACAGAGCCGCGCATATTGCCCAGACCGCCCAGGACCACGAACACCAGGATGAGGATCGACGTGTTGAAGTCAAACTTAGTGGCGGAAAGCTGCGAGAAGTTACCGCCGAACAGGGCTCCGGCAGCACCGGCGAGGGCAGCGGAAACAACAAAGGCAATCATGCGGTACTGGGTGACGGAGATGCCCACGGACTCGGCTGCAATCTTGTTGTCGCGCACGGCCATAATGGCACGGCCGGTACGGCTGCGAACCAGGTTGAGCACGATCACGAGCGCGACCATGACCAGGATGGCGCCGGCAAGGAAGGTCGAATAGGTCGACACGCCCGATGCGCCCTGCGCGCCCTTGATGATGGCGGTGCCGTCCTCGAGCAGGTGCAGGTCGTTAATCGTAGAGTTGCCCGTGATGTTAAAGATCACGTGCAGGCCGCGGGAGTCGACGCCCACAATGAGGCAGGTGACGATCTCTTTGATGATCTCGCCAAAAGCCAAGGTCACGATGGCCAGATAGTCGCCGCTCAGGCGCAGGACCGGGATACCGATCAAGAAGCCCAAGATGGCAGCGGCGATAGCGCCGACCACGACGCTGATGATAAGGCGCACCGGATCGGACGGAACGGCGCTCTCAAGGGCGACCGCGGTGACGATGCCCGTGTAGGCACCGACGCTCATAAAGCCCGCGTGGCCCAGCGACAGGTCGCCTGCGATGCCGACGACGAGGTTAAGGGAGATGGCCATGACGATATAGGCCGTGATGGGAACCAGCTGACCGGCAATCATACGCGGGATCATGTGGTTAGACTGCATAAAGAACACGATGGCGAAGGCCACGATGCACATGGCATACGTAACAAAGTCGTGACGCGTCTGTTTGTCTTTAAGAAACTTCATAACGCTCACCTACACCTTCTCGGGGACGTACTTGCCCAAGAGGCCGGCAGGCTTGACGAGCAGGACGATGATCAAAACACCAAAGACGATGGAGTTGGCAAGGCTCGTGGAAATGTAGGCCTGCGCCATCGCCTCGATGATGCCGATGAGAATGCCACCGACAAAGGCACCGGGGATGGAGCCGATGCCGCCGAAAACAGCGGCATCGAAGGCCTTGATGCCAGGCATGGCGCCCGTGGTGGGCTGCAGGACCGGCGAGTAGGAGCACAGGAGAACACCGGCGATGGCGGCAAGGGCGGAGCCGATGGCAAACGTCATCGAAATAGTGCGGTTGACGTTGATGCCCATGAGCTGAGCGGCAGCCTTGTCCTCGGACACGGCGCGCATGGCTTTGCCCATCTTGGTCTTACCTGTAAAGAACATCAGGCCGGCCATGATAACCAGGCAGGCGACGATGGTGACGAGCGAGACGGCGCTTACGTTGAACTTGGCCAAGAACTCCGGCACCTGGAAGGTGACGAGCGAAGTGAAGTTCTTGGGCGTGGCGCCCCACAGAAGCTGCGCGGCGTTCTGCAGGAAGTAAGACACGCCGATGGCCGTGATCAGAACGGCCAGCGGGCCTGCTTGGCGCAGCGGCTTATAGGCCAGGCCCTCGATAAGAACACCGAGAACGGTACAGACCACACAAGAGAGAATTACAGATGCCCAGCCCGGGAGGCCGAGATACGACGTGGCACAGAACGAGACATAGGCACCGACCATGATGACGTCGCCGTGAGCGAAGTTCAGCATCTTGGCGATACCGTAGACCATGGTGTAGCCCAACGCGATGATGGCGTAGACGCTGCCCATGGACAGGCCGTTGACCAGGTATTGGATAAAGACCGTCATGTTCCACATCCCCCTTTCGAATAGGTTTCCAGTTGATGTATGAAACAGGGACGTTACACTGTCCCTAGATACCAAGCAAGCAGGGAAGGCCAAAACCTCCCCTGCTTGGGATCAAAACCGCTCTATGTAAGGCGGCCAATTAGGCCTGTACGTACTTGCCGTCGGTGATGACGTACGCCGTGGGCTCCTTCTGGACCTGGCCCTTATCGTTCCAGGTGAGCTTGCCGGTCAGACCATCAACGGTAATCTTGAGCATAGCCTTGGACAGCTTCTCGGCGGCCTCGGTCGGATCGGCGTCGACTCCAAGACCGGCCTCCCTGACGGCCTCGGCCACCGCGTGCACGCCGTCGTAGGCGTCGGCGGCAAACTGGTCGGGGGTATCGCCGTACTTATCCTTGTAAGCGTTGACGAAGTCGGCGTTCTTCTCGTCGTCGGCAGAGAACGGGGTCATGAGCAGCAGACCCTCGGCAAGAGAGGTATCGAAGCCCTCAACGCCCAGGATGCCGTCCATGCCGTCGCAGCCCATCATCTTGACGTCGTAGCCCATGTCCTTGGCGTTCTTGAGCAAAACGGACGCCGGCGTGTAGTAGATCGGCGCAAAGATCATGGTGGCGCCGGCCTGCTTGGCCTTGGTCAGCTGGTTCGTAAAGCTCGTGGCGGAGTCGTCCTTAAAGGTCTCCTCGTCGACAATCTCGAGCTTGGACTCAGCGGCCTGGGCCTTAAAGGAATCTGCGATGCCCGAAGAATAGGCGTCGCCGGAGTTATAGAACAGCACGAACTTCTCGTCCGCATACTTCTGCGCCAGGAACTTGGCAGCGTTGACACCCTGGTTGGGGTCGGTGAAGCAAACCTGGAAGACGCAATCCTTGCCGTCGGTGACGTCCTCGGAGGACGCGGACGGGGTGATCATGAACGTCTTGGGGTCGTTACCACACTCTGCGGCAACGGCAACCGACGCACCCGTGGTGGTCGGACCGACGAGGGCCTGCATGCCCCAGTCGAGCAGGGTGTTGAAGGCGTTGACGGCCTTCTCGCCATCGGCCTGGTCATCCTCGGCCTTGCTGGCAAGCGGCAGCTCCTTGGTCGAGAAATCCTTGCAGCCGAGCTCGACACCCTGGGTAACGGACTTGCCGTAGGACGCGTTGGCGCCGGTCAGCGGGCCGATGGTGCCGATCTTAAACGAAGCGTCGCTCGAAGCGGAACCGCTGTCGCCGCCGTTGGAGGAGCAGCCAGCTAGAATGGACATCGCCCCCAGACCTGCTGCGCTCGCGATAACGCTCCTGCGATTCATAACAGGGTTCAATGACTTACCGGTGAGGCTCGACATGCGGCTCTCCTCTCAAATCTCGTCGGGTTTCGGTTGCCCGACAGGCCATCCTTCGCCGTGTTCGGCGTTCGCAAAATAGTAGACGCTTTAGTTGAGAAAAGTGGCGATTATTTCAACTTTTCTTTTGCTTTGTCCATTTATCCATATTTATGCGTATTTCTATCGGTTTATGCAGTTTAGCCACTTTATTATGTGAAAGTAATGTTTCTGTTCTGTTACAAGCGCCCTTGCCCTGAATAAAACGGCCTCACCGGTAGCGCTTTATGCGCACTTAGGCGGCGATGTACTTGCCATCCTGAATCACATAGGCCGTAGCGGGCTTTTCGACCTGGCCCTCGTCGTTCCACGTGAGCTCGCCCGTCAGGCCCTCAATCTTGATCTTGCGCATGGCCTTGGCAAGATCGTCGGCAATGTCGGCACCATCGGCCGTAATATCGATGCCCGCCTTGTCGATGGCCTCGGCGATGGCGTGGACACAATCGTAGGCGTCGGCGGCAAACTGGTTAGGCGTCTCGTCGTAGGCATCCTTATAGGCCTTGACGAAGTCGGCATTCTTCTCGTCATCGGCGGAAAACGGGGTCATGAGCAGTACGCCCTCGGCAAGAGAGGTATCGAAGCCCTCCACAGAGAGCAGGCCGTCCATGCCGTCGGTACCCATGAGCGTCATGTCGTAGCCCATGTCCTTGGCGTTCTTGAGCAAAACGGACGCCGGCGTGTAGTAGATCGGCGCAAAGATGAGCGTGGCGCCGGCCTCCTTGGCCTTGGTGAGCTGGTTGGTAAAGCTCGTGGAGGAATCGTCCTTAAAGGTCTCGGTATCGACGATATCAAGTTTGGACTCCTTGGCCTGCTCGGCAAAGGCATCGGCAACACCCGAGCTGTACGTATCGCCGGAGTTGTAGAACAGGGCGATCTTGGCGTCCGCGTATTTCTCGGCCAAGAACTTCGCAGCGCTGGCGCCCATGGTGGGATCGGTGAAGCAAACCTGAAAGACCGTGGTCTTATCCTTGGTGACGTCGAGCGACGAGGCCGAAGGCGTGACCATGAGCATATCGTCGGCGATCTCGCCCGAGACGGCGACGGCGGCACCAGTCGTGACGGGGCCGACGAGAGCCTGCATGCCCCAGTCGCACAGGGTATTGAAGGCGTTGATAGCCTTCTCGCCGTCAGCGACGTCATCCTCGGACTTAAGCGAGAGTTTGAGGTCCTTGGTCGAGAAATCCTTGGCGGCGAGCTTGGCACCCTTCTCGGCCGAAACGCCATAGGTTGCCGCGGCGCCGGTCAGAGGGCCGATGACACCGATCTTGAAGGTCTTGCCGTCATCGGCGGAGCCGCCCTCCGAGCCACCCGACGAGCAACCAGCGAGTGCCACGGTGCTGCCGAGCGCCGCGGCACCGGCGAGAAAGTTCCTACGGCTGAGCGTGCTGTTGATGTTGAACATGGTGTCCCCCTTTTCGCTGGCCGCAGTGCGGCCGTCTTGCGGTACGGGGCAAACCTTATGGCGCAAACGTTGACAGTTTGTTACGGAGTTTCGTTTGTAGCGAGCATGTTTCCAATGTTTCCGCAGCGTTTCGGGGGTGCCGTTTTGTGCGACTCCTGTTGCCTGGCGAGCACGCGCCCTCGGTTCACGCTAGAATGCACTCAACCTTTAAGCGGTTAATCCATCCATAAGATGCACGAAGGAGCTATCTATGAGCGAACCCCTGCGCACCGTGAACGTCGGTCTGATCGGTCTGGGAACCGTCGGCGGCGGCGTGGCCCGTCTGATCAAGAGCCACCACGATGAGTACCTGGCAGCCTACGGCATCGACCTTAAGCTGACCCGCGCCTGCGCGCTTGCTTGGGAGCAGGCCGAGGCGGCAGGCATTGAGCGCGAGGCCTTTACGAGTGACTGGCACGACGTCGTCACCGACCCCGCCGTCGACATCGTCGTCGAGCTCATCGGCGGCGAACATCCCGCAACCGAGATCTTCACCACTGCCTTTGAGCACGGCAAGCACGTCGTCTCTGCCAACAAGGCCCTGCTGGGCCGTCACGTCGAGACGCTTGCCGAGAAGGCACGCGCGTGCGGCGTGCAGATTAAGTGCGAGGCCAGCTGCGGCGGCGGCATCCCCATCGTGAGCACGCTTGAGCATGACCTGGTGGGCAACAAGATCCTGACCATCGCCGGCATCCTTAACGGCACCACCAACTACATCCTGTCGCGCATGGACGCCGAGGGCGCCGATTACGCCGACGTGCTCGCCGACGCACAGGCTAAGGGCTATGCCGAGGCCGACCCGTCCGCCGACGTCGACGGCTTCGACGCCGCCAGCAAGACGGCGATCCTCGCTTCCATCGGCTTTGGCACCCGCGTTACCACCGACGATGTGTACCAGCAGGGTATCCGTACCATCGGTGCCGAGGACATCGCCCAGGCCCGTGAGCTCGGCTACACCATTAAGCTGCTCGGCATCGCCCGCAACACCGACGCCGGCGTCGACGTCCGTGTGCATCCCACGCTGATCCCCGCCGACCACATGCTTGCCAAGGTCAACGGCGCCATGAACGCTGTCTACGTGGTGGGCGACGCCGTGGGCGAGACCATGTTCTACGGTGCCGGCGCAGGCTCCTTCCCCACCGCGAGCGCCGTCGTGGGCGATATCCTGTCGCTCTCCGAGCAGATCAGCCGCGGCGTGGCTCCGCTGCCCGAGATTGAGCCCTATGGTCACAACCTCGCCTTTAAGCCCATGGACGAGCTCCAGACCAAGTACTATGTGCGCCTGAAGGTCGCCGACCGCGTGGGCGCCCTGTCCGAGACGGTCGATATCTTTGCCAAGCACAACATCTCGATCTCGCTCATCAACCAGGTCGAGGACGGCAAGTCGGGCGTCAGCGATGCCTGCTCGGTCATCTTCCTAACGCACCGCGCGCTCGAGAAGGACGTCCAGGCTGCCGCCGCCGAGCTTGCCAGCGTCGACTGCGTGGCCGAGGTCGCCAACGTCCTGCGCATCGAGGACGTCGAGGCCTGGACAGAAGGCGTCATGGCCAACTAGTCCACTACTTCGAACCTCAACGAAGCCCAACGCAAAAGGCGCGCTGTCTGCATCAACCGCAGGCAGCGCGCCTTGTTCTGCTTGCAGGGGAAGCTGCGTCCCGGTATTTCAGCTCAGAACGGGGCGCAGTTTCCCTCAGGGCCTTCTTTCAGAAACTATGTCCCATTCTGGGCGCGGATTCTGGGACACGCTTTCCGTAACGGGCCTCTCGCGGAAAGCGCGTCCCACTCTGGACGCGGATTCTGGGATGCATTTTCCGCGACGGCGTTGGCTACCTGCCGTCGTCGTCCTGGGCTTCATCGCGCGCATAGAGCTCCAGCATGCGGCGGCGGTATTCGCGCACGGCGAGCTTGGCGCGCTCCAGGCGACGGCGTTCGAGCGGGGTGAGCTTGCCGGGGTCGATCTCGTCGCCGTAAGTCTTATCGGCAAGCAGGTGCGCCGCGTCCACGATGCGGGCATCGATGTGGTCGCTCGCTGCCTCGGCGGAAAAACGCTCGGCAATCGTATCGAGCGTAGGCAGGCCCTCGAATACGCGACCATGGCCATGCGAAGTCAGCAGCTCATGCTCGCGCGCGAGCAAGCTCGCTAGGTCGTGATGGGCGCGCAGGATGTCGAGCGCATCGGATGGATGCTCGGCAACCTCTGCCACGGCGGCGACCGGCGCAGCATCCACCACGCGGTAGAAGAGCTGTGCGAGCAGCGGCATCAAGAACACTGTGATGGCACCGGCGGCAACCATGACCGACGCAATATCTTGCGACAGCGCGCCCGCGTTGACGGCAACACTCGTCACGGCAACGATGATCGGCAGGGCCGTGGTGCAGTACAGGGCCACGGTAATACGACCATACGCCGACACATCGCGCGTCGCAGGACAAATGCTCATAGAGATGAGAATGGGCACGGCGCGAATGATCAGCAACGCCACGATAAAGCCTGCGAGCAGCCCGGGGCGCGACGCCACGGCCGTCAGGTCGATCTTTGCGCCCGATACGGTAAAGAATACCGGAATCAAAAAGCCGTAGGCCAGGCCATCGAGCTTGGTCTCGAGCGTATGGTTGCCCTCGGGGATGATATAGCGCAGGACAAAGCCGGCGGCAAAAGAACCCAACACGATGTCGAGATCAAAGACAGCCGAGAACGCCACGAGTGTGACCAGGATGAGCACCGTCAGGCGCACGAAGGTCTGCGACGTGGTATCGGCGCGTTCCTCGACAAACGCAAAGAAGCGGCTGCCGACGCGCTTGGAGCGGCTTGGGACCACGGCCAGCAACACGCAAACCACCGCAAACAAGCCAAGGATTACGAGCGTTTGGATGCCAGTGCGGGCAGACAGCAGCACCGACATGGCGAGCACAGGGCCGAGCTCGCCCCAGGTGCCATACGCGAGAATCGAGTCGCCCACACGCGTGCCAGTGAGCGAGCGCTCACGCATGATGGGCACGAGCGTGCCGAGCGCCGTCGAAGTGAGGGCAAGCGTCACGGCGATACCGTCGAAATGACTGACTGAGAACCACGGGGTAAAGCGCACGGCAAGCCAGGCGATACCAAACGTGACGACCCACGTCGCCAAGCCGTAGCGCCCCTCGACGCCCGTGATGCTCTTGGGGTCGATCTCAAAGCCGGCAAGCAGGAACAAAAAGGCCAGGCCGAGCTCGGACACGAGCGAGACCTCGGCATCTACATGGATAATGTCGAGCATATGGGGTCCCAGCACCGCGCCAAACACGAGCAAAAAGACCGTCTCGGGAACGGGTTTCCCGGGAATCGCCGAGGCGATAAAAGGACTCGCAAAGGCCACGAGTGCGATGATGGCGAGCGAAACGAATGCCATGTGATGCCTTTCTCTTGTTTGCGCTTCACTGTAGCACCCTCGCCGTCCTCAACGCGCCGCGAGCTGTCGTATCATAGTGAGGTTTACAAACATGTGGCTCAAGGCGACCGCGAGGCTTGCCCCGTAAACCGACCGCTGCCGCATACCGTACCGTACGCCCAACCGATCAGGAAGGCAGGAACCAATGGTCTCTCGTATCTACGTGGAGAAGAAACCCGGGTTCGACGTCGAGGCTCAGCAGCTCAAGGGCGAGCTGACCGAAATTCTCGGCATCAAGGGCATCGAGGCCCTGAGGATCATCAACCGCTACGACGTCGAGGGCATCGACGAGGAGCTTTTCCGCTCCTGCGTGCCGACCGTCTTTAGCGAGCCCCAGGTCGATGTGACCTACGACGAGCTCCCCGCAAGCGATGGCGCCGTCTTTGCCGTCGAATTCCTGCCTGGCCAGTTTGACCAGCGCGCCGACTCCGCCAGCGAGTGCGTGCAGCTCATCAGCCAGGGCGAGCGCCCCGCCGTGCGCTCCGCCAAGGTCTATATGATCTCGGGCACTCTGGACGAAGCCGCCATCGATGCCGTCAAGCACTACGTGGTGAACCCCGTCGAGGCGCGCATCGCCTCGCTCGACCTGCCCGAGACGCTGTACATGGAGACCCCCGAGCCCCAGCCCGTCGAGGTGCTCGACGGTTTCCGCGAGCTCGATGAGGCCGGCCTTGCGGCTTTTATCGCCGAGCGCGGTCTTGCCATGGACGAGGCGGACATCGCCTTCTGCCAGCAGTACTTCCGCGATGAGGATCGCGACCCCACCATCACCGAGATCCGCGTGATCGACACCTATTGGTCCGACCACTGCCGCCACACCACCTTCGGCACCGTCCTGGACGACGTGACAATCGACGACGCCGTGGTGCAGCAAGCCTTCGACCGCTACATGGAGATGCGCCACGAGCTCGGTCGCGACGCCAAGCCCGTCTGCCTCATGGACATGGGCACCATCGGCGCCAAGTACCTTAAGAAGTCCGGCGTCATGACCGATGTCGATGAGTCCGAGGAGATCAACGCCTGCACCGTCAAGGTGAAGGTCGATGTCGACGGCGAGGACCAGGACTGGCTGTTCCTCTTTAAGAACGAGACCCACAACCACCCGACCGAGATCGAGCCCTTCGGCGGTGCCGCCACCTGCGTGGGCGGCGCTATCCGCGACCCGCTCTCGGGCCGCAGCTATGTGTACCAGGCCATGCGCGTCACCGGCGCCGGCGACCCCACCGTCCCGGTTTCCGAGACGCTCGAGGGCAAGCTGCCGCAGCGCAAGCTCGTGACCACCGCTGCCGCCGGCTACTCCAGCTACGGCAACCAGATCGGCCTTGCCACCGGTCAGGTTAATGAACTCTATCACCCCGGTTACGTGGCCAAGCGCATGGAAGTTGGCGCCGTCGTGGGCGCCACCCCGGCAAACCACGTTCGTCGCGAGTGCCCCGCCCCCACCGACAAGATCATCCTGCTGGGTGGTCGCACCGGCCGTGACGGCATCGGTGGCGCCACCGGCTCCTCAAAGACCCAGAACACCGAGCCCATCGAGACCTCGGGTGCCGAGGTCCAGAAGGGCAACGCCCCGGTCGAGCGCAAGCTGCAGCGTCTGTTCCGCCGCGGCGACGCCTGCCGTCTGATCAAGCGCTGCAACGACTTTGGCGCCGGCGGCGTCTCGGTCGCCGTGGGTGAGCTTGCCGACGGCCTGTATGTCGACCTTGACACCGTGACCAAGAAGTACGACGGCCTGGATGGCACCGAGCTCGCCATTTCCGAGTCCCAGGAGCGCATGGCTTGCGCCGTCGCCGACGGTGACGTCGAGGAGTTCATGGGCTACGCCGCCGAGGAGAACCTGGAGGCAACCGTTATCGCCGAGGTTACCGCCGAGCCGCGCATGCGCATGGCATGGAACGGCGTCGCCATCGTCGATCTATCCCGCGAGTTCCTCAACTCCAACGGTGCACCCAAGCACCAGGTCGCCCACGTCTGCGCCCGCAGCGTGTGGCAGCCCAGCTGGGCCGGCACCACACTTGCCGAGCGCATGACCTCGCTCGTCACCGATCTTAACGTCGCCTCCAACAAGGGCCTTTCCGAGCGCTTCGACTCCACCATCGGTGCCGCAACCGTGCTTATGCCTTTTGGCGGCAAGACGCAGCTCACCCCGAGCTCGGCCATGGTCGCCAAGTTCCCCGTGGACGGCGAGACCACCACGGCAAGCGCTATGGCATGGGGCTTCAACCCCTACCTGATGGAAGCCGACCAGTTTGCGGGCGCCTACCTGTCCGTGGTCGAGTCCATCGCCAAGCTCGTGGCTGCCGGCTTTGAGCACAAGCGCGCCTACCTCTCCTTCCAGGAGTACTTCGAGCGCCTGCGCACCGAGGCAGAGCGCTGGGGCAAGCCCATGGCAGCCGTCCTGGGCGCTCTCATGGCCCAAGTCGACCTGGGTGCCGGCGCCATCGGCGGCAAGGATTCCATGAGCGGCTCGTTTGAGGACGAGGCCGGCGAGCTCAACGTTCCGCCCACCCTGATCAGCTTCGCTGTTGCCGTGGGCCGTGCCGCCCGTGCCGTCTCACCCGAGTTCAAGGGCCTGACGCATCGCGTCGTGCGTATCGCCCCCGCCACCTATGGCGAGGACTACCGCCCCGACGCCCAGCAGCTGCTCGCCGCGTTTGATGCCGTCGAGGCGCTCACCGCCACCGGTGACGCCCTGGCCGTCTCCACGCCCGGCTACGGCTGCGGCGCCGAAAGCCTCTTTAAGATGTGCGTCGGCAACCAGATCGGTATCGAGCTTGCCGAGGATGTGGACGTGGAGAGCCTCTTCACCCCGCTCTATGGCAGCTTTATCGTCGAGCTCGCCGAGGATGCCGAGCTGCCCGAGGTCGCCGACGGCGTTGTCGTCGAGCCCCTGGGCACCACCGTCGAGGGCTATGTCATCGACACCGGCTCCGAGGTCATCGAGCTCTCCGAGCTCCAGGAGGCCTGGGAGAGCGGCATCGAGGGCGTCTTTGCCTACCGCAGCGCCGACGAGACCCCCGAGGTCGAGACCATCGACTTCCGTGCCAAGGACATCCACGTGTACAGCGGCGCCAAGATCGCCCGTCCGCGCGTGATCATCCCCGTGTTCCCCGGCAACAACTGTGAGTACGACAGCGCACGTGCCTTCCGCGCAGCCGGTGCCGAAGCCGACACCTTCGTGATCAACAACCTCACGCCCGAGGCCGTCGCCGAGAGCACCCACGAGCTTGCCCGCCGCATCCGTGCAAGCCAGATCATCATGATCCCCGGCGGCTTCTCGGGTGGCGACGAGCCCGATGGCTCCGCCAAGTTCATCACGGCGTTCTTCCGCGCTCCCGAGGTCACCGAGGCAGTCCGCGACCTGCTCAAGGCCCGCGACGGCCTGATGCTGGGCATCTGCAACGGCTTCCAGGCCCTGATCAAGCTCGGTCTGGTGCCCTACGGCGACATCGTCGACGCCACGCCTGATGCGCCCACGCTTACGTTCAACACCATCGGTCGCCATCAGAGCCGTCTGGTGCGCACCCGTATCTCGTCCAACCTGTCCCCGTGGCTGTCGCAGTGCAGCCTGGACGACCCCTACACCGTCGCCATCAGCCACGGCGAGGGCCGCTTTGTCGCCAACGACGAAGTGCTCGCCCAGCTGATCGGCAACGGCCAGGTCGCCACGCAGTACGTGGGCGAGGACGGCAAGCCCAGCATGGACCTTTCCGTCAACCCCAACGGCTCCGCACTCGCCATCGAGGGCATCACGAGCCCCGACGGCCGCGTCCTGGGCAAGATGGGCCATGCCGAGCGTCGCGGCAACAGCCTGTACCGCAACGTGCCCGAGCATGTCCCCGGCGATAAGTTCATGCCGATCTTTGAGAGCGGCGTGGCCTACTTCGCTTAAACCTTTCCCATCGGGTACAATCCCCTCGGGTAACAACACCCGCCACCGGCACCCCCGGTGGCGGGTTCTTTTTTGCTTTGCGCGTATAGGAGAAGGACATCATGGAAAGCCGCAAGCCGTATCTCGCCACCCTGCCCGGACTCATCCTGGGCTGTCTTGTTTGCTGTGCACTCTGGGGATCGGCCTTTCCCTGCATCAAGATCGGCTACGCGCTCTTTGGCATCCCAGCGCACGATAGCGCTTCGCAGCTGCTCTTTGCAGGTTTACGCTTTACGCTTGCCGGCATGCTGGTCATTGTTGGCATGAGCGTGGCCCAGCGCCGACCGCTCGTTCCGCAAGCGCGCGATATCAAGCCCATCTGCATCTTGTCGCTCTTCCAGACTATCGGGCAGTACTTCTTTTTCTACCTGGGCCTCTCGCGCGCCAGCGCCATGTCGAGCTCCATCATCGAGGCCAGCGCCAACTTCCTCGCAATCCTCTTTGCCGCCCTGGCATTTCACACCGAGAAGCTCAATGCGGCCAAAGTGCTCGGCTGCGTACTGGGCTTTGCCGGCGTCGCGCTCGTCAACCTTTCGGGCGCGGACGGCACCTTTGGCTTTACGCTCGACGGCGAGGGTTTTATCCTAGCCTCCACCGTCGCGGGTGCCCTTTCGACCTGCCTGATCGGTATCTTCTCGCGCGAGCACGACGGCGTCTTGCTTGCCGGGTGGCAGTTTTTAGTCGGTGGCGTGGTCCTTACCGCCATCGGGTTTTTGATGGGCGGCACGTTGTCCCCCACCGAAATCGCCCCCGCCATCGCGCTCATCATCTACATGGCGCTTATCTCCGCGGTCGCCTACTCGCTGTGGTCGCGCCTGCTTGCCGTCAACCCCGTCAGCCGCGTCTCGGTCTTTGGGTTTATGAACCCCGTCTTTGGTGTGCTGCTGAGCGCGCTGCTGCTCGGCGAGGGCGCTGGCACGAGCCCCATTACCGTCATCGTTGCCCTGCTGTTGGTCTGCGGCGGCATCATCATCGTCAACAAACCCAAAAAAGCCTAGCGAGCTCACCTTTTTAAAGAGGGCGTTCGCACACTTTAGCTCAATGGAGCACACTGATTCTCGTTGATTTCGTACCGAGCCGCGGCGGCAGACGCTCGTCTTGCCGCACCGCGCCTGGGCGTTATGGCCGGTGGCCCCCGCAAACGCAAAAAGGGCGCACGACCATCGCAACGGTCGTGCGCCCTTTTTTCTAGCGTATCTGGGCGCCGGCTTTCTTTTTCTCGGCCTTGACGCGGTAGAGTTCCGCGTCGGCAGCGCGAAGCAAGTCTTGCCAGGTATCGACGCCATCACCAACCCGTGCGTAGCCGATGGACATCCGCAACAGATACGGAACCTCGGCGCGCGCGAGCTCGTCGTTAATCGCCGAACACAGATCTATGATGTCCTGTTCCGCTGCTGCCTTTTGGAGCACCACGAACTCATCGCCACCATAACGTGCAATAAAGCCACCAGACGCCGAGCAGACTTCTTTGAGCGCAGCGGATATGACCTGAAGAGCGTGGTCGCCCTCCACATGCCCATAGCGATCGTTAATCTGCTTAAAGCCGTCGGCGTCCATCATGAGCAGATACACATCTTCGGCCTGATCCACATTTGAGAAGAGCGACAGCATATAGGTCTCAAAACGGTTGCGATTGTTGAGGCCAGTCAACGGGTCGGTCGAGATGAGTTGCTCCTGGCAGATAATGTAGAGCAGCAACATGCTAATCATTATGCCGACACAAAGGCCAGGCACCGAGTATACGATCTGAAAGGTACCGCCCACCAGGGCCGGAATGGCGAAAAATGCCAAGGTTCGATAGATAGCCTTCGTCTGCAGGCTCTCGACCCTGCGAGATTGCACAAACGCATGCAGGGACGTATGTATAACGTAACAGTAGCTGACAATGGGCTGGATCATATAGGCAAAGCCGCGACGATACACGCCCTGCGAATCGATATAGAACAAGGCGTGCGTCCAGTAACTGGTAAAAGCCAGCACGACCACCAGAGCCGTAGGCAACGTTACAAGCACCACCCTATAGCGCGAGGTCACAAGGCGAGAGCCCTGCATCGTCTCGGAATAGATAAACCAAATGAGACACGCGATGGCAAAGAGCGAAAACGAAACCGCGTTGGAAATCCAGTTGGCAGCAATACCCAACGTGCCGTCCGCACCATCCGAAAGCGTCCAGATCATATCGAATAATATGTACGCGGCAGAGGTGTAGTCAAGCATGCTAAACAATAGCTGCAGGGTGCTCGAGAACAAGGAGCGACGACTTCGCGCGGCAAGCCCGATAAGAACAATCATGCATAGCAGGAATATCTCAATCTTGAGTGCCTTAACCACTAGACGCCATCCCTTCAATATCCGAATGGTCAGAATCGCCCAATTCGAATCAGGGCAATAAACACCCCTTTACTCCGCAGGGGTAAAGGGGATCATAGCAAAGCGCCCGAACATCACTGCAAAACAGTTTCTGTTCGGGCGCTCGGACGGCGCGAATTGCACGCCGGAATCAATTATCGGTAACGGCCGTTACTCGCCATCGATGTCGGTCGCGACGGCCTCCTCGATGGCCTCGACACCGGCAGGCGACAGGTCCTCCTTGCCCTGGCAGAACTTCTTGTCGACCCAGCCGGTCAGAATCGGAGCCATGATTGCCGTGATGATAACGGCAGTGGCGATCTGGGCGTACGCGGTGGGCGCAAGCTCGGCGTAGCGCGGCGCGACCTCGGCGAGAGCAACCGGCGTGGTCATAGCCGTGCCGGCGATGGTGGAACAAGCCACGGCAGCCTTGCCGTTACCACCGCACAGGCGCTCGAACGCAAAGGTGATGGGACCGACGACAAACAGCGTGACAAGGCCCAGCAAGATGCCGGAAATACCACCGGCGATGAAGCTCGAAAGGCTCATGGACGCACCGAGCTGAAAACCAATTACAGCGATCGCGGGATTGGCGCCGGGAACCAGCAGGTTCTTGATAAACGGGAACAGGTTGCCCAGAACCATGCCGATAACGAGCGGCAAAATGGAGCCGATGATAGTACCGACAGGGATGTTGGCAAGACCCGAAACACCAAGGATGATCATCGTGACGGCGGGGCCGGCCGTAAAGAACAGGATACCGACGGCGCCCTGCTCGGACTCATCGCCGAACTCACCCATGATGCCCGTATAGAGCGCCATGTTGCAAAACGTGATGCCGCCGATGATAGACACGGAGCTCAGACCCAGGAAGTTGTCGTTAAAGAAATATGCCACGCCTAGGCCGAGAGCCGCTGCGACGACCAGCTTGGGAATCAGCACGACGATACCGGTCTTGATGGCGCCCGGCGTGGACTTAAAGCTGATGCCGGCGCCCACGAACAGCAGGATCGCGGCGACGATGGTATTGGAGCCACCGCGGCAGGCAGCCGTAAAGAAGCCGCCGATCTCAAAAACCTGCGGGCAGAAGGTGTTGAGCAAAAGACCGACGATCATCGGATAGATCATGATGTCGCCCGGGATGCGCGGAACCTTGAATTTCTTTTGCTCGTTGGCAGTCGCTTCCTGTGCCATGAAACCCCCATTTCCGCTGACGCGGAACAAAAGCCCACGTCATGCTTTGCTACAGTAAAGTTTGACCATGGTACCAGAAGAAATAGACCAGCTCGGTGAAAAATTCGACAAGTTGGGATGGAACGAGATTCGGCGCCCGCGACGCCACCCCTATATAAGGCTCAAGACGATATAGAGTACGATGCCCGAGACGCAGCACCACAGCATCGATTTTGTCTTGACCGCCACGACCACGACGCCGGCGGCCGCAATCCAGGGAACCAAGGCAGGCCAGAGTCCCGCGTCGAACGCGCCGGGGCTCACCAAGTCGTTGGCGACCAGCGCGGCAAAGGCAGCGGGCGGGATATAGCCCAGGGCCTCGGTAATACGGGGCGACAGGGTCCGCCCGCGCAAGGCGAACGCCGGCGCGATGCGAAAGAACGCGATAGCAGCCCACGACGACAGCCACAGAACCAAGAACTCGTTAACGGGCATCGCGGGCACCTCTTCCGTCAAATACAGCATCGCACGCCAACGCAATGGCAATGCCGGCCACGACGCTTGCCGGCACGGCAATATTCGTGAGGCCCAAGAACTTGCATATGGCGACAGACACCGCAGCCATAACAGCAGCCACGACATTGCCGCGCGACAGCCGCTGCGAAAAGAGCAGGCAGATAAAGAGTGAGGTGCAGACAAAGGCTGCAATGGCGGTGGGAACATCGACAACGGCGCCGACGATGGCGCCCGTCGTACACGAAACGCCCCATGTTGCGATAAGGATCACGTTGAGCACGAAGGACTCACGCGGGCCCCAATCCTCCCCTTCAACCAACTTGGCAAGCGAGATGCCGTATGCCTCCTCGGTAAGTGTCGCGGCAACAGCCAGCGTCTGACACTTCGAGGCACCCGTCAGATGCGGCGCGATCGATGCCGAGTAAAGCGCAAAACGCGAGGAGACGGCGGCGACGCTCGCGACGATCGATGCTGCAGGCACACCCGCCAGCCACAGGTTGCAGATCATAAACTGCCCGCTGCCCGTCACAAACGTGCTGCTCAGAGCAAAGACCATCCAGGGCTCCATTCCCGTCTGCCCCATGATCATTCCGCACGGCGCGCCTATTGCAACATAGGTAAGCATCACCGGCCAGACGGTTCTAACGATTTTGAGCACCATACGCTTCTCACCCTGACAAGGTCTCCGAGCCGCATGTAGCGATACGGCAGAATCATCATCCGGCAGCAACCGAGTTCACCTACAATTGCCACCGGATCGAAAGACACAACTTTTTAGGAAGTCATTATGACAGCTATCGATCGAGACCGGGCGCGCGCGGCCTTCAAAAGCTACACCGATGCCTACGACGCCACCAACCCACGCATCGCGCTCAAAATCGAGCATACGTACCACGTGGCCGAGGCATGCGATGCCGTAGCGCGCGAGCAGGGCTGGTCGTCAGAAGATATTGACCTGGCATGGCTTTGCGGCCTGCTACACGATATGGGCCGCTTTGAGCAGCTGCGACGCTGGGACACCTTTAAGGACGCCGAGAGCATGAGCCATGCGGCGCTGGGCATCGAGGTCCTCTTTGGCGAGAATCCCGCCGATGCACCCGCCACGACAAACATCCGTGACTTTATCGAAACCGGTGCGCATGACGAGCTCATCCGAGCGAGCATCGCCTATCACAGCGACTTTCGCCTGCCGGCACTACTCGACGAGCGTACACGGTGCTTCTGCGATATCGTGCGCGATGGTGACAAGATCGACATTATGCGCACCATCGCCGACAGCACCGTCGACACCATCCTCAAGGTGGACGAGAAGACGTTTCTCGGCAGCCGTTTCTCGTCGCCGACACTTGCCGCCTTTGACGAGCACCGCTGCGTCGCACGCGATGAACGCAACGAGCCCGCAGACTACCTGGTGGGACTCATCTGCTTTATGTTTGAGCTCGTCTATCCAGCAAGCCGCGCGCTGGCGCGCGAACAGGGCGATATCCACCGCCTGCTCGACGCGCCCTTTGGCATTACGCGGCCCTTTACCGACCCCGCCACGCAGGCGACTTGGAGCCGCCTTAAGGACGAGATGCGCGACTGGCTGGCGCGCGCCTAGCGCTCAAGCTGGGCCAGCAGTTCCTCGACGACCTCGACGGCATCGCCGACAACCTTGTACTGGGCAGCACCAAAGATGGGGGCATCCGGGTCCTCGTTGATGGCGATAATGCACTCTGCCCCACCGATGCCGGCAAGATGCTGGATGGCGCCCGAAACACCGATACTCACGAGAAGCTTGGGCGAAACCGATACGCCGGTCTGGCCAATCTGATGGCGATACTCCAACCAGCCGGCCTCCACGACAGGTCGCGTGCAACCAAGCTCGGCTCCCAGAGCCTCGGCGAGCCTTCGCATCAGGGGCAGATTCTTCTTGGAGCCAATGCCGCGGCCCACCACGACCAAGCGTTCGGCATCGGCGATCGAGGCCTGCTGCCTCCACTCCTCGGCGGGAATCGAGATCTCGACACGAGCCTTAGCATCATCCGCAAGCGATATCTGGGTGATCGTGCCGGAGCGGTCGTAGTCAAAGTCGGGCGCCTTAAAGATGCCGGGACGAACCGTTGCCATCTGGGGACGATGATTGGGGCAGACGATGGTGGCCATCAGGTTGCCGCCAAACGCCGGACGCGTCTGTTGCAGCAGTCCCGTCTCCGTATCCATCGAAAGTACGGTGCAGTCAGCCGTAAGGCCCGTCTGCAAGCGCACGGCAACGCCGGGTGCCAGTTCGCGGCCAAAAGCGGTCGCACCGTATAGGATGGCCTCGGGTTTGCGTTCGGCTACCAAATCGCAGATCAAGCGGGCGTAGACCTCCGCATCGTTTTGGCGCAGGCGCTCGTCGCGACAGGCCAGGACTTCGTCGGCGCCCGCGCAAACCAGATGCTCCAGGTCGCCGAGAGAACCCTCGGGACCCATACCGATCAGTGCCACCAGACGGCAGTCGCGAGCATCGGCAAGCTCGCGGCCCTTGCCCATAAGCTCATAGGCAACGGGAGTCACCGTATCGTGCTCGTCGGTCTGCGCGAATACCCAAATGTCTCGATATGCATCAAGGTCCACCGCACCAGCGGCCTCGTCACGCTCGATCGAGATAGCGTTGACAGGGCAGGCGTCGACGCACCCACCGCATAGGATGCAGCCGTCGGTTACGCGGGCGCATCGGCTGGGTCGCTCGCCTTCCACTACGATGCCGCCCGAGGCACAGGCGCGAACGCAGCGACCGCAGCCGATACAGGCTTCGCTATCGATAATCAGTCCGCTCATCTATGCCATCCCCTCGATAATCTTGGCAAGCTTTGCCGCCTGCTCGGACGCCGTCCCCTCAACGGCCTCGCACGTTTGGTCACGGTCGGGCACAAACGAGCGCACGACCTGTGTCGGCGACCCGGCAAGACCGCAACGCGCGGGGTCGGCGTTCACGTCGGCGGCACTGACCACGCGCACGTCCGCCTCCTCCGCCGCGCGAATACCGGCAATACTCGGCATACGCAACTGGCCAATCTCCTTGGCAGTCGTCATCGCGCACGGCATCTCAAGATAGACCGTCTCCTCGCCGGCATCGCAACCGTGAACGAGCGAAAGCGCACCGCACGTCGTAAAACCTGCGCTCTGCACGCAGCTCACATCGGTCACGCAGGGAATCTCAAAGGCGCCGGCAAGCTCGGGGCCAATCTGGGCCGTATCGCCATCCACCGCCATCTTGCCGCAGATGAGCAGGTCGAAGTCCTCGTCGAGCGCTTCGATGCCGCACTTGAGGGCATAGGTGGTTGCCAGGGTATCGGCGCCCGCAAAGGCTCGGTCGGTCAGCAGCAGCGCGTCGTCGGCGCCTCGAGCGATGCAGTCGCGCAGCAGCGATTCGGTCGCGGGGATGCCCATCGACACCACCGTCACGCGCACGTCCATGCCAAAGCCGATAAAGTCGTCCTTCAGCGCCAGCGCGCATTCCAAAGCGCTCGCATCAAAGGGATTAATGACCGCCTGCTTGCCATCGCGCACGATGGTATTGGTCTTGGGGTCCATCTTGACCTCGGTGCTGCCCGGCACGGCCTTGACGCACACCACCATATGGAAATCGCTCATCTTCACGCGCCCCCTTTCTGGACGAGCTCATCCAAGAGCTTCTCCGAAAACAGGTTACCGCGACCCAGCTGCCCGGCAGGATCGAGCTGGAGCTTGAGCCGCGCCGACTCGACCATGGCCTCGTGACCGTACATCGTCTCCAAGAAGCCCGCCTTGATCTTGCCGACGCCGTGTTCTGCGGAGACGGCACCGCCCATGGCCGTGACCTCGGAAGCCCACTGGGCAAAGAGTTCTCCGCCGCGGCGATAATCCTGTGCATCGCGCGGCAGAATGTTCACATGCAGATGGTTGTTACCGATATGCCCCCAGGCGGCAGATTCAAGCCCACTTTCCGCCAGCGTGCGGCGATAGAGGGCGATAACATCGGCCAAGTGCGCGTTGGGCACCGACATGTCCGAACCCAGTTTGGTGATGGTGGGATCCATGCGGCGGCGCTCGTCGATGAGCATGTTGACGCTCTCGGGCACCGCATGGCGGAAGAATCGCTGACACTCGCGATCGACCTCGGCGCGCGCGACCCATGTCGCATCGTCACTGCCGCCCGCAAGCTCCAGTACCCACCCCAAGTGATACAGCTCCTCAATCGCCTGGGCTTCGTCGTCGCAGTCGAGCTCCACGTAGACACAGACCTTGGCGTCTTTGTCGAGCGCAGGCAGCGAGGCAAACGCCGTCGACTGCTCGCGCTGGCGACGTAGAATATCCAGGGCGCCAGCATCGAAGTACTCGATGGCAGCCGCATGGGACAGGACGGGACGCACAGAATCGGTGAAGGACACGGCCTTGTCTTCGCTGTCGAAGAAGCAGCTCACGCCCCAAACGACCGCGGGTGCCACCTGCAGGGCAATCTCGAGCTCGGTGATAACGCCGATTGTGCCACACGCACCGATAAACAGATCGATGGCATCCATATCGTCAGCAACGAAATAGCCCGAAGCATTTTTTGTCTTGGGCATGGTATAGCCGGGAAGATCGAGCTCGAGTGTACGGCCCGCTGCCGTCACGAGCGACAGGTGGCGGCCCTGGGCAAAAGCCTCGCCGCGCCGAAGCTCAAGCAAATCGCCATCAGCCAGCACGACGTGGAGTCCCGTGATATGTGGGCGCATGGGGCCGTAGGCGTAGCTGCGGGCACCGGAGGCGTTACATGCCGCCATGCCGCCCAGACAGGCAGACGCCTCGGTGGGATCGGTGGGAAAAAACTGCTCGGGAGCCTCTTGGAACTCCTCGTAGGCCTCAAGCGATGCCTGGTCCCAACCAGCGGTCGGCAGCACCTTCTTGCTCAGCTGCTTGCGCAGCTCCGAGAGCACAACGCCCGGCTCCACGCGCAGCAGAAATTGGCCTTGTTCATCGCGGCGAAGGCCCAAATAGCGATTCATACGGGAAGTATTGAGGATATGCCCGCCGTGGGGCACGGCGCCGGCGGCAAGGCCGGTTCGGGCGCCCTGAACCGTTACCGGAACACGCTCGGCATGGAGCTTTTCCAAAATGGCACGGACCTCGTTTTCCGTTGTCGGAAACGAGATGCTCGAGGCCTCGCCCGATGCGCGAGATTCATCGCGGCCATACTCTTCGAACTCGTCGGTGAAGGGTTTGATGGTTGCAGACACGCGAACTCCCCCTTTAGCTAACTACAGTGTTTGCAGGGAGATGTTACCGCATCGTTTCGTCGACGTGTTCGAGACCGTCTCCATAATTGGCGTTTTTTACGTTCGTGCAATTCGGCGAGCGGCTAGATTTCCTCGGCAGACGATGCTTTTGACACATATGGCCCCGCCGTCGCCGACCGCGCGATTGTCGCTCGAAAAAAGTTGGAGTTTTTTTTGCCGCCTTTTACCTGCGGAGACGCCAATCCGTCAAGCATTTGGTCAGAAATTGGTCAAGTAGCGGCTGATAAGGTCGGCGTCGACAGCCAAAACCGATAGAAGTTTTGGCCCAGAAGCAGGGAGGTTCCCATGGCATATTACTGGCCCCAGTACGGCATCGCCATCGAAGTCGACGACGATCCCCATCTCCTGCCTTTCGACGAAGAGGCATTCCCCGATACGACGGTCTACCACGTTACCACCGATGTGATCTGCGACCCCGAGTCGTTCTCGGCGCTCGCCCACCACATCGCGCATATCCACGACATCGAGCTCCCTCCCGACTTCGACGAGCTCGTCTACTCGCGCCGTCTGATGCTTCACATGCTCTTTGGAGCGGACCCGTCCACCTTTGCGCGCGTCTATACCGCCAAGGATGCCGCATGAGCGCGAAGAAGCCACCCCACTTTGCAGGCCTGGGTCGTCGCAAGAAGCTCATCGTTGCCTGCTTGGCCATCGTCTGTGCCCTTGTCGCCGTAGGACTATACGTTTGGCAGTCGCAGCCCGTACCCGAGGCGGGCGCTTCGGTTACGACGGCCGAGGGCAAAACGCGCCAGGAAATCCAAGATGAGCTCGACGCCATCGTCCGCGACAACATGATGACGATTTCGGTCGCGCCGGTCGCTCAGCTGCAGGAGGACGGCAAACTGCGCGTCAACGTGCAAAACGTCCAAGACAATAAATTTCCCCAGCGATTCCGCGTCATCCAAAACGACGAGACCATGTACGAATCCGGTGTGGTCGAGACCGGCAAGACAATCGAGACGTGCCCCGCCGGCGACATCAAAGAAGGCGAGGCGTACATCGAGATCCAGGCACTCGATGCAAAGACCCTCGACAGCCACGGCAATCCGACACGTGTCAAGGTACGGGTTGAGCAAACCGAGAACTAGCCTTCCGGCCGACACGGCACCGCATGTAATTCACCAGCATTCGTCCAATCATCGCGGGGACGGCCCGCGGCGAATAGAAAGGAACGACCATGGACATCACCAGGAACATGAACGGAGTCAGAGCGCTCGTCGTGGGCACAGGGCTCGCGCTCGCGCTCGCAATGGGCGCCGCCCCGACGCCAGCTATGGCAGCCGGGCGCGTTGGAACCACGAAGGTAATGGTCAGGACCGAGATCGACAACGTTGAGTTCAAAGTTCCGACGGTTATTCCCTTCGTCGCCAAGGCCGACGGCACGCTTCAGGGCCCCTCAGAAGACGCGACCACCATCGACAATCATTCGGCCTACGGCATCCATGTCACCAACATGAAGATCGACGCCATGAACACCTGGACCATTGCCGCCGACGCCAAGGCCGGAACCGCGCAGAACTCCATCGACTTTAAGGTCGGCCCCGACGGCGCGCTCCAGAACGCCAGCGCCGCCGCGCAAGGGACGGGCCTCGATCTTTCCAAGAATGCAGCCTTCGACATGGGCTACCAGGGCATTGCCGGCGGCACGGACAAAATCAAGCTCAAGACAAGCGGAAACGTCGCCCGCGTCACGCGCGACATCTTCCGCGTAACCGGCGAAGGCGATCAGGTTGCGACGATCACCTGGACGGTCGAGCCCGGTGCGCACACGGCATAAGGCCGTCGCCCTGGCCGCCGCCGTCAGCATCCTAGCGTTTGGGCCAGCCATGGCCTTTGCCCAGCAAGAACAGGCGCAGGCCGCCACGCAAGTGACGGTCGACCTCTCGGAGCTCGACCGCGGCGACCGCGAGGAACCGTTGGCGCAGACAGGCGACAGACGATGGCTCTTGGCAGCAGGCGCCACAGCAGCAGGCGCGGGAACCGCCGGCCTCGGTCTGCACATCAAACGCAGCCAGAAACAAAACACGGACAGGCCGCACTAAATTAGCTAAGGAGACCCCATGGCATCGAAGAACCTTTTGCCCGTCGTCGCACTCTGCGGCGCGCTCGCAACCGGAACGCCTGTCGCCGCTTGGGCGACTCCCGTCATGGCAGACTCCTTACCAGCAGTCCTAAGTTCCGCACCAAATCCGTCGAGCGCCATTGCGTGCAAGCGTTTTTCGATCGCACAGGCCGCGATCTCAACCTCGGGATGCCTTCGTCGTAATACGGACGGCTCGATAGTCGTGGATATCAATCGTTCGAACAAGGCAAACGGCTCCCAGGCGGGGTGCGCCGTCTGCACGTGGCGCTCGGTTATGCTCGATGCAGATGGCGATCCATGCAATTTAGAGCTGCGCATCGACATCGCTTCGGTCGATGACTCGGCGAACGGAGCGAAGGTCGCCTTCGACGGTACGTTTTTTGAGAAAGGAGGCGGTATATGTCTGGGCTGCGCCGCCGCGAATGCAGACGAAACGCAGCCCACCCTCTCATTCACGGCATCGTTGCGGCTGACCAAAGCCGGCACCGATGCCATCGCGGCGGGAGAAGCGTCCCTGCTGTTCTACGCCGTCAGCGCCAAAGACACAGACGCTCATTTCGAGAAGCCAGCCGGATCACTCAGCCTTACACGAGGGATAGAGACAGGCCCTATTGAAATCGATGCCCACGCGCAAAGCAGGCAACGCATTCTTGCCGACCCGGCGCTTCTCGAAATGGAGTGGAACGGATCCGGAGCCATCGGAATTCTTCCCTCCGCGCTTGACGCCAAGACGCTCCCCTCAAACGACGAACCCATCAACGCAACCATACAAGAAGAGAGCGCGGACAAAGAAGCAGGTGCGGGCGACACGCCGTCGCCGACAAACAGCATCCCAGCTTCTCTCGAAGCGCCGAATGAGCCCGCTGCCGATCCAAACGATCCCGAGCTCGCGGACAGTCTGGGGCTTGCTGATCCTCAAGAGATCGATGAAGGTAACTGCTGCGTGCTTGCCGCGCTCGACCACACAGAGGTCATCGACGCTGCGAACATCGAAGTTGCCGCCGCCAATCAGCCCGTCCGCAAGTCGGCTATCATCGCATTTCCTGAATCCATCGAAGTCGTCTTTTTGCCATCGGGCGAGGTCGTGGCCCCAACACTGCTCACCTTGTTGGGCGCCAAGAATACTCGAAACGAAATTAAAAAGGTCACAGTTGTCGACCCTGCAACCACCGCCAAGCTGCGTCTATACGCCGTTGCTCCAGACGGAGGCAAGACCTTGGAATTCGATGGCGACACACTCCTGGCCTGGCGACGTCTGGACATTATGCAAGACGTCTCGTATCAGATCGAACTCGAAGGGTTTGATCGTGCCCGCGATGCCAATATCATCGCCGCGGCTATTGAATCCCCACAGCGGCTTATGACACTGCGCTTTGAATACTATCCCTATGTCCCGACAACCACCTGAGGCTTAAATGCCGCGCATCATTCCTAATACCACTTATATAACGTATTAGACGAGTCGCGATGTACCTCGCATTTCGTTCTGCTACGATTGCCACGTTGGCATCAATACAGGAGGGCTCATGCCGGGCTTGGGAACAATCATCAACGTTGTGCTTTTAGTTGCGGGCGGTCTTTTGGGATTAGCGGGCGGCCGCTTCATTACACCGCGCATCCAAGACACGCTCATGAAAGCATCGGGGCTGTGCGTCCTGTTTATCGGCCTTGGCGGCACCATGCAAAAGATGCTCCTTATCGATGGGAAGGCGCTGGCGACCACCGGCACCACCATGCTCATCGTCTCGTTCGCCCTCGGCTCGCTCATCGGCGAGGCCATCAACTTGGAGGCCGCCATCGAGAACCTTGGCGAATGGCTCAAGCGCAAAACCGGCAGCGAGGGCGATAACGAGTTCACCAACGCTTTTGTCTCGACTTCACTCACCGTGTGTATCGGCGCCATGGCCATTGTGGGATCGATCCAGGACGGTCTGCTCGGTGACTGGTCAACGCTTGCCCTGAAAGGCGCATTGGACTGCATCATCGTCTGCACCATGACGGCGTCGCTTGGCCGCGGCTGCATTTTCTCCGCCCTGCCCGTCGCCGTGTTCCAGGGGACGATCACGCTGTTTGCCGGCGCACTCTCCCCCATCATGACTACGGCAGCCCTCGACAGCCTTTCGCTCGTAGGCTCCATGCTCATCTTCTGCGTCGGCGTCAACCTCATCCGTCCTCAGACCTTCCGCACGGCCAATATGCTCCCCTCCGTTGTCATCGCCGTCATCTACGCCCTCCTGTTCTAAATCTATCTACGTAGCGGCATCCCGAACACCTGTTTGATGCTGTGCTATGATATGAGGTCACCGAAGCTGCGTTAGGAGAGGAGAAGCGGTGGCCGACCAGGACATCAAGATGCTCATCGAGCGCATTATGGCCGAGGCCCGGACCCATCAGTCTGCTCGCTTCTCAAACGAAGTCTATGCTGACGAGCCGATTCTCAAAACCGGTCGTCAGATGCAGAATTTCCTTCCCGACCGGTACCGCAAGATGCGCGAGATATCGCGCTGGCAGGATGACCCCAAAGGCGGCGCGGGTCGCTGGCTTTCGGAAGCCGAGCTTTTCTACCGCCAAGGCCTGCTGATGGCCGACTTTGAGGACGACTGCCCCTACAACGGCACCTTTAAGTCGTACTTTCCCACCTACAATGCCATGAGCGATCGACAGTTGCGCGGCTACTTTACCTGGCGTGCCCAAGTGCGCCGCGGAACCGTCGAGGAAACGTCTACATCCTTTGCCTTTCTGTATCTCTATGAGCTGATTTGCGGCATTGGCGTAGATAATCCGCTCGAAGGTTTTAACAAGATCAAGGCCTTTTGGGATGCCTACCGCGCCTTTGAGCCCGGCATCGACCGGTTTGCGCGCGTGTGGCTGCAGGATTACGCCGTGTTCCACGCGCTCGACCCCAAGCTGCTTCGTGACTCTAAAACCGTCATGTTCGATAATGCCCTTATCGAGCTGCGGCACGCGGCACGAGACCTTGTGCCAGCGCCGGCACCGTCCGGCCAGACCCCTAAGCGTCGCAAAACCTCCGAGCCCACGCTCCCCCTTCCGCCCGATGAGGTGCGCGAGGAGCGACTCATGGCCGCCATCAACGCCCTCTCCACGTACAACCTAAGTAACTCGCGGCTCGACCGCAGCCACCACCGCGATCTGCGCCACGTGGCGTGCGCCGTGTATGTCCGTATGGCGCGCTACTATGACACGCACCGAAAGACCGGCATCGTGGCGAGCTTATTTGGGGAGGAGACGGCCATGCCCTACACCATGTTTGCCTCGGCCGTATTCTTTGCGCCCGAGCGCCACGAGGACTGCGAATACCGCCTGGATCCTATCCATATCTACCGTTGCCAAAACGGCTTTTGGGAATGCATGCGTATCCACGGTAGTAGGCAAAAGAGCAGCAAGCTCGGTGAAATGATGCGCGCCTGCGACCAACGCCTGCGCCTGGCGCTGGACCCCGCCCATCCCCTTAAGGAAGAAAAGGTCCCCAAATATCTGGCCAAGATTATCGATGACGAGATTGTGGCATGGCTTTCGTGGGACGCCGCACACCAGCCCGTCAAGATCGATATCGATCTGAGTCAGCTGGGACACATTCGGAGCGCCGCCGTGCAAACGCGCGAAGCGCTTTTGATCGACGAGGAACGCGAGGACGGCGCACCTGTGGAAGCCGAGGCGACGCTTATAGAGCAACCGAACACCGAGTCTGCACCCGGCATGACTGCCGAACCTGGCGAGATGACCATACGGCAAAACGAACCCGACGAGCCGACTGTCTCCACCGAAGAGTTTGGCGTCGTGGCGCCGCTCCTCGCGTCTGTGGGCGCACCCGTAACGCCCGCGCCCACCGAAGCTGCAAACAAACTCGCTCCCGCCGAAGATACCTTCCTTCGCGCGCTCCTCGAGCAAAACGCAGCGCAAGCGACATCGGCAGTGGCGCACTCGGGCCAAAGCGAAGATATGCTCGTCGACAGCATCAACGAGGCGCTCTTTGACCTGGTGGGAGACACCGTTATCGAATTCGGCGCGGCAGGGCCGCAGATTATCGAGGACTACGAAGCAGACGTGAGAGGATACCTAGACCATGAGTGATACCGCATCCGCAGCACCCCGCGTGCCCAAGCGCGTCGCTGCCGTCATTCTAAACTCGCTCAAGGGCGGCGTGGTCCCGCGCATCGGCCTTCCTTACATCACCGTAGGGCGCGAGGTCGAGATCCGCGCCCTGCTCACCGATCTGAGTCTCATCGCCGACGGTGGCGCGAGCTTCCGCTTTCTGGTCGGTCGCTACGGCGCCGGCAAGAGCTTTTTGCTCCAGACCATCCGCACGCACGCCATGGGCGAGGGATTCGTTGTCGCTGATGCCGACCTGTCGCCCGAGCGCCGCCTGCAGGGCGGTCAAGGACAGGGCCTTGCCACCTACCGCGAGCTCATCCGCAATATATCGACCAGGACGCGCCCCGAGGGCGGTGCGCTCAACCTTATTCTGGATCGCTGGGTCGCCTCGTGTGCCGACGTCGACGAGTCGGTCGTCAATGCCCAACTGGCCCCGCTCGAGGAAATGGTCCACGGCTTCGACTTCACCCGCATGCTCCGCCGCTATCGCATGGCCGTCTCGGAGGGTGACGAAGAAGCTATGAGTCGCGTGACCAAATGGATTCGCGGCGAATACCGCACCAAGAGTGAGGCACGCGCCGAGTTGGGCTCCTCGACCATCATCAGCGATGACGACTGGTACGACTACGTTAAGCTCATTGCGCGCTTTTTGGTCTGCAGCGGCTACAAGGGCATGCTGGTGCTCATCGACGAGCTCGTGAATCTGTACAAGATTCCCAACGCGATTACGCGCCAATATAACTACGAGAAGATCCTGACCATGTACAACGACACGCTCCAGGGCAAGGCGCAGTACCTGGGCGTAATCATGGGTGGCACGCCGACCTCTATCGAGGACCGCCGCCGAGGCGTGTTCTCCTACGAGGCCCTGCGCAGCCGACTCGCTCAGGGCCGCTTTGCGCGCGAGGACCTTAAGGACATGCTCGCGCCCATCATCCGCCTGCAGCCACTCACCTATGAGGAGTTGCTGGTGCTGATCGAAAAACTCATGCAAATTCACGCCGGCTACTTTGGCTGGACGCCCACGCTTACCGAGAAGGACTTGGTGGACTTCCTCAAGATCGAGTTCGGTCGTGTGGGAGCCGACACGCATCTGACGCCGCGTGAAGTCATTCGTGACTTTATCGAGCTGCTCGACATCCTATGCCAGAACCCCGACGCCAACGTGGCCGAGTTGCTGCAAAGCGTCGGCGGCGACGCGCCAGCAGCCGCAACAGACGACACCGGCACCGCAGGCGGCGACCGTAACTTCGCCGAATTCACCATCTAACCTGCCAAAAAGGGACAGGTTTATTTTGGCAGGTTTTATCTGGGCAAACGTCGATGTTGCAATTCGACGACCCATTGCCCGTTGCGTTTGATAACCCGTTGTTGAAAGGAGGCCCCGTGAACGCCTTTGCCCGCTACGCCCCGTTTATCCAAGACTTCATCTACTCCCACGATTGGGAGAGCCTGCGCTCCATTCAGGTTGCGGCGGCAGATGCCATCTTTAACTCGCAGGACAATGTGCTCCTGACGGCATCCACGGCTTCCGGCAAAACCGAGGCGGCCTTCTTTCCCATCCTGACCGAGTTTTGGGAGAACCCGCCCGCAAGCGTGGGCGCCCTCTATATCGGCCCCCTCAAGGCACTCATCAACGACCAATTCGTCCGCCTCAACGACCTGTGCGAAGAAGCCGACATCCCCGTCTGGCACTGGCATGGCGATGTCTCGCAGTCACACAAGGCCAAACTCATCAAAAAGCCGAGCGGCATCCTTCAGATTACGCCCGAATCGCTCGAGGCGCTCCTGATCCATAAGCACATGGCGATCCCGCGCATGTTTTGCGACCTGCGCTACGTCGTCATCGACGAGGTTCATTCGCTCATGCGCGGCGACCGCGGCGGTCAGACGCTCTGCCTTATCGAGCGCCTCTCGCGCATGGCGGGCGTGCAGCCCCGCCGCATTGGCCTTTCGGCCACCATCGGCGACCCCGAGCGCACGGGTGCCTTTCTCTCGCAGGGAACGGGACGCGACTGCGTTATCCCCCGCTTTGAGGAACCGCGCCGCGTGTGGCGCATCTCCATGGAGCACTTCTACAACTCGGGTCCCCAGGCACAGCAGCGGGGATTCGAGAGCACGGGTCCTCAAGAGGCCGAAGTGCTTGCGTGCGAGCGCATCGAGGCGGCATCCGCGGCACTGCCCGCCGGCGCCCAAGACATGCGTCACAGCGGACAGCTTACACAGGAGGAACGCCGTCAACGTCGCAAGCAGGCGCAGGGCAAGGCCGCTCCCAAAGACCGTCGCACTTCCTCGGCCCCCGAGGGCGAAGTCGACATCCCACGAGCGACCGAGCAGGCGCTTCTCAACCCCACCGACACGGCACCCGACAACGCCGACCCCGGTATGGGCTATATCTTTGAGCATACGCGCGGCCGCAAGTGCCTGGTCTTTGCCAACTCGCGCGAGGAGGCAGAGGCCGTGTGTTCCATGCTGCGCAGCTACTGCGAAAGTCGACACGAGCCCGACCGCTTTCTAATCCATCACGGCAACCTTTCGGCATCGCTGCGCGAGACGGCCGAGGAGCTCATGCGCGACGAGGAGCAGGCGCAGACAACCGTCACCACCTCTACGCTGGAGCTCGGTATCGATATCGGCCGCCTGGAGCGCGCCTTCCAGATTGACGCGCCGTTTACCGTCAGCTCCTTTTTGCAGCGAATGGGGCGCACGGGACGCCGCGATCTTCCGCCCGAGATGTGGTTTGTCATGCGCGAGGAAGAACCCGAGCCGCGCACGATGATGCCCGAGACCATTCCGTGGAAGCTCCTGCAGGGCATCGCGCTCGTACAACTCTATCGCGAAGAAAAGTGGGTCGAGCCACCCGAACTCGATCGACTCCCCTACAGCTTGCTCTATCACCAGACTATGTCGACCCTCGCCAGCACCGGCGAGCTCACGCCGGCCGAACTTGCCCAGCGCGTGCTCACACTGAGCTATTTCCACCGCGTCTCGGCCGATGACTATCGCGTACTGCTGCGCCACCTCATCAAGATCGATCATATCCAGGTCACCGAGGGCGGCGGGCTCATCGTGGGTCTCGCGGGCGAGCGCATCATTAACAACTTTAAGTTCTACGCTGTGTTCCAGGAAAACGAGGAGTTCACCGTTCGCAGCGAGTCGGCCGAGTTGGGCACGATCGTCAATCCGCCACCGCCCGGTGAGCGCATCGCCATAGCCGGGCACTGCTGGATAGTCGAGGAAGTGGACTGGAAGCGACACACCGTCTTTGCCACGCAAGTCAAAGGTCGTGTGCCGGCATACTTTGGCGACTGCCCCGGTGACATCAACACGCATGTACTCGAGCGCATGCGCCAAGCGCTCAACGAGCACGCGGCATATCCGTACCTCATGGGCAACGCACGGGCACGCCTTGCACAGGCTCGTCATACCGCCGAGATTTCGGGTGCGGGGACCAAACCGCTCATCAACCTGGGTGGCGACACCTGGGTGCTCTTCCCCTGGTTGGGCAGCTACGCCTTTCTGGCGCTCGAACGTATGCTCAAGATTAAGTGTGCCGCGGAGCTGGGCCTTCGCGGGCTCGATCCGTCGCGTCCATACTTTATGCAGTTTAAGATGAAGGCCGACGAGGAGACGTTCTTTGAGGTGCTCGCAGCCGAGGCCGAAAAGGACTTCGACCCCATCGAGCTCGTCTATCCCGGCGAGGTACCTTATTTTGATCGCTACGACGAGTACGTTCCCGAGGAGCTCGTGCGCAAGGGCTTTGCCGAAGGCGTGCTCGACATAGAGGGCATGAAGCAGCGCGTCCTCAGTTGGCGCGACCACGCATAAAACTAGTCTTTTCGGCACGGGACTTGTTAACCAGTCTATTCCGCCAGCATCGATAAAACGCTGATATTCCTCGGCATTAAGGCCCACCGATTCAAAGCTAACGCGTACACCCGTAGCCATCAAGAAGGCTCGAAACTTCTGGCAGCTCGTCAATCGATACATCAATTCTTGAAGGCATGTATTCCACCAATTTTTAAAGAAACAACGGCGGTAATTGCTATCGCGATTGCGCCAATAACACCGAGCGCTATCTGAATGGGATATAACCCCAGCACATATCCAAATATGGAGAAAAACATTGCAGAAAAGAGAGCCCTTACCAGAGACGCGACGGAAAGGATCGTCGCGCGGAGATCGTCCGCTATCGCGTCTTGGATTAAGTTTTCCGAAGTGATGTACACCACTTCTGGGAGAAAACAAAGCACCATGCTAAGGCCAAACAAACACAGCGGATTTGAAGCGAACCACGGAAGAATCATGAAAAGACCGGCCTCGATTAGCATCGAGCCGAGCATGGTATTTCTTTTCCCGAAACGCGATGAGAAGAAATCTGCTGCAATGTAGGCCGTCGCATTTACTGCATAGGATGCACCGAAAAAGATTCCTATTATGGAGACGGGAGCATCAAATGCGTCGAATACCAACTGATTCAAGTTGTAATAACTCCCATAGAATCCATCGAGCATGCTTGTGCCGATTAGAAGAAGCAACACCGCAAAAGCGGATTCTCCAATGCACCAGGTTTCGCGTCTGAAGACCTTGGCTACGTCAAACCTTTCCTCCCCAGAGTTTTTGGAATGGGTCGTTTCCATCCTCTCAATGGGATACAGAAGGAAAAGCTGCAGGAGATAGAAAACGGAAACGCATACGTAGAGGGCACTCCAAGATACTTGGGCAATGAATGATCCAAGTACGATTGCCACTCCCGTCGCGATTGATTGCGCGGCAAGCAGCCGAGCGTTGATGGTGAGGAAGCGCTCTCCTTGACCGGCATTCCGGGCAATTTCATATAAAAGCGCTTGTTCGGATCCCGATTGAAGGGAGTAGGCGAGTGCCTCAACAAGGGAAAGCACGACAAGAAAGGGGCCTGAGAGCAACAGCATGCCAGCCGTATGGAAGAAAAGCAGCAGCACGCCCACTTGAATCGAGAACTTCTTTCCAAAGAAATCGCCTATCAGCCCTGTTGGCAGCTCGAGGACGACCGTTGCAATGTTAAACAGGGCTTGATAAAGCGCGATTTCCGTGACAGACATTCCTTTCTCCGCAAGGAAAAGTAGAAACACTCCCCGATTTAAAACAAATCCCGAGAGAACGAAAAAGGCGGAATAGACGTGCAGTTGCGTAGTGGCTTGCTTGTTCATTTGATACTTCCGATGACAATTTTGGCCTAGCGGGCGGCGGAATCAACCGAAGACGAGGCGCGTTGGCGCCGGGCGTCCAGATGCGTCATGCTGAAAATAGATGAAGCGTATGATTGACAAAACCATAGAGCCCGTCACAAATTGACTACTCCCAATGCTGGTCGTGGAGGGCGGCACCGAGAAAGTCGGCATCGAAAGGCACAGCTTCGGCAAAAGCGTAGTCGCCGTCGCTGGCGATGAGCAGGTAGTTCTCCTCGCCGCCAAACTCCGCATCGCCACATGGGACCACCCAAGCATGGTCGAACACCTCGAGTGCCGTGGCGGCGCAATCGCGCAGGAACGTCACATCGCTCCCCTCGTTTGCGCTCACGATATTGGCCACGTAGATACCCCCGGGGTTCAGGCTGCCCCGCACCAGGCGCAGCGCCTCAACGGTCGCCAGCCCGCGCACGGGCTCTGCACCGCCAAAGCAATCGCTCACGACCACGTCGTAGCGACGATGGCCCACGCTCGTCACGCCCAAATACGAGCGAGCCTCAGCGGTTATCACCCGCAGGCGATCGCCCGCCGCGCGCTCCAGCTCGTCTAGGTAGAACCAGCGGCGCGCCAGGCGCGTAATCTCGGCATCGTACTCAATGACGTCCATGCGCAAGCTCTCGTGCGACATCAGCGCAAACTTGGGATAGGCAAACCCACCGCCGCCCAGCATAAGCATACGGTCGATACCATGCCCGTAAGCATCACGCATTGCGTCCTCAGCCTCAAACACGTCGTCAAACGCGCGATAGTACGCAAAGACGGGCTCCGCCCAGCGTTCGCCAACGTAACTCGCGCTTTGGTAGACGCAGCCTTGCACCAATACACGGACTTCGTCGCCGCCCTCATCGTGCACGCGTTTCACACGCGCCAACCCATTGCGGGTTCGCGCAACCTGCAGACAGGCAGCACGAACAGCGACAGCGGCCGCACCAAGCGCCGCGGCCCCCAGAGCAACGCCGGCAACGACGCCGGCAGAAACACTCGGCTTGTTCATCTAGAGCTCCTTTTGCAGATAAAGGCCATGGTCACAAAATCCAAGATGGCGATAGTACTCGCGTGTGCCAATCGCGCTAATCACGTTGATGCGCGCATAGCCGGCATCCCGGGCAATCTCACACGCACGCTCCACGAGCAGACGCCCCAGACCGTGATGCTGAGCCGCCTGACCTTGATCCCCCACGCGTGCCGCCATGCCATACACGTGCACCTCACGAATCATCGCCTCATCCGGCGTCGTCGGCAACTCGTCCGCATGCGCGGCAACAAACGAATGGTCGGGCAGCGACAACCGCAAAAAGCCCGCAATCTTGCCCCGCGGCGTCACCCACTGCAAAAAGCGCTCGTAAGTCACCGGCGTCTCGTACGCCACTTCCTCATCAAGAGATAGCTCATCCAAGTCGGCACCCGCCGTGCTGATCTCGCGGTAACGGATCTCGCGCACCGTCGCACCGTCACCCCGAGCAGCCAGACGGTTCTCAACGAGCTGACGCAGGTTAGGCTTCTTGTTGCCCACCATAATGTCGTCGGAGCTAAAGTCGCGGATCATGCGACTGATACGGCAGAACGCCGGCGTCACCACGATGTCGTTGGCCAACACATCGAGCAGCTCGTCCTCGGTATAGGGGCACCACTCGCCACGCTCATAGCGGCCCACCAGACGCGAGCCCTCGATGAGCGCGCACGGGTAGACCTTGACCTCGTCGGGCATAAAGGCGCCCTCGGTCATAAAGCGCTCGTAGTCGCGTTTGTCCCCCTCGGGCGTAGCGCCCAGCAAGTTGAGCATAAAATGCGCGTGGATCTTAAAGCCAAACAGGCGCGCAAGCGAGAACGCCCGCTCGATCTTCGCCACCGAAATGCGACGCTCGTTGATATCGAGCAGGTGCTGGTCAAGGCTTTGGATGCCCATCTGAATCTTGGTGCAGCCCAGGCGACGAATGAGCGTGAGCGCCTGTGGCGTCACGGCATCGGGCCGGATCTCGATAACGAGCCCCACTACGCGATGCTTCGCCGTCTCGTTGATGCGCTGCTGACGCTCGAGCTCCTCCATCGTGGCCGTCTGCCACTCGGCGACCTCGTCCCACGGCGTGCCGGGGCCGTACAGACGACGCACCGCACGGTTATAGCCGCCCACGGCAGCATCTACGCGCTCCTGTTCGCCGGCAACACCGCTCGCAAGCTCGGCCTCGTCGGTCGCAATACCGGCAGCCCGATAGCGCTCGCGACGCTC
>UQUD01000005.1 GCA_900544225.1 uncultured Collinsella sp.
ACGTGGTCTACCCGCGCTCGAGTGCGGGGCTCATCGCGCGCACGATCGATACGGGCGGCGCGGTCGTGTCGATCTCGCCGTGGGGCATGGGGCCGCGCAAGTTTGCCTTCCCGCGCCGCAACCGCGTGATCGCCGCGCTGTCGCAGGCGCTCTTTGTATCGGAGGCAGGCATGCCATCCGGAACGTTTTCTACAGCCGAGGCCGCCATGGACTTGGGACGCGAGCTGCTTGCCGTGCCGGGCTCCATTTTGTCTCCCGAGTCGCGCGGGACCAACTACCTCATTGCCAACGGGGCCTGCTGCATTATTGACGAGGAGTCCATCGAGATGGCCATCTCTCGAATCTACGGTACCCTGCGCTATTCGCGTCCCGATGCGCCCGGCATCGCCGACCTGGACCCCACGCAGCAGACCGTGATGCATGCGCTCATCGCCTCGCCGCTCAAGGTCGAAGACATCGCCACACTCGTCTCCCTCGATGCCGTCGGTGTGCTCAAGCTCCTGGGCTCGCTCGAACTCGAGGGCCTCATCGAGCGCATGATGGATGGAAGGTATGCGCCCTCCAAGTTTGCCCTTCACGCCCAGACGCCCTTCGGTCACAATGGAAAACGTGTCAATTAGAAAGGTGTTTGCAGATGCTGTTTGATCAGGTGACGGTTATCGGTGGCGGTCTGGCGGGATCGGAATGCGCGATTCAGCTGGCAGATCGCGGGTTCGCCGTAAAGCTGTGCGAGATGCGCCCGCAGGTGAGCTCTCCTGCCCACCATACCGATCACTTGGCGGAACTCGTCTGCTCCAATTCGTTTAAGTCGACCCGTCCCGATTCCGCCGCCGGCCTGCTGAAGGCCGAGCTCGAGCGCATGGGTTCGGTGCTGCTCGATTGCGCTCATCGCGCGGCCGTTCCCGCTGGCGGCGCCCTGGCGGTCGACCGCGTCAAGTTTTCCGAGCTCGTCGAGGCCGAGGTTGCCGCCCGCCCCAATATCGAGGTCGTCCACGGTGAGGTCACCCAGATCCCCGAGGGCCATGTGGTTATCGCCGCGGGCCCCTTGTGCTCGCCGGCATTGAGCGAGGAGGTCATGAAGCTCGTCGGCGGTGACGCCCTGGCGTTCTTTGACGCGGCCGCACCGATCGTCGATGCCTCGACGCTCGATATGGACGTTCTGTTCTCGCAGTCGCGCTACGAGGAACAGGGGAGCGGCGACTATCTGAATGCCCCGCTCAACAAGGAAGAGTACGAGGCCTTTATCGAGGCGCTCACCACGGCCGATCGCGTGGTGCTCAAGGATTTTGAGGGCGGGGACCTGTTCCAAGCCTGCCAGCCTGCCGAGGAGGTTGCGCGCACGGGCAAGGATGCCATCCGCTTTGGTGCCATGAAGCCCGTCGGGCTCACCGACCCGCGCACCGGTCGCCGTCCCTGGGCGGCGATTCAGCTGCGCGCCGAGAACAAGGAGAAGACCGCCTATAACCTGGTTGGCTTCCAGACCAACCTGACCTTCGGCGAACAGAAGCGCGTCTTCCATATGGTTCCCGGCCTGGAGAACGCTGAGTTCTTCCGCTACGGCGTCATGCACCGTAACACCTTTGTCGATGCGCCGCACGTGCTCGATGGCACCTTTGCCGTGCCCGGCACGAGCGTGCGTCTTGCCGGCCAGATTACCGGTACCGAGGGGTACATGGAGGCCGTGGCGACGGGTCTGCTCGCCGCGCTCAATACCTATGCCGAGGCTATCGGTGTCGTGGGCGTCGAGCTGCCGCGTGTGGGCGCCCTGGGCGCACTCGTGGGCTATGCGACCGATCCGGCTACGGTGGGCTACCAGCCCATGCACGTTAACTTTGGCCTCGTACCGCCGCTCGAGGACGGCAAGCGTCGCAGCAAGCGCGATCGCTACCAGGCCTACGCGGATCGCGCCCTCAAGGCCTTGGATGCCTATCTGGAAACGCGCTCCGATCTGTTTGGAGGCGAGAGGTCATAGCTTTTGACCTGTACGATGCCGTTGACTCGTTCATTGCCTACATTGCACGTGTCGAAGGGCTCGCCCCCAATACGGTAACCGCCTACGCCTCGCGACTCGAGCGCTTCGCCGCGTGGTGCGAACGCGAGGACGTCGACGCACGCGCCGCCGACGTACGGACCGTTCGTTCCTATTTGGCCGAGCTGTCGCGTGGCCAGGTGGCGGCTCGGACCCTTGCGGCGCATCTGTCTGCCATTCGCTCGCTCTATCGGTGGATGGCTGCCGAGGGAATCGTTGAGGGCGATGCGGTCTCGGCGATATCCTCGCCCAAACTGCCGCGCGATCTTCCCAGTGTGCTGACGACCCGGCAAGTCGAGTCGTTGCTCAAGGCCCCCGACACCTCGACGCCTGCGGGGCTGCGCGATGCGGCGATGCTCGAGCTGCTCTATGCCTCCGGCGCGCGAATCTCCGAGCTCGCGGCGCTCAACGTGGAGTCCATTGCTTGGTCCGAGCGAACGTTGCGACTTTGGGGCAAGGGGAGCAAGGAGCGTATCGTGCCCCTCTATCGGCGCGCTCTCGAGGCGACTCGCCGCTTTATCGAGGAGGGGAGGCCACATCTCCTTGTGCAGGCAAAGCGTGTCGATAGTGCGAACGGCGTGCATCCGCTGTTTATCTCGGCGCGCGGAAACCGCATGAGTGCCGCCATGCTGAGGAGGCGGTTCCACATGCTTGCGGCACTTGCCGGCATTCCTGCCGACATCGCCCCGCATGCGATGCGCCACACCTTTGCGACCGACCTGCTCGAGGGCGGCGCGGATCTGCGCTCGGTTCAGGAGCTGCTGGGGCATGCGAGCTTGTCCACGACGCAGATCTATACGCACCTCACGCCCGACCGACTCAAGCGCGCCGTGAGTCAGGCACACCCCCGCGGCGAGTAGGAGAATGGCCTCCCGCGCGCACCGAGGTGTGTGGTTTTGATTGCGGGTTGGCAGGAAGAGGCAATCCTGCTATCATTCATCGGGTTGCTTCACGGCAACAGGTTTTTATCACGCACGCGCGGCTACTTCATACCGTGGTGCCCGGGCTTTGGTAGCACATGTCCGGGTTGGTTTTGGAGGATGACCCCGCGCGGAGGCAAACCACAGGAGGTTTAATATGGCTACCAAGATTAATATCCGCACCCTGCTCGAGGCCGGCTGCCACTTCGGTCACCAGACCCGTCGCTGGAACCCCAAGATGAAGCCGTACATCTTCGGTGAGCGCAACGGCATCTACATCCTCGACCTCAAGCAGACCATCCTTGACGCCGATCAGGCCTACACCTTCGTCAAGAACGTCGCCAAGGGCGGCAACGTGCTGTTCGTCGGCACCAAGAAGCAGGCTCAGGAGGCCGTTAAGAACGCCGCTGAGCGCGCCAACATGCCTTACATCAACCAGCGTTGGCTCGGCGGCATGCTGACCAACTTCGTCACCATCCGCTCCCGCATCAACCGCATGGAGGAGCTCGAGGCCATGGTCGAGGACGGTCGCATGGCAGTGCTGCCCAAGAAGGAGCAGGCAGTGCTCGGCAAGGAGCTCGCTAAGCTCCAGACCAACCTCGGTGGCGCCCGCGACATGAAGGGTCTGCCCCAGGCTCTCTTCGTCATCGACACCAAGCGCGAGGAGAACGCCATCAAGGAGGCCCAGCGCCTGAACATCCCCGTCGTCGCCCTGATCGACACCAACTCCGATCCCGACGAGGTCGAGTACGGCATCCCCTGCAACGATGACGCCATCTCCGCTGTCACCCTTATGTGCGAGCTCATGGCCGACGCCTGCCTCGCTGGCTCCGGCAAGGAGCAGGTCTCCGAGGCCGAGATGGCCGCCGAGCCCAAGGCCGAGTAAATCAGTCCTATTTAAGTCTTTTTCATCTCTTTGAAAGGAACCACAATGGCCCAGATTACTGCCGCTATGGTCAAGCAGCTCCGCGAGATGACCGACTCCCCGATGATGGAGTGCAAGAAGGCTCTCGTCGAGGCTGACGGCGACATGGACGCCGCTGTCGACGTTCTGCGCAAGAACGGCCTCGCCAAGGCTGCCAAGAAGGCTGGCCGTGAGACCAACGAGGGCGCTGTCGCCGCGTTCGTCTCCGAGGATGGCAAGACCGGCGCTCTGCTCGAGCTCTCCTGCGAGACCGACTTCGTCGGCTCCAACGCCAAGTTCACCGGCTTTGCTTCCAAGGTCGCTGAGGTTGTCGCCACCACCGAGCCGGCTGACGTCGACGCTCTGCTCGAGAAGCCGATGGGCGAGGAGACCGTTTCCTCCGAGCTTACCGAGATGATTCACATCATGGGCGAGAATATGAAGATTTCTCGTTTCGCCGCCCGCAAGGTCGAGAACGGCGCTCTCGCTTCTTACATCCACATGGGTGGTAAGATCGGCGTCCTCGTCGAGTTCGCTTTCGAGAAGGCCGAGACCGCTCAGGCAGAGTCCTTCAAGACCTTTGCTCACGACGTCGCCCTTCAGGTTGCCGCCGTCGCCCCAATCTGCGCTACCCGCGATCAGGTTCCGGCCGAGACCGTCGAGCACGAGAAGCAGATCTACATGGCTCAGGCTGCCGAGTCCGGCAAGCCCGAGGCTATCCAGGAGAAGATGGCTGTTGGCCGTCTGGAGAAGTTCTACAAGCAGTCCGTGCTCACCGAGCAGGAGTTCATCAAGGACAGCTCCCTCACCATCAAGAAGTACGCTGAGCAGGTCTCCAAGGAGCTCGGTGACACCATTACCGTCGTTGCGTTCGACCGTCTGGTCCGTGGCGAGTAAATAAGCTCTTGTAGCTGGTAATGAGCAGGCTGTGGGTTTTACTCACAGCCTGCTTTTTCATGGCTCTTATCAGAGCCTTTGCTATCATATTGAGAGTCTAATTAAAGGAGGATCGCTTTGTCCGACATCCGATATAAACGCGTGCTTCTTAAGCTTTCCGGCGAAGCACTGATGGGCGACGGTCAATATGGCATCGACCCCAAGGTTACCGACCATCTTGCCAAGCAGGTCAAGGAGCTGCTCGCCGTTGGCCATGAGGTCGGCGTCGTTGTCGGCGGCGGCAACATTTTCCGTGGCATGGCCGGCGCTGCCGGTGGCATGGATCGCGCCCAGGCCGACTACATGGGCATGCTGGCAACTGTTATGAACGCGCTCGCCCTGCAGGATGCCTTCGAGCACAACGATGTTCCCTGCCGCGTGATGAGCGCTATCCAGATGAACGAGATCTGCGAGCCCTATATTCGCCGTCGCGCCATCAACCACCTTTCCAAGGGCAACGTCGTTATTTTTGCCGCCGGTTCGGGCAATCCGTACTTTACGACCGACACCGCCGCAGCTCTTCGTGCCTGCGAGATCGGTGCCGAGATTCTGATTAAGGCCACCAAGGTTGACGGCATCTACGACAAGGATCCCGTCAAGTGCGCCGATGCCGTCCGTTTTGACAAGATTACCTATCACGAGGTTCTCGTCCGCGGTCTGCAGGTTATGGATTCCACGGCTACGGCACTGTGCCAGGATAACCGTATGCCGATTTTGGTCCTCAACATCGATGGCGAGGACACCGTCAAGCGCGCGCTTTCGGGTGAGCCCGTCGGCACGCTCGTCTATCAGGAGGATTAAGCATGGCAGAGAACATCACCGCCCACATGGACAAGTCGCTCGAGTCCCTCAAGCACAACTTCTCCAAGGTTCGCACGGGTCGCGCCAACGCTAACATTCTGTCCGACATTTCGGTCGATTACTACGGTGTTCCCACGCCGGTTACCCAGGTTGCCGCCGTTAAGACCCCCGAGGCTCACATGCTGCTCATCGAGCCCTGGGACAAGGCGCTCGTCAACGCAATCGTGAAGGCCATTAGCGCTTCCGATCTGGGCATTACTCCCAACTCTGACGGCACCGTCGTGCGTCTGCCGTTCCCGGCTCCCACCGAGGAGCGTCGTCGCGAGCTCGTCAAGGAGTGCCGCGAGTATGCCGAGCAGGCGAAGGTCTCAATTCGTAACATCCGTCGTGACTTTAACAACAAGCTCGAGCGCGACGAAGAGCTCACCGAGGATGATGTCCGTCGCGAGCAGGCCAAGGTCCAGAAGCATACCGATGAGTATGTTGCCAAGGTCGAGGAGCTTCTGAAGGAAAAAGAAGCCGAGGTCATGGAGATCTAAGGTGCAATACGACGAGAACAAACTGGTCGAGTACTTTGCCGACGCCCCTGCGGGCGTCGGTTTTTCCGACCTTGACCTCAATAAGATTCCGCATCATATCTCGTGCATCATGGACGGTAACGGTCGCTGGGCCACGGCGCGCGGTCTTGCCCGCACCGAGGGCCACAAGGCCGGTATCGTCTCCCTGCGCGAGATTATTACCGCATGCGTGCGCTTGGGCGTCGACGTCCTTTCGGCCTATGCGTTTTCCACCGAAAACTGGAACCGTCCGCAGCATGAGGTCAACGTTTTGATGCATTTGTTTGCCAAGACGTTTATCGATGAGTTGCCGCTGCTTAAGCGCGAAAACGTGCGCGTTGTCTTTTTGGGCGATATTTCCGCACTGCCTAAGAAGACCCGCGATGTCTTTGAGCGAGGTCTTGCCGAGTGTGCCGACCACACCGGCATGACGCTGGCGCTTGCCGTCAACTACGGCGCCCGTGCCGAGATCACCCGTGCTGTCCGTCAGATCGCGCTCGATGCCGCCGCCGGCAAGATCGATCCTGCCACTATCGACGATGATATGGTTGCCTCGCACCTCTATACTGCTGGGCTGCCCGATCCTGAGCTTGTGATTCGCACCTCCGGCGAGCTTCGCCTTTCGAATTATCTGCTGTGGCAGGTTGCCTATTCCGAGTTTTATGTCACCGATACCTATTGGCCCGACTTTGATCGTTGGGGCCTTGTCGACGCCATTTTGGCCTACCAGGGCCGCGACCGCAGGTTTGGTGGACTGAGCAAGACCGAGGAGGCTTAATCGTGTCCGATCGTCCCAAGGCGTCTGCTCCCAAGGCGCCAACTCCCAAGGCACCTTCCGCCAAGAGCGGCGCTGCTGCGACTTCGTGGTTGGCCGGCTTTATTACCCGCGCCGCCGCAGGTATCGTCTACGCCGTCGTATTTATTCTCTGCTTGGTTTTGGGTATCGTTCCCACCGCCATCTTCGTTTCCGTCATGAGCGGCCTGTGCTGCTATGAGTTTTTCCGCATGACGAAGCTCGACGGTAAGGTGGCCAACGAGCGCCTGGGTATAGCTGCCGCCGTGCTCTTTCCGCTCTCGGCGCTGGGCGATTCGCTGCTGCTGAATGCCCTGCTTTTTGCTCTGATGCTTGCGGTGGGTATTTGGTATGTTTGGTCGGCGCGTACCCGCATATCCGATGTGGCCGTGACACTCATGGGTCCTATCTACACCGGTTTTATGCTGTCGGCCATCGTGCTGCTGCGCGATGCCGTGCCCGGTTTTGCCGGCGCCCTGCTTTCGGTGGGCGTTTGCGCGTCTCTCTGGGTCTCCGATTCGTTTGCTTACATCGTGGGCAGCCGTATCGGCAAGCACAAGATGGCCCCCAAGATCTCTCCCAAAAAGAGCTGGGAGGGCTTTGTCGGCGGCATCTTGGGCTCGGTTCTCATCTGGCTCATTTTGTGGGCGACGCATTTCTATAAGCTGAGCTTGCCCTATGCGCTGCTGTGCGGCGTGGTTGTGTCTTTCCTGGGCGTTATCGGCGACCTCATCGAGTCACGCATCAAGCGTGGCGTGGGCGTCAAGGATTCCGGCAACCTTATTCCGGGTCATGGCGGCATGCTCGACCGTAGCGACTCGCTTATTTTTGGTTGCATTACCGCGCAGCTACTTTTGATGATCGGAGGCGTGCTGTAATGTCATTCCAGACGACGTATGGCCCTGATGGACGCCTTCGCGTTGCCATCCTGGGTTGTACGGGCTCTATCGGAACGCAGGCACTCGATGTATGCCGTCAGCATGCCGATCGATTGCAGGTGACGGCGCTGTCCGTTAACTCCAGCACTTCGGAGCTCGTTGCGTTTGCCCGCGAATTCTCGGTTCCGGCCGTTGCCGTGGCCGACACCACCCACGGTGCGGACGCTGTACTGCAGGAGCTGCCCGAGGGCACCGAGCTCGGTGTTGGTGCGCAGGCGGTTTGTGAGCTTGCACGTCGCGATGACGTCGACTGTGTCCTTATTGCCATTGTGGGCGCTGCTGGGCTCGAAGCGAGCCATGCGGCTCTGACCTCGAACAAGCGTCTTGCACTTGCTAACAAGGAGTCCCTCGTTGTCGGCGGTGACCTGCTGATGCCGTTGGCGCGGCCGGGTCAGCTCATTCCGGTCGACTCCGAGCACTCCGCCATCTACCAGTGCTATCTGGGGGAGAATCCGCGCGAGGCTCACTGCATTTGGCTCACTTGCTCGGGTGGTCCGTTCTTTGGTCGTACGCGCGACGAGCTCAATCGCGTGACACGCGCCGATGCGCTGGCACATCCCACGTGGGCCATGGGCGCTAAGATCACCATCGACTCCGCCACTCTTATGAACAAGGGCCTGGAGCGTATCGAGGCGATGCATCTGTTCGGTTGCGATCTCGACTTTATCAACGTGGTCGTTCAGCGTCAGTCAAAGATTCATTCGATGGTCGAGTTTGCCGACGGCTCCGTGATAGCGCATCTCGGTGCGTCCGACATGCGCATTCCCATCCAGTTTGCCTTTTCGTATCCCGAGCGCTGGGATACTCCGGCGCCGCGAATCGATTTTCGTGAGTTGGGGCAGCTTACCTTCGACGCGGCCGATATGGACACGTTCCGTTGCCTGGCGCTTGCCGAGCGTGCCGGCAAGACGGGCGGCACCATGCCTTGCGTGCTGAATGCCGCCAACGAAGTTGCTGTCGATGCCTTCCTACACGATGCCTGCACCTTTACCGATATCGACCGTATCGTGGAGTCGTGCATGGATGCACACGATACGCAGGCGGTCGCATCGTTTGAGCAGCTTCGCGATATCGATACGTGGGCTCGTGCCAAGGCCGCCGAGGTGCTCGCCGCAACTCGCTCCTCATCGTAAGGATTGCTTTTCGTTTTATGGATACTGTTCTGAGTGTTCTTTCCTCGGTCTTTTGGGGCCTTTTGATGCTATCCGTCCTTGTGTTTCTGCATGAGGGCGGCCACTTTTTGGCGGCCCGTGCGTGCGGCGTGCGCGTCACCGAGTTTTTCTTGGGCCTGCCGTGCCGCTTTGACATTCATCATACGTCGCGCCGCATCGGCACCAAGTTTGGCGTGACGCCGCTTCTGCTGGGTGGTTATGCCGCTATTTGCGGTATGGATCCGACCGATGTCTCGTGTGCCGACCGTGTGCTTGCGGCGATCTATCGTCATGGTCGTGTTTCGGTTGTAGACCTTTCCGTCGAGCTGGAGCTGTCCGAGGAGGATGTTCTCGAGGCTTGTGCCTTGCTTTTGGGCTGGGGCTCCATTGCGCCTTGGTACGAGGAAGGGGAGAAGCCTTCACCCAGTTACTATCCGGTTAGGTACCAGACGCTGCCGCGCGATGCTGCAGGATATACCACCTTTGACGGCCGCAAGTTCGATCGAGAGCATGCGACTGCCGAGGGCGATGTGTGGGAGCTGCCGGTCGCCGCGTCGGAGTTTCTCGAGCAGGAGCGTTCGCATACCTATCTTGGCCAGGGTTTTCTCAAGCGCGCCTTTATGCTGCTCGCGGGCATTCTCGTCAATATTCTGACGGGCTTTTTGCTGTTGATGAGCATCTACTCTATCGCCGGCGTATCGGTGCCGGTCGATAGCAATATGATCGGTCAGGTCGAAGAAGGCTCGATAGCCGCCAAGGCAGGCATCGAGGCCGGCGACACGATTCTTAGTGTCGATGGCGTGTCCTGCTCTTCCTGGATGGACGTGTTCGATGCGATCGGAGCGGCCGCCGGCAAGGACGATATCGCCATTGAGTATAAGCACGACGGCAAGAATCTTTCGACCTCGGTCGCGCTCAAGGAGGGTGAGCGTTTGGGCGTTTATGCCTCTACGCAGGTGGTCCATTTGGACCCCATTACGTCGGCGCGCCTGTCGTTCTCCTATGTTCAGCAGACCGCTGAGGGCGTGATGCGTCTGCTGCAGCCGCAGCATACGATGGAGATACTCGATCAGTCCAGCTCGATTGTGGGCATCAGCGTCATGTCTTCTCAGGCGGCGGCAGCCGGCCCCGCGACGTTCTTGACGTTTGCCGCGCTCATCTCGTTCTCGCTGGGCTTTATGAACCTGCTGCCCATTCCGCCGCTCGACGGGGGAAAGCTGGTTATCGAGATTATCCAAAAGGTCGCCGGTCGCGAGCTGCCGCTCAAGGTGCAGACAATCGTCAGCTATGTCGGTATCGTGCTCTTTGCACTGCTGTTTGTCTATATGCTTCGTTCCGACGTCCTTCGATTTATTTTGTAGGGGAGTGTTTGGATTGTCTTTGTCCCATCCTTTGCCGCGCGAGCTGACGCGCCCCGTGTTTGTGGGCGACGTGCAGATGGGTGGCGGCGCTCCGGTGGTGGTTCAGTCCATGACCTGCACCGATACCGCCGACGCCCAGGCAACGCTTGCGCAAGTGCGTGCGCTTGCCCAGGCGGGTTGTGATGTTGTGCGCGTGAGCGTGCCCACCGAGGCTGCGCTCGAGGGCTTTCGCACGATTTGTGCCGAGTCACCGGTACCAATCGTTGCCGATATCCACTTTAACCACAAGCTGGCCATTGGCGCCGTGGAGGCCGGTGCCGCCAAGCTCCGCATCAATCCCGGAAACATCGGCGATTGGGCCAAGGTCGATGCCGTGATCGATGCCGCGGGCGCCGCTGGGTGTGCGATTCGCATTGGCGTGAACGCGGGCTCGCTTGAGCAGGATATCGCCGAGCGCGATGACCTCACGCAGCCCGAAAAGCTCGTTATGTCGAGCGAGCGTTTCGTCAAACATTTTGAGGACCGCGGTTTTACCAATATCGTTCTTTCCGCCAAGGCTCATAGCGTGTCCACGACGCTCGACACCTATCGTGCGCTGTCGCGCGAAATCCCCCATGTTCCGCTTCATTTGGGCGTGACTGAGGCTGGAACTAAGCTCCAGGGCACCATTAAGAGCTCTGTGGGCCTGGGTATTCTGCTTTCTGAGGGCATTGGCGACACTATGCGCGTCTCGCTTACGGCCGATCCGGTCGAGGAGCCGCCGGTCGCCTGGGGAATTTTACAGTCGCTGGGCCTTCGCCGCCGTGGTCCCGAGATCGTCTCGTGCCCCACGTGCGCCCGCTGCCAGGTCAACCTGATTCCTATCGCCGAGGAGGTCACTGAGCGGCTTAAGAACTACTCCGCGCCGCTTTCGATCGCCGTGATGGGATGTGCCGTTAATGGCCCCGGTGAGGCTTCTGATGCCGACCTGGGCGTTGCTTGCGGACGTGGTCAGGCTTTGCTCTTTTCGCATGGCCAGATCATTGGTAAAGTAGCTGAGGACCAAATTGTCGACGCGCTTATGGCAGAGGTCGACAAGCTTATCGAGGAGAAATAAATGACCCGAGCAATGTATATGTCTAAGCTCTATGCGCCGACGCTTAAAGAGGATCCGGCGGACGCTGAGCTCGCCAGTCACCGCCTGCTGCTCCGTGCCGGCATGATTCGCAAGGAGGCCGCCGGCCTGTATTCCTATCTGCCGCTTGCTTGGCGCTCGATCCGCAAGATCGAGAACATCGTGCGCGACGAGATGGACGCTGCCGGAGCCCAGGAACTTATGATGCCTATCATGGTCGACGCCGAGTTGTGGCGCGAGTCCGGCCGCATCGACGCCTATGGCAAGGAGCTTGTGCGCTTTGATGACCGCCACGGCCGCGAGTTCGTGCTGGGCCCCACGCACGAGGAGACCGTGACCGCCTTGGTTCGCAATGAGCTGCGTTCCTACAAGCAGCTGCCCGTCAACCTGTACCACATTCAGGACAAGTTCCGCGACGAGTTCCGTCCCCGCTTTGGCCTGATGCGCGGTCGCGAGTTCATCATGAAGGACGCCTACAGCTTCTCCGCCACGCAGGAGAGCCTGCAGGAGGAGTACGACAAGATGAAGCAGGCCTACGCTAACATCTGCGAGCGCTGCTACATCAAGGCCCTGCCTGTTGTTGCCGACTCTGGTGAGATCGGTGGCGATACCTCCGTTGAGTACATGGCTTTGGCCGACGCTGGCGAGGCTTCGCTGGTCTACTGCGACGATTGCGGCTTCGCTGCCGACGATGAGGCCGCAAGCACCAAGGTCGTTGTGACCGAGGGTCCTGGCGACGGTACACTCACCAAGGTCGAGACTCCGGGCATGGGCACCATCGAGGCCGTTGCAAAGTTCTTCGGCTTCCCCGAGAACGGCACGCGCAAGTCCTTGGCTCTCATCGATGCCGAGGGCAAGCCAGTCGTGGCCATTGTTCCGGGCGATCATGAGCTCAATGACTGCAAGGCCGAGCATGTCTTTGGCAAGGGTTATCGCATGATGACCGATGAGGAGCTCCAGACCTACGGTCTGCACAAGGGCTTTATCGGACCGGTTAACCTGCCCGAGGGCATTCGTCTGGTCTGCGACGAGAGCCTGCGCGAGTCTAAGCAGTGGGCCTGCGGTGCCAACGAGGTCGATTATCACTTTACCGGTGCCTGCCCCGAGCGCGATTTTACCGTCGATGAGTGGGCCGATCTGGTCACCGTTGTCGCCGGCGACCCCTGCCCGCACTGCGGCAAGCCGCTTTCCGCTGCCCGCGGCATCGAGGTCTCTCAGGTCTTCCAGCTGGGCACCAAGTATTCCGAGGCCATGGGTGCCACCTTTATGGACGAGGACGGCAAGGAGAAGCCGCTCATCATGGGCTGCTACGGCGTTGGTGTGTCCCGCTCGCTCGCTGCCGTCGTGGAGCAGCACAACGACGAGCACGGTATCGTCTGGCCGGTCTCCGTTGCCCCGTACGAGGTCGCGGTGATTCCGCTCGATCCCAAGAAGGAGGAGTGCGCTACCGTTTGCGACCAAATCGTCGAGGGCCTGTGCGCCGAGGGTATTGAGATCGTCGTCGATGATCGTGACGAGCGTCCCGGATTTAAGTTTGCCGACAACGATCTTATGGGCTTCCCGTATCAGGTCGTTCTGGGTAAGCGTGGCCTCAAGAATGGCACGGTGGAGCTCAAGGACCGTGCTACCGGCGAGCGTGAGGACGTGGCGATCGACGAGGTCGTCGCCAAGGTTGCCGAGCTTGTGAAGGCTGCCCGTCGCTAATTGACGATTTCGCTTGTAGTTCGCTACACGGGGCGGCCCTGCATTTCTCCAATGGGGGAGATGCGGGGCCGCCCTTTTATCTTGCCAGCGTACTCAATCGCTAAAAGGAAACCCCACAGCCCATGCGAGCTGCGGGGTTTCCTTTGTGCCTCCGATGCGAAATGAATCGCTCAGATATTACTGATAATCGACGACGTCGATCCAGTTCTTCAGGAACTCATCGTTCACGTTGCGTTTACGAGCGAGCTCGGAAGCGGCGACGATGCTCGTCCACTGACGCACGACCTGCATGGGCATGTCGGCGCGGTCGCAGTAGAGCTCCAGGTAGGCCTCAGCCTGATCCTTGCTGTTGAGGGCAAAGAGCAGGTAGGTGGTGGCAACGTCGGCAGCAGGGGAGCCCTGGGTGGCGTGTGCCCAGTCGCACACATAGAGCTGGCCGTCGTCGCCGACGATGACGTTGGAGGGGTTGAAGTCGCCGTGGCAGACCTTGAACTCCTTGGTCATGCCGTCCAGACGCTCCTGAAGGTTGTAGCGCGTGGTGGCATTGAGCTGATCAAGGCTGTCGATCATGCGGGCGTACTTGTCGCGCTGACGGTTGAGCAGCGGGGAGGTGTAGCCGTGGATCTCGATCTGGAGGTCGACGAACATCTCGAGGTACTCACCAAAGCGCTGGGGCTCGGCAGTCATCTTCTCGGCAAGGGTGGTGCCCGGAACCTTCTCGGTCACGAGCGCCCAGCCGTTGGCGTTCTCGAGCTGGGAAACCTCGAGCGCCTTGGGGCTGCGGATGCCGCACTCATTGATGCGGGCAAGATTCAAAGCCTCGTTGAACACGTCGGAGACAGGCTTGGTCTCGTTAAAGACCTTGACGATCTTGTCGCCCAGGTCGTAAACGACCTTGTTGCCACGGCGGACGAGCTCGGTCTTGGAATCGGGTAGCAGCATGGTTGCATCCTTTCAACGATGCGATAGAAGCGACGGCGGGGGTGTGTGAAACACCCGTGCACCCCCGCCGTTAAAAACCGTGCTAAAACTAGCAGACGGCGTAGTCCTGGGGCTCGCGGCCGTAGTAGGCGTCCAGGTAGAGCTCCTTGATCTCGCTCATGAGCGGGTAGCGCGGGTTAGCGCCGGTGCACTGGTCGTTGAATGCCTGCTCGGTCATCTCGTCGAGGGTGTCGAGGAAGTACTGCTCGTCAACACCGTAGTCGGCGATGGTCTTCTTGACGCCGATGAAGTCCTTGAGCTCCTCGAGCTTCGTGATGAAGTTCTCGAAGACCTCCTTGTCGTCCTTGCCCTCGATGCCGCAGTACTTGGCCATCTCGGCGTAGTTGTGCAGCGCGTTGGGGTAAGGATACTGGGAGAAGGTACCCATCTTGACGGGAGCCTCGGCGGCGTTGTAGCGCATGACGCGGGTCAGGATGACGGCGTTTGCGAGGCCGTGGGGCAGGTGATGGAAGGCGCCGAGCTTGTGGGCCATGGAGTGGTTGAGGCCCAGGAAGGCGTTGGCGAAGGCCATACCGGCCATGCAGGAGGCGTTGTGCATCTCCTCGCGGGCGTGCGGGTCCTTGGCGCCGTTCGTGAAGCTGGAGGGCAGGTTCTCGAAGACGAGCTTGGCAGCGCGCTCGGAGAGGCCCTTGGTGTAGTCGGAAGCCATGATGGAGACGTAGGACTCGATGGCGTGGGTCATGACGTCGATGCCGGAGGCAGCGGTCAGGCCGCGCGGGGCGGTCATGCAGTTGTCGGCGTCAACGATAGCCATGTTGGGGAGCAGCGCGTAGTCGGCGAGCGGCCACTTGATGCCGGTCTCCTTGTCGGTGATGATGGCGAACGGCGTGCACTCGGAGCCGGTACCCGAAGAGGTCGGGACGGCGACGAAGTAGGCCTTCTTGCCCATCTCGGGGAAGGTGAAGATACGCTTGCGGATGTCCATGAAGTCCATGGCCATGTCCTCGAACTTGCACTCGGGGTGCTCGTACATCATCCACATGATCTTGCCGGCGTCCATAGCGGAGCCACCGCCGACGGCGATGATGACGTCCGGCTCAAAGAGAGCCATCTGCTTGGCGCCGCGACGTGCGCACTGCAGCGACGGATCGGGCTCGACGTCGTAGAAGCAGTCGTGGGCGATGCCCATCTCGTCGAGCTTGGCCTCGATGGCGCGGGTGTTGCCATTCTTGAAGAGGAACTGGTCGGTGACGATGAAGGCGCGCTTCTTGCCCATGACGTTGCCCAGCTCGTCGAGGGCGACGGGCGTGGAACCCTTCTTGAAGTAGACCTTCTCGGGAGCGCGGAACCACAGCATGTTCTCACGGCGCTCGGCCACAGTCTTAACGTTGATCAAGTGCTTCACCCCAACGTTCTCGGAGACGGAGTTGCCGCCCCAGGAGCCGCAGCCCAGGGTCAGAGACGGCTTCATGCCAAAGTTGTACAGGTCACCGATGCCACCGTGCGAGGACGGGGTGTTGATGACGATACGGCAGGCCTTCATGACGTGCTCGAACAGGCTGATCTTCTCGGCCTGGGCGGGGTGCACGTACAGAGAGGCGGTGTGGCCCGGGCCACCGGCGAGCACCAGGTGCTCGGCCTTGTCGACGGCCTCCTGGAAGTCCTTGGCGTGGTACATGGCCAGGACCGGGGAGAGCTTCTCGTGGGAGAACTCCTCCTTGGCGGGGTCGGTGGAGGTGACCTCGGCGATCAGGATCTTGGTCTTGGCGGGAACCTCGATGCCGGCGAGCTCGGCGATCTTGGCGGCAGCCATGCCGGGGATGCGGTGATCGAGGGCGCCGTTCTTGAACATGGCGGCACGCAGGGCCTCCATCTCGGCACCCTGCTTGACGAAGTAGCAGCCGCGCTTCTGGAACTCGGCCTTAACCTGGTCATAGATGGTGTCGATGACGGTCACGGACTGCTCAGAAGCGCAGATCATGCCGTTGTCGAAGGTCTTGGAGTGGATGATGGAGTTGACGGCGAGCAGCACGTCGGCGGTGTCGTCGATGACGACCGGGGTGTTACCGGCGCCAACGCCCAGGGCGGGCTTGCCCGAGGAGTAAGCGGCCTTGACCATGCCCGGGCCACCGGTGGCGAGGATGATGTCGACGTCGCGCATGACCATGTTGGTCAGCTCGATGGAGGGGACATCGACCCAGCCGATGATGCCCTCGGGGGCGCCGGCCTTGACGGCGGCGTCAAGCACGAGCTTGGCGGCGGCGATGGTGCACTTGGCGGCAGCCGGGTGCGGGGAGATGATGATGGCGTTGCGGGTCTTCAGGCAGATCAGCGTCTTGAAGATCGCGGTGGAGGTGGGGTTGGTCGTCGGGATGACGGCGCCCACGATGCCGATGGGCTCGGCGATCTTGGTGATGCCGTAAGCCTCGTCGCGCTCCAGGACACCACAGGTCTTGGTGTTCTTGTAAGCGTTGTAGATGTACTCTGCGGCGTAGTGGTTCTTGATGACCTTGTCCTCAAGAACGCCGCGGCCGGTCTCCTCGATGGCCAACTTCGCCAACGGGATACGAGCCTTGTTGGCGGCCATGGCGGCCTCGTAGAAGATCTTGTCGACCTGCTCCTGCGTGTACGTAGCAAAAAGCGCCTGGGCCTCTCGCATCTGAGCGAGCTTAGCCTCAAGCGCCTCTACGTTGTCCACAATTGCGGGAGTAGTGTTTTCCGGTGACTTTTTCACCATTTGTGTCTCCTTGCGATCGGAGATTTACCCTACGCCTTGCATGATAGCAAGAAATAATTCGGTGAACGGCCAGATTCCCGTAAAAGACAAACTAAAACGCTTCAATCAAATGAACCGTTTCAACTAAATCTATCTGCCCTGCGCATCGCCCCGCTCATTGGGGACAGACTTAAATGAGTGCTTTCACTCATTTGGGACAGACATCGATTTGCCATTTTGCCGTTCTGGGCCTGTTATTGCCGCTCATTGGATATAAATAGGTTACAGGCTCAGCATTTCGCGTTGCGTCTCTCCTTTTAGGTGTTGCCTGTACAGTTTTGAAAGGAGAGGCTATGCCCCGATGTGCCCGCGCCGTTTCTCTCACCGGCTATTACCACGTCTATGACCGCGGCAATTCTAAACAGATAATTTTTGAAGATGACTCCGACCGCTATCGGTTCTTATCTGATATCTCGGACCGATTCGCTCGCCATGAAGTGGCGGTGTTGGCTTGGTGCCTTATGGACAATCACTTCCATTTGATGGTTGATGATCCGTTTGACAATCTTTCAAAGGCAATGCAGTGCGCATTGACGGCGTATGCTAAGTATTTCAATGGGAAAACGGGGAGAACGGGGCATCTGTTTGACAATCGCTATTCGCGGGTCGCGGTTGAGTCGGACACGCAGGCAGTGCAGCTGCTCGACTATATTCATCTCAATCCCGTGAAGGGTGCGCTTGACTCGCTCGAGGCGTACCGCTGGTCAAGCTATAAGGCATATCAGCTGGGCTATGATCCCTTTGACATCTGTGATGCGGCCCCTATGCTCGATGTTGTCGGAGGCTCCCGTCGCTATTGCGAGCATCTCAAGAAAGTTGGCGGGCGCATCTGGTCAGTGGAGGTTCTTCCGCGCCGGCGGATCCCCGATGAGGAGGCTCTTTCCGTTGCGCGCGAAGTCCTGCCGAGCATAGATCCTGCGCTGCTCAAGGCCCTGCCACGCCCCGAACGCGATGCCTGCCTGCTGAGGCTCAGGCGGGCACATCTCACGGTCAAGCAAATTGCCCGTATCACCGGTATCGGCGCCACAAGCGTGACCAAGGCTACTGCAAGCTGGAAGGATGCAGCGTGAGATAGGGGCCGTAGCCGATCGGGACGCCGCATGCGTGCGTCATGTCTGTCCCCAATGAGTGAAAACACTCATGCAAGTCTGTCCCCAATGAGTGCCCAATGAGTGCAAAAAGGCGCCCTCCGTAGGGGAGGGCGCCTTTGGTAAGTTCTATGTGAACGCGAGGTCTTTGACCCGGAGAGTCCGAGGTACTTGTTGGTAAGACCTTATTTAGGAGCGCGCAACCTTGCCGGACTTGAGGCAGGTGGAGCAAACGTTCATCTTGCGACGGTGACCATCGACGACGACGTAGACGCGCTGGATGTTGGGGCGGAACTTACGGTTGGTGACGCGGTGAGAGTGGCTGATGGAGCGACCGGCAACGGGGTGCTTACCGCAAACTTCGCAAACTTTGGACATAACTGACCCTCCTTGGGCGACAAACGAACATGTCGCGTTAACAAACAAGCCTGAACTATAGCACAGAAGCAGCTCCCTGTGCGTAATCTACACAGAGATATTTCTCTTTTGGCGATAGTGCCCACGCCACGGCCCTGGACGTAGATCCGATTTGCGTGCAGCAGAGGGGATTATGCCAGCTCGTGTGTGCGTTTTCAAGCTCGTCCCACAAATATATATAGGTTTATTGAGCATTGGGCTCCGTTTACGGAATGCTCTGTATTTATGCTCGCAATTCAGCTTGAGGTTGGCTACACTATCCCTTGACCATTAAAGGGGTACGAGATACCCACATGGAATTACATAGCTGCCAAAGAGCAGCCCTTCCTGTGGGTGTCTGGTCCGCTTTGAGCGGTCGGGCATCTATTTTTTTGACTGTGTCAGCAGTCAAGACATGTGAGGAAGGAGATCGATGGGCACGACTTCCCCCAAGGCGGTCATCATGGACGAGACCGCCGTCAATCGAGCGATGACCCGCATCGCGCACGAGATTCTCGAGCGCAACGAGGGCTGTGAAGACCTCGCTCTGGTCGGCATCGTCACGCGCGGCGACCTTCTGGCAAAGAAGCTCGCCGAGGAGATCAAGGAGATCGAGGGCGTCGACGTTCCGCTCGGCAGCCTCGACATCAGCTTCTACCGCGATGACTACGCTACCAATTTCGCTCCCGCGATCCACGCCACCAACATTCCCTTCAGTGTCGACGGCAAGCGCGTCGTGCTGGTGGACGACATCCTGTATACGGGCCGTACCATTCGCGCCGCTCTCGACGCCGTCATGGACCTGGGCCGTCCGAGCCGCATTGAGCTGGCAGTCCTCGTTGACCGCGGTCACCGCGAGCTCCCCATCTCGCCGGACTTTGTCGGCAAGAACGTTCCCTCGTCGCATGAGGAGAACGTGCACCTATATATGAAGGAAGTCGACGGCCACACCGCTGTCGAGATTAACGACGTCGCGCCGGGTTCCCACGTGGGCTCCGCGCCGCTGGGAGGTGAGTAGTACCGTGGCGTTCAACCATAAGCACCTGATCGACATTACCGAGTACTCCGAAGAGGACATCAAGCTCATCCTCGAGACCGCCAAGGCGTTCTCCGAGGTCAACGAGCGTGCGATCAAGAAGGTCCCCACGCTCAAGGGCAAGACCATCGTCAACATGTTCAACGAGCCCTCGACGCGCACCCGCAGCTCCTTCGAGCTCGCCGAGAAGCGTCTTTCGGCCGACAGCCTCAACTTTGGCGGCTCCTCGACCTCCACGGTCAAGGGCGAGAGCCTCGTCGACACCGTCGAGACCCTCAACGCCTATAAGATCGACTGCATCGTCGTGCGAGATAAGCATGCCGGTGCTCCCTACATCGTCACGCAGAACTCGCCCGCGAGCGTCATCTGCGCCGGCGACGGCAAGCACAACCATCCCACGCAGGCCCTGCTCGACCTGTACACCATCTGGGAGCACAAGGGCGACTTCCACGGTCTGAAGGTTGCCGTCGTCGGCGATATCGCGCACTCCCGCGTCTGCGGCTCGCTGATCCCCGCCCTTAAGATCATGGGCTGCGAGACCTACGCCGTCGCCCCCGGCACGCTGCTGCCGCCGGCGCCCGAGGTCCTGGGCTGCGACCACGTGACGAGCGACCTCGATTCCGTCCTGCCCGAGCTGGACGTCGTCTACATGCTGCGCGTGCAGCAGGAGCGCCTCGAGGGCGCCCCGTTCCCGACCATTCGTGAGTACCACAAGCTCTTCGGTCTGACCAAGGACCGCGAGAAGCTCATGAAGCCCGATGCGATCATCTGCCACCCGGGTCCCATCAACCGCGGCGTCGAGTTCGACTCCTATATGGCCGACCACCCGCAACGCTCCGTCATCCTGGAGCAGGTCTACGCCGGTATCTGCGTGCGTATGGCTATCCTGTATCTGCTGCTTGGAGGTGCCGATAATGGCCTTGCTTCTTAAGAATGCCCACGTCGTCGACCCGTCCGTCGATCTTGACGGTGTCGTTGACGTCCTGATTGACGGCGACAAGATCGCCGAGGTCGGCGAGAATCTCGCCGTCGAGGGAGCCGAGGTCCGCGACCTTTCCGGCAAGTACCTCGTCCCCGGCCTGGTGGATATGCACGTTCACCTTCGCGAGCCCGGCTATGAGGTCAAAGAGGACATCGAGAGCGGCACCCGCGCAGCTGCCAAGGGCGGCTTTACCGGCGTGTGCGCCATGCCCAACACCGATCCCGTCACCGATAACGGCACCGTCGTGGAGTTCGTCAAGTCCCGCGCTGCCGAGGTCGGTCACTGCCGCGTCTATCCGTCGGGCGCCATGACCCGCGGTCTTAAGGGCGAGGCCATGTCCGAGATGGGCGATATGGTCGCCCACGGTGTTGTCGCCTTTACCGACGACGGTCGCGGCGTGCAGGGCGCGGGCATGCTCCGTCGTTGCATGGACTACGGCAAGATGTTCGGCAAGGTTTTTATGAGCCACTGCCAGGACGAGGACCTGGTCGGCCACGGCCAGATCAACGAGGGCAAGGTCTCGACCCGTCTGGCTCTCGAGGGCTGGCCGGCTGCCGGCGAGGAGCTCCAGATCGCTCGCGACATCGAGATCGCCAAGCTGACCGGTGCCAAGCTGCACATCCAGCACATCTCCACCGCCCATGGCCTGGAGATCGTGCGTGCCGGTAAGGCCGCTGGCGTTCAGGTTACCTGCGAGGCCACTCCGCACCACATGTTCCTGACCGAGAACGACCTGGACGAGACCTACAACACCTCGCTCAAGGTTAACCCGCCGCTGCGCACCGACGAGGATGCCGAGGCTATCCGTCAGGGTGTCATCGACGGTACCGTCGACGCTATCGTCACCGATCACGCTCCCCACACCCCGTGGGAGAAGGCCCGCGAGTTCGAGCTTGCGCCCTTTGGCATGATCGGCCTCGAGACCTCGCTGTCGCTCGTACTCACCGAGCTGGTCAACACGGGCAAGATGAGCGTGGGCCGCATGGTCGAGCTCATGGCTATCAAGCCGCGTGAGATCCTGGGCCTCGACCAGGTTCAGGTCAAGGCGGGCTCCGTTGCCGACCTGACCGTGTTCGATCCCGCTGTCACCTGGACGGTCGGCGAGGACGGTTACGAGTCGCGTGCTGAGAACTCCGGTTTTGCCGGCCGCACGCTCACCGGTCGTGCCACCGATGTGTTTGTCGGCGGCAAGCAGACGCTCGCCGACGGCTGCATCTGCTAGCATAGCCTTATCGCTTTTGTGCGCGGTGCCCTTGCGGCGCCGCGCTTTCTGTTCGTTTTGACCATGCAACCGCATGGGGGATTGGAGCGTCTATGCCCACACCTTCCACTGCACGCATGCACGACTTCGAGGTCGTTTCGAACCGGGAGATCGCCGACGGCATCTTCTCGCTCGTTATCTCGGCCCCCAAGCTTGCAAGTGCGCTCAAGCCCGGTCAGTTTGTGAACATTGCCGTGCCCGGCGATGCGTCCTCGCTGCTTCGCGTGCCCCTGAGCTTCTATCGCGCCGACGCCCAGGCCGGCACCGTCGAGCTGTGGTACGCCGTCGTGGGCGACGACACCCGTCGTCTGTCGCAGATGGCCCCCGGTTCCACCTCTAATCTGCTGGGCCCCGGCGGACGCGGCTGGCATGTGCCCGAGGGCACCAGGAAAGCGCTGCTCGTTGCGGGCGGCATCGGTGTTCCGCCCGTGTTGTGCCTTGCCGGCAAGCTTGCCGAGCAGGGTGTGGCCGTCGACGTGTGCCTGGGCTTTGGCACCGCGTCCAAGGCCGTGGGCATCGATGAGTTCCGCGCTCTGTGCGATACGGTCTACGTGTGCACCGACGACGGCTCGCTCGGCACGCACGGTTTTTGCACCGATCCTGCCGCCGAGCTGCTCGGCGAGGGCGGCTACGACTACGTCGCCAGCTGCGGTCCCGCCGTCATGATGAAGAAGGTCGCCGCCGCTGCTGCCGAGGCCGGTGCGTACTGCGAGGTGTCGCTCGAGCGCATGATGAGCTGTGGCTTTGGCGCCTGCAACACCTGCAATGTCGAGACGGTCGACGGTATGAAGGGCGCCTGCATGTGCGGCCCCGTGTTCGATGCTTCCAAGGTGGTGGTCTTCTAGTGGGTACCGTGAACATGGCCGTCGATTTCGGCGGCGTCAAGATGCAGAACCCCATCAACACCGCAGCCGGTACCTTTGGCTACGGTTGGCAGTTCCAGAACTTCTTCGATGTCTCCCGGCTGGGCGCCATCACCACCAAGGGCTGTGCTGCCGAGCCCTGGCCCGGCAACCCCGCGCCCCGCATGGCTGAGATCCCGGGCGGCATGATCAACTCCGTGGGCCTTCAGAACCCCGGCGTGGCTGCCTTTGCCCGTGAGTCCGGTCCGTGGCTCGAGCAGCTCTCCAAGGACGGTTGCCAGGTCATCTGTCAGGTCGCCGGTCACTCCGTAGAGGAGTTTGTCCGCGCGCTCGAGATGTATGTCGAGCTGTGCCCCTGGGCTGCCGGCTACGAGATCAACGTCAGCTGCCCCAATATCGCCGCCGGCGGTGCCGCCATGGGCTCCTCGCCCGAGGGCGCCTCTGCCGTTATGGCTGCCTGCCGTAAGGTGACCGATAAGCCGCTGTTCGTCAAGATGGCTCCGGTCAACGTCGCCGAGATTGCCAAGGCTCTCGAGGCCGCCGGCGCCGACGGCCTTTCGGTCATTAACTCCATCCAGGGCATGGCCATCGATGTTCATACCCGCAAGTCCCGTGTGGCCAAGCCCAAGGGCGGCCTTTCGGGCCCGCTGTGCCACCACATCGCCGTGCGCATGGTCTGGGAGGTTGCCCAGGCCGTCAATATCCCCATCAACGGTGTCGGTGGTGTCATGACCGGCGAGGATGCGGCTGAGTTTATTTTGGCCGGCGCCACCTGCGTGTCGGTCGGCATGGCCAATTTCGTCGATCCGTGCGCCTCGATTAAGATCGCGCACGAGCTCGAGGCCTGGGCGGAGTCCCAGGGCGTGAAGGACATCAATGAGCTGGTAGGTGCTTTCGAATGCTAGAGACCGATGCCCGCGACCGTGTTATCGTCGCCCTCGACTGCGACCGTGAGCGTGCGCTCGAGCTCGCCCACGAGCTCTCTGGTCATGCCGCTTGGCTCAAGGTCGGCATGACGCTCTATTACGCTGAGGGCCCCGAGATCGTCAAGACGTTTAAGGACCTGGGCTTTAAGGTCTTCCTCGACCTCAAGTTCCATGACATTCCGCATCAGGTGCGCGGTGCCGCCCGTTCGGCCTCGCTTGCCGGTGCCGACCTGCTCTCGGTCCACGGTCTGGGCTCAGGTGCTATGCTCGCTGCGTGCCGTGAGGGTGCCGAGGAGGCGCGCGAGGACCGCGCCAAGCTCGTTGCCATCACCGTGCTCACGAGCATGAATCAGGATTCGCTGGCCGAGATCGGCGTCGTCTCGCCCGTGGCCGAGGAGGCTGCCCGCCTGGCAAAGCTTGCCCAGGCCAACGGCATCGACGGCATCGTGTGCTCGCCGATGGAGGCCCATGACATGCGCGAGCTGCTCGGCCCCGACGCGCTGATCGTGACTCCGGGCGTGCGTCCGGTTGGCGCCGCCTTGGGCGATCAATCCCGCGTGGCGACGCCCTCCCAGGCTATCGAGCGCGGTGCGAGCCACATCGTGGTGGGCCGACCCATCACCGGTGCCGACGACCCGGTTGCCGCATTTGACGCCATCGTTGCCGAGCTGGTCGAAAACGTCGCCTAATAGATTCCCTCAAGTCACCACTTTTGGGTCTCATTAGCACAAATTAGCCCCTGTGCCTGCGAAAACTTTCCCATCCTTTGTGTGGAATCGCAGGTCAGGGGCTTAACTTTGACCTCCGTATATTGCACTTTTCGCAGGTATCGTCTAACCTATGGAGCCGTCGATTGGGCATTTAGTGCGTTTGACGTGCTAAAATGCCAATTATTGAATCAGATATAACCCAACTATTTGGAGGTTCGAATGGCACTCCCTCAGCTTACCGACGAGCAGCGCAAGCAGGCTCTTGAGAAGGCTGCCGCCGCACGTCACGCTCGCGCTGAGCTTCGCGAGCAGATCAAGAAGGGCGAGAAGTCCCTCGAGTCCGTGCTCAACTCCGATGACCCCATCGCTTCCCGCATGAAGGTTTCCACCCTCATCGAGTCTCTGCCCGGTTATGGCAAGGCCAAGGCCGCCAAGATCATGGAGGAGCTCGGCATCTCCGCTACCCGTCGCGTCCAGGGCCTCGGCGTCCGTCAGCGCGAGCAGCTTCTCGAGCAGCTGACCAAATAAGTGAGCGCTCAGGATTCAAAGCTCTTTGTGATTTCTGGACCGTCAGGTGCAGGCAAGGGCACGCTCGTCACTCGTGTGCGCGAGCGTCGCTCGAACCTGGGCCTGACGGTTTCGGCTACCACTCGAGCACCACGCAAAGGTGAGGTCGACGGCGTCAACTACTTTTTCCTGACGCACGAGGAGTTCGACCGCCGCGTGGCAAACGGTGAGTTTGTTGAGTGGGCTGAGGTCCACGGCAACTGCTACGGCACGTTGGTGAGCGAGGTCACATCCAAGCTCGCCTCTGGCTCGTCTCTGATCTTGGAGATTGATGTCCAGGGCGCCCTGCAGGTCAAGGAGCGTTTCCCCGAGGCCGTGTTGATCTTTATCAAGCCGCCTTCGCTCGAGGTGCTTCGCGATCGCCTGGTCGGTCGCGGTACCGAGACGCCCGAGACGATTGAGCTGCGTATGGCAAACGCCGCCGATGAACTTGCCCTTGCCGACCGCTACGACGACGTCGTGGTGAATGACGATCTCGACCGCGCGACCGATGAGCTCGTTCGCGTTCTCGATATGCATGAAAGGATCTGAGGTCCGTGTCCGTTGTAAAGCCTTGCATTGACGATCTTCTGGAGAAGACCGATCACAACCGCTTCCTGCTCGCCTCGCTTGCCTCTAAGCGCGCCTGCGACATTAACAGCATGCTGCGTGGCCAGCACAACCGTGTGCTCGCCGTCCAGGATGTCGACGACATCACCATTGCGCTCTCCGGCGCCGATACCATCTCGATGGCTATGGACGAGATTGTCGACGGCGATATCTCCTACGACGAGGCCCGTTACGAGAAGGCGCTCGGCCACAAGGTTGCTGAAGCCTAAATGGCAGCCCGCGTCTGCCTGGTCCACTATCACGAGGTTGGACTGAAGGGCAAGAACCGCGCACATTTTGAGCATATCCTCATGGATAACATCAAGGCGGCCTTGGCCGCCTTTTCCGTGAATGCCGTGTCTCGAATTTCCGGTTATATCCTCGTGACCTTTAACGAGCATCAGGCCGACGAGGCGGCGCGCGTCATTCGCACCGTCCCCGGCGTTGCCCGCGTGTCCCTGGCATATCACACGAACCGCGACCCGCAGGAGTACTGCGCCGCCGCCGTGAAGGCGCTGCGCGAGTTTGGTCCCTTCGAGTCGTTTAAGGTTCACGCCAAGCGTTCGAACACCGACTATGAGCTCACCTCGATTGATATCAATCGGCAGGTAGGCGAGGTGCTGTGCGAGGCGTTTCCCGATAAAAAGGTCCAGATGCACGACCCCGACGCGATGGTGCACGTGCTGGTGGTCCAGGGTAGCGTCTATGTGTATGCGCGCTCTGAGCGCGGTGTGGGTGGCCTTCCGGTGGGGTCTGCCGGCAAGGTCGTGACGCTGCTGTCGTCGGGTATCGATTCCCCGGTGGCGACCTGGATGCTCGCGCGTCGCGGCGCGGTGTGCGTGCCGGTACATTTCTCCGGTCGTCCGCAGACACCCGATACGAGCGAGTATTTGGTGCAGGACATCATCCGTGCGCTTGAGCCGGGTGTCCAGATCGGCCGCCTGTATGTGGTGCCGTTTGGCGACTGCCAGCGTGAGATTTCGGTCACCTGCCCCAGCAACCTGCGTGTGATCATGTATCGCCGCATTATGTATTCGGTTGCCGAGCGCATCGCGCATATCGAGGGCGCCAAGGCCATTGTGACGGGCGAGTCGCTTGGTCAGGTTGCCTCCCAGACGCTTGAGAACATCATGGCCGTCAACGAGGCCGTGAAGATTCCCGTGTTCCGTCCGCTCATTGGTTCTGATAAGCAGGAGATCATCGCGCGTGCCCAGGAGATCGGCACGTTTGATATCTCGACCGAGGCTGCTCCCGATTGCTGCACGCTGTTTATGCCGCGCCGTCCCGAGACGCACGCTAAACTCGATGCCGTGCTTGAGGCGTGGGAGCTGTTCGATCACGAGGAGATGATTGAGCGTTTGCTCAAACAGACCGAGTATATTGACTTCGAGAGCAACACGTATAAGGCCCCTAAGACCTTAAAACGCAAACATTCCGAGCTCGCTCCACGTGAGATTTACCAAGATCACGAATAATATTGTGTATAGACCGGCGGTGATTTTGCATCGTCGGTCTTTTTCTATCTGGGCATTAGGCGACAAACGGTTCATCTGTCGACGTCTGCCTGAATAAATGGACACTTTTCAGCAAGGTTTTGGTCAGCTTTTGGTTTGACCGTGGAAACTGGTGTGGGCGTGCGGAGTCTGCGGCGCTCGTTTCCTGACACGATGGTGTTGGGAGGTGTTTGCTATGGCGCAGCGCGAGCAACACGAACGGGTTAAACGGATGGACCGCTGGGCAGAAAAGCTGCTCGGCCATAAGGCGGTGGTCGTGGCGATTCTGGTTGCCATTGCCGCTGCGAGTGGCCTGGCGATGGCAAATTTTGGTGGCCATTCCAGCAACGTGTCGTTTGAGCGTAGTGATGAGGCGGGCACCTCGAATGTGCGCGGGGCCGGGGATGCGTCTCCTGATGATGCCGATGAGTCGTCTGCCAAGAGTTCTTCTGCCGCCGAGGTGTACGTCGATGTGGATGGCGCCGTTGTGAGGCCTGGCGTGTACCGGCTCAAAGGCGGAGCGCGGGTATCCCAGGCAATCGATGCTGCCGGAGGGCTTACGGCCGAGGCGGATGTGACAGGGCTTAATCGTGCGTCCAAGATCACAGATGGTCAAAAGATCTATGTGCCGACGGTGGGGGAGCAACAAGCGGCTGTGGCGGTCGGCGGGGCCGAAAGCGGTGCTGCCACGACTCCTGGTGCGGGGTCTTCGTCGGGGCTCGTGAACATCAATACGGCAAGTGCGGCGGAGCTGCAGACGCTTTCGGGCATCGGGCCTTCTATGGCCCAGTCAATTATCGACGAACGGACGCAAAACGGGGCCTTTGCCTCGGTTGATGACCTTATGCGCGTATCGGGGATCGGTGAGAAGAAGCTCGCCAAAATCAAAGATTGCATCTGCGTATGAGTGCGACCGAGCGCGAGCATGTGATGCCACCGCGGCCCTTGATGCCGTGGACGATGGTCCTTTGTGCCGGTTTGTGTGCGAGCTGTGGCTTGGTGCTTAACGTGGCAGCCGATGTGCTGCTGGGAGAGCGGGCAGCGCCCGTTATATTGCTTATGGTCATTCCCGTTGCGGCTGCGGCGTGCATCGTATTGGCTCGGTCCTGCATGCGTCTTGTGCGATGGAAGCGATGGCTGTATGCCGCGGCTCTCGGCCTCGTGGCGGGGGCGGTCGTGTCCGCTGGTTGGGCGATAGGGGCGCTGCGCGCTTCGAGGGCATTGGATAATCGGGCTGCGAGCAGTCTCGAATTTTATGTGCAGGGCGATCCGTCCATCAATGACGGTTCGTACTCCTATACCTGCGATGCGTATGCGGGCGAAAAGCGCTTGGGTCAGGTACGGCTGTCGTGTGATCATGAACTCGACGCCGGTTCGCATGTACGTGCTATCGGTCGAATTTCGCGGTTTGAGAATGATGCGTATGGGCGCTCACGCGTGCTTCGGGGCGAGCTTCGAAAGGTTAAAGTCGTCCGGTTGGTATCGGTCGACGAGGGCTCTCCAGGGCCGTTGCTTCGGCTACGAAACGAGCTCCTTGCCGTTATCGCGCCCGCGACCGATTCGGCGTGCTCGCTCATTGCCGGCGTTGTCTGCGGACGCTCGTCCGAGCTGCGTGCCCAGCCGGCGGGCGATTGGTTTTCGGTAACGGGCACCGCACATCTTATCGCCGTTTCGGGCAGTCATCTTGCCATTGTGGGGTTTGTGATTGAGAGCGCCCTGCAAAAGACGCATCTCTCTCGTGGGCTGCAGCGGGGGTTGCTGGTTCTGGCCCTTGCTGCCTATTCCGTCTTTACGGGCGCCTCGCCCTCGGCCGTGCGCGCGTGCTGTATGGTGGTGGTGACGCTTGTCGCCAACGGCGCCGGACGTCGTCGGCATGGCCTCTCGGCTCTATTTTTGACCATGGCAATTTTTGTGTTGCTGCGGCCGACGGTATTGTTCGAAATGGGTTTTCAGCTTTCGTGCGCCAGTGTTTTTGCCATCCTTTGTTTTTGCCCCTACGCCACCTACGCCTTGGGCGAGCTGGGTGTGCCATCGGGCGTCGCCAGTATTTTGTCTGTCACGCTGTGCTCGCAGCTGGCGACACTTCCCGTTACGATTCCCGCATTTGAGACGTTTTCGCTCATTGCCCCGCTCGCAAATGCCGTGATCGGTCCGGTGATAAGCGTGCTGCTCGCTATATCGATTGTGCTGGTGCCCTGCTCGCTTGTGCCGCTGTTGCGTCACGGGGCGCTCGTGGTGCCCATGATTGTCGCTCGCTGCGCCCTGCTCTTTGAGCAGCTCTTTGCTGCCGTTCCGGGCGCATCCGCAAGCGTGCCGCCCGGTACACCCTTGGTATACGTGGTGCCGTTTGCGCTGGCCGTCCTCTTGGTCTGGTGGCCACGCCCCTGTGCACGGCCCATGGCAGTGGGGCTGTTGTGTTTGATGCTTGCAGCGGGTGTTCCGTATGTCTATTGGGATCGATGCGCACCGCCTTCGGTAACGGTCCTCGATGTTGGCCAGGCCGATGCGATTCTGGTTCGTCAGGGTGGCACCGTAGCGCTCGTCGACTGTGGGCTCGATGAGCGCGTGGTGTCGGCGTTGGTTCGCAACAATGTCCACCATATCGACGCCGTCTTCGTGACGCATTGGGACGAAGACCATTGGGGTGGTCTTCCCGATGTGCTCGATCAGTTTTCGGTTGGAACCATTGCGGTCGCGGCCGATGCGCTAGAAGGCGCGCCTGCTGAGGTTCTGAATCGCCCCGGCGTTACGTATCGGCAGGTGGCCCGCGGAGACACGGTCGATATCGGCGCATTTCGGGCTCGTGTGATGTGGCCGTTTGACACGGTGGATGGCGAGGGCAATGAGGACTCGCTTGTCTTGCTGCTCTCCTATGCTCAGGAAGGCAAGAGCCTGCACGTGCTCCTCACCGGTGATGCCGAGCTCGATCAGGAGCGCGAGTTTGTGCAGGCGGTGGGCGATATCGATGTGCTCAAGCTGGGGCATCACGGCTCAAAAGTTTCCGTCGACACTGACCTACTGGAAACGCTTAAGCCCGAGCTCTCTATCGCGAGTGCGGGCGAGGGCAACCGCTACGGTCATCCATCCGATGCCTGCATCGATGCCGTTCGCGATGCGGGTGGCGCGTTCGCATGCACCATCGAACAGGGAGATATCACTGTCTCGCCGACTGCAACCGGTTTTGCCATGCGATGTCAGCGACCTTGATGCTGCCGTTGGCGTGGGACCGACCCGTGGGATAGAATGACACGGTACGAGCACGAGAGCCTGCGGGAGGGGAGCGCGATGTCCGAAACCGGTCTTTTGCCGGCGTATCTGATCGTCGGTACCGACGGAGTCAAACGCGACCACGCCGTCTCGCGTATGAAGGCTCGTCTGGAAAAGACGGGCATGGTCGAGTTCAACCTCGACGAGCGCGATATGACCAAAGACCCCGATATCGAGTCGATTATCGGGTCGCTTAACACCTTTCCCATGGGCAGCGAGTTTCGCCTGGTAATCCTTGACGGCTGCTCAAAACTCGTCAAAGCGATCTCCGAGCCGCTTGTTGAGTATCTGGCGAGTCCCAGCCCCACGACGGTTTGCCTCATCATCGCCGATTCGCTTGCCAAGAACACGCGCCTGTACAAGGCAATCGCCAAGATTGACAAGAAGGCCGTGATCGACTGTTCGGGCACCAAGCGCTGGGAGCTCCCGCGCCGCGTGCAGCAGATGGCGACGCAGCACGGAAAGTCCATCTCGACGGCGGCCGCCGAGGAGCTCGTTTCGCGCTCGGGTGAGAACACTCGCATGCTCGATAACGACTTGGCCAAGCTTGCCCAGATGGTCGAGGCGCCGCAAATTGAGCTTGCCGATGTGGAACGCTGGATCGTGCGCACGGCCGAAGTCCAGCCCTGGGATTTTCTCAACGCGGTCTCGGCTCGTGATATGCGCCGCTCGCTTGAGCTCTTTGGGCTGCTACCCACCAAGAGCTATGTGTGGACCTACACGCTGCTGTGCGGACGCATTCGCGAGCTTATCGTCGCCAAGGCACTCGATGCGCGTGGACAGGGCCGCGAGCTTGCCGCGACGCTCAAGCTCCAGTCTTGGCAGGTCAAGAATCACCTGACCTGGGCGCGTCGTTTTTCGATGACCGAGCTCGTTGCCGCGCTCGAGGGCGCGGTCGATGTGGAGCTCGCATTGAAGGGTTCGGCCGATTCGGAGACCGCGCTTTTGCTCTGGATTACGAACATCTTGAGAAAATCGTGATGATACCTGCCTATTTGACAAATTCGTTCTATCCCTTTGAGGGGGAGCGTGCTATAGTAGGCGCTTGCATGACCTCACCGTGTCTCAGAGGTGTCATACATTTTTTGCAAGGAACTCGAAAGGAACTCCAGAAGTGGCAAACATCAAGTCTCAGAAGAAGCGTATCCGCACCAATGAGGCAGCTCGCATGCGTAACAAGGCTGTCAAGTCCGAGCTCAAGACGCTGACCAAGCACGTCCAGTCCGCCGTCGCCGAGGGCGACGCCGAGAAGGCCCAGGCTGCCCTCAAGACCGTCACCAAGCGTCTCGACATGGCTGCCGCCAAGCATGTTATCCACAAGAACCAGGCTTCCAACCGCAAGTCCGGTCTTGCCAAGCTCGTGAACAGCATCAACGCCTAAGTTGTAAATTTCACACCACACAGATTACGCGCATAAATGGAGCCTGTTTTATGGAACAGGCTCCATTTTTTGTACCGCTCGGGTAAGATAGTCCGCATGAATACTTCAATTGACATTTCCCACATCCGCAACTTCTCGATCGTTGCGCACATTGACCATGGCAAGTCCACGATTAGTGACCGCATCCTCGAGCTCACCCATACCGTCGACGAGCGCGACATGGAGTCGCAGCTGCTCGATACCATGGATATTGAGCGCGAGCGCGGCATCACGATCAAGTCCAATGCCGTTCGCGTCTCCTATGACGCCGACGATGGCGAGACGTATCAGTTCAACCTGATCGATACGCCGGGCCACGTGGACTTTACCTATGAGGTCTCGCGTTCGCTTGCCGCCTGCGAGGGTGCGGTGCTTGTCGTCGACGCCACGCAGGGCGTCGAGGCGCAGACCGTCTCCAACGCGACGCTCGCCATGAACGCCAACTTGGATATCGTGCCCGCCATCAATAAGATCGACCTGCCGTCGGCACACCCCGACGAGGTCAAGACCGAGATCGAGGACGACCTGGCGATCCCTGCCGACGATGCCGTATGCGTATCGGGCAAGACCGGCGAGGGCATCCACGATCTGCTGGAGTCCATCGTCTTTTTGATCTCTCCGCCCAAGGGCGATGCAAACGCGCCGCTCAAGGCGCTCATCCTGGACTCGTATTTTGATGAGTACCGCGGCGTCGTTGCCACGGTCCGTGTCTTTGACGGCTCCATCAAAAAGGGCGATACCCTGCTTATGATGCAGGCCGAGGGCGACTTCTTGGTCGACGGCGTGGGCGTCAAGCGTCCCGCCGAGACACCGGTCGACGCACTGACGGTCGGCGAGGTGGGCTACGTGGTCACGGGCCTGAAGGATCCCGAGGCCGTGCACGTGGGCGATACCCTCACGTGGGCGTCGAATCCCTGCCCCGAGCCGCTTCCCGGCTATCGCGAGGCCAAGCCCATGGTCTACACGGGCCTGTTCCCGATCGACAACAAGGATTACGAGAACCTGCGCGACGCTCTCGATAAGCTGCATGTCAACGACCCGTCGTTGGTGTGGGAGCCCGAGACTTCGGTGGCGCTCGGCTTTGGTTTCCGCGTTGGCTTCTTGGGCCTGCTGCATATGGAGGTCGTCAAGGAGCGCCTGGAGCGCGAGTTCAACCTGGACCTGATTGCCACGAGCCCTTCGGTGGACTATCACGTCTACAAGACCGACGGCGAGATGATTGATGTTCGCAGCCCGCAGGATCTGCCCGAGGCTACGCGCATCGAGCGCATCGAGGAGCCCTACCTCAAGGCCAAGATTATCTGTCCGCCCGAGTATACGGGTGCCGTCATGCAGCTCGCTATCGAGCATCGCGGCATTACAACCGACATGATCCATCTCACGAGCAAATCGGTCGAGATGCGTTTCGACATGCCGCTTGCCGAGCTCATTCTGGACTTTTTTGACCAGCTCAAGAGCCGCACCAAGGGTTACGCCTCGCTCGACTACGAGTTCAACGAATATCGCCCCTCCGAGCTCGTCAAGCTCGATATCCTGCTTTCGGGCGACGAGGTGGATGCGCTTTCGTTTATCGTGCACAAGGACAAGGCCTATGGCCTGGCCCGCGGTCTGTGCGACAAGCTCAAGGAAATCATTCCGCGTCAGCTGTTCGAGGTGCCTATTCAGGGCGCCATCGGTAACAAGATCATCGCCCGCTCTACCGTCAAGGCGCGCCGCAAGGACGTGCTGGCCAAGTGCTATGGCGGCGATATCTCGCGTAAGCGCAAGCTGCTCGAGAAGCAGAAAGAGGGCAAAAAGCGCATGAAGGCCATCGGCTCGGTCGAGGTCCCGCAGGAGGCCTTTATGGCGATTCTCAAGGTGGACGAGTAGGTTCATGGCGCTTTCTGAATACAGCAAGCGGCTGCTGGGCGCCTATGCCGAGCAGCCGTTCCTTATGGCTCCCATGGCCGGCGTGACCGACCCCGCCTATCGCATCATGTGCCGCCGCCGCGGTGCCAACCTTGCCTACAGCGAGATGGTAAGCGTTGCAGGCCTTGCCTATGCCAGCAATAAGACCTGGCGCCTGGTGCTGCCTGCCGATGAGGAGCAGCAGATCTGTGTGCAACTCTTTGGCTCCAAGCCCGATCAGTTTGCGAGTGCCGTCGCTGCCGTCGAGGAGCGCGTGGGCGATCGCCTGTCGCTGATCGATATCAACATGGCCTGCCCGGCTCGCAAGGTCGTCACCAAGGGCGAGGGCTCGGCGCTTATGCGCACTCCCGATCTGGCCGAGCAGATCGTCGAGGCGGCGGTGGGCGCGGCGCATGTGCCCGTGACCGTAAAAATCCGTAAGGGCTTTTACGCCGAAGACCGTAACGCCGCGACGTTTGCCCAGATGCTTGAGGGAGCAGGGGCCGCCGCGGTGGCGGTACATGGTCGCTGCGCCACGCAGCTCTATACGGGCCAGGCCGATTGGTCGGTCGTCGATGAGGTGGCCGACGCCGTCGAGATTCCCGTTATCGGTTCGGGCGATGTGTTCTCGGCAGAGGACGCTTCTGAGCATCTGCAAAGCTCGGGTGCCAGCGCGGTGTTTATCGCGCGCGGCATCTACGGCAATCCGTGGGTGTTCGGCGATGCCCGAGCCCTTGCACTCGATGGCACGCCGGTTCCTTCTCGCTCCTCGGTTGAGCGCCTGGATGCCCTGCGCGAGCACCTGACGCTCACGCACGAGCTGTTGCCGCTCATGTCGCGTGCCCGCACGTACGCAAGCTGGTATCTAAAGGGCATGCCCCATGCTGCCGCCTGGCGCGCTCAGGTGGTGCGTTGCTCCACATACGAGGAGTTCATGGCACTGGTCGATGATATCGAGCACGATGTGGTGGCCTGTGAGGCCGCACTTGCCGCCGGCGAGTCGGTGCCCGCTCATCCGTTGGAGGCCTAACGGTGGCCGTTACCGCGCTGTACGTGCATGTGCCGTTTTGCGCCCAAAAATGCCGGTACTGTGACTTTGACTCACGCAGTTTTGCTCCGTGCAACATGAGCGTTGCGCTCGATACCTATTTTGAGCAGTTGTATGCGCGCCTCGATGCTTTTGGCGACGCAGGCGCGCTTGCACAGATCCGCACCGTCTATGTTGGCGGCGGCACGCCGTCGCTGGCGGGGGAGCGTTTGGTAGAATTTGCCCGGCGTATCTCTGCGTGGTGCAAGCCTGTTGAGTTTACCTGCGAGGCCAATCCCGAATCGCTGACCGCAGAGCTTGCCACTGCGCTTGCCGGGGTGGGTGTCACGCGCGTCTCTCTGGGCGTGCAAACGCTCGATAACGCCGAACTTACCGCCATCGGCCGCATTCACGATGCCGATCGGGCGCTCGCTGCCATCACGACGGTCAAGGACGCTGGGCTTGTCGTGTCGTGCGACCTGATGTGCGGCCTTCCCGGGCAGACCGACCTAAGCTGGCAGCGCACACTCGATGGCGTGTTGGCGGCGGCGCCGCATCATGTGTCGGTGTACCCGCTCACGCTCGAGGAGGGCACGCCGCTCTATCGCATGGCGTGTCGCGACGAGTCGCTCGAGCCCGACGAGGATTTTCAGGCTGCATGCATGGATGCGGCGCGTGAGCGCCTGAGTGCGGCCGGCTATCACCCGTATGAGGTGGCAAGCTACGCGCTCGACGGCCATGAGTGCGCCCACAACATTGCCTATTGGACCGGACAGGGCTATCTGGGCTTGGGCCGCTCTGCCGCCGGTATGCTCGACGCCGAGGATTTTGATCGCTTGGCTGGGCTGTTTCCCGACGTGCCCGCTCGCGGCGATGCGTATCGCGTGCGTCTGGTGCAACGCGACGATGCCGCGACGACGTTTGATGCTGAGTATCTGTCGCAGCGCGATGCTGCGGCCGAGGATTTGATGCTTGCCTGCCGCATGACGCGTGGCATTGGTTCCGATCTGTTGGTTCGCTCGGCAAGCGTGATCGCTGCAGACGAGCTGGCGGCGGCCTGTGACCGTGCGCTCGAGTTGGGCCTTGCCACTTGGATGCCCGATCATGTCGAGGGGCATGTGGGGTGCGTCGCCTCGAAAGACGTTATCGCAGGTCGTGCCCACGCCCGTTTAGGGCCCACCCACTTGGGCTGGCTCGATGGAAATGTGCTGTTCGAGCTGTTTTGGGGTCTAGCTTAGGCCGCTCGGGTAGAATTACCGCAATATATACGCTGCTGTGAGCAGGAGGTTGCCGCGCATGGCGACGATGAACGAAAAAGATTACTACGAGATTTTGGGTGTCTCCAAGGACGCCACCTCTCGTGATATACAGAAGGCCTTCCAGCAAAAGGCCCGCAAGCTCCATCCGGACGTCAACAAAGAACCTGATGCCGAGGAAAAGTTTAAAGAGGTTTCCGAGGCCTACGCCGTGCTTTCGGACGAGCAGAAGCGTGCGCGCTACGACGCCATGCGCTCGGGCAACCCCTTCGCCGGCGCTCCTACGGCTTCGCCCTATGGCGGCGGCTACGCCGGCAGCGCAGGCTATGGCAATCCCTTTGAGGGCGGCTTTCCCTTTGGTGGCGCCTGGGGCCAGCCGCGTCGCGGGCAGGCTGCCTATAATCCCGAGAACGGCGCCAACGTGGTCGTCGATATCAAGCTCGACGCCAAGGAGGCCAAGGGTGGTGCCAGCAAGACTGTCCGCTATACGCGCTTCGATACCTGTGGCCACTGTGGCGGCTCGGGTTCTGTTTCGTCCGAGCATGCACATACCTGTCCGAGCTGCGGTGGTCGCGGCCACATCGATGTCGACCTGTCCTTCCTGTTCGGTGCCGGCACGTTTCAGTCGGTCTGCCCCGAGTGCGGCGGTTCCGGTAAGGTCGTCGCCGACCCCTGCCCCGATTGCGGCGGCAGCGGCCGTGTCCGTGTGACCTCCGAGCAGACGATTGAGTTTCCTGCCGGTACGCACGATGGCGACGAGGTCCGTATTGGCGGTATGGGTCACGCCGGCACCAACGGTGCCTCGGGTGGCGATTTGGTCGGTCGCGCCCATGTTGAGGCAGAGCGTCTGGAAGGCAAGGCTCGTACCGGTTTTTACCTGATGGGCATCGTGGCGCCATTTTTGGTGCTGTCGGCCATCTCGGGTGTGTTCTCGGCCTTTGCCGTGATGTGTTTTATTCCGTTTGCCATGGGCCTGTTCATGGTGCTTTCGGATGGGGTACTTCACCGTAGCCTGCTGTGGTGGAAGCGCGGCGCGATGCAGTTTGCCAATGGTTTTGCCAACGGATTTATGTTTGCGCTCGTGTCGGTTTGGTTTGCGAGCTGCTCGCAGCGTGCCATGCTTTCGCCTTACGGAATGCAATAACATCTAGCCCTCTGTTTGCGGCCGGCCCAGCTTGGGTATAGGACGCACTGTGACAATAATGAAAGTCGGAAGGATTCGGTCGTGTCGGAAAATAGGGATTACTACGAGGTACTTGGCGTCGACAAGGATGCCGACGCGCGGACGATTAAGCGCGCGTTTCTAAAGAAGGCCCGTACCGTACACCCGGACGTTTCGGACGACCCTGAGGCCGAGGCCAAGTTCAAAGAGCTCAACGAGGCTTATTCCGTTCTTTCCGACGAGCAGAAGCGTGCTAACTACGACCGTTACGGCACCGCGGACGGCCCTGGCGGCTCGGGCTACGTCGATATCAACGATATCTTTGGCGGCATGGGCATGGATGACCTCTTCTCGTCGTTCTTTGGCGGCGGTGCCGGCGGTGGCGCCCGAAATCGCCGCGAGCGTCGTCGCGGCCGCGATATGGCCATCTCCCTTTCGGTGACCCTTGAGGAGGCGGCGCTCGGTTGCAAAAAGACGATCAGCTATGACCGCCTTGCCCCCTGCGAGGATTGCAACGGCACCGGCAGGGCCGAGGGTGCACAGGAAAAGCAGTGCAGCCGCTGCCACGGCACGGGCTATGTCACGACGGTCCAGCGCTCGTTCCTGGGCCAGGTTCAGTCCTCTTCGCCTTGTCCCGACTGCCATGGCGAGGGCACGGTCATCGACCATCCCTGCGAGACCTGCGACGGTCAGGGCCGCACGCCTTCGCACGAAAAGATCGACATCGATATTCCCGCCGGCGTTTCGACCGGTCGCCAGCTGCGCGTGAGCGGCTTTGGCGAGGCTGGCCTTCGCGGTGAGCCCTCGGGCGACCTGATCGTCAACGTGCGTGTCGCCGACCACGAGCGTTTTAAGCGTAATGGCGATGATCTGTACTTGGTGAGCGATATCTCGATTGCGCAGGCTGCGCTCGGTTGCGAGATCGAGGTCGAGGGCATTATGCCCGATGAGGTCGTCAAGCTGTGCGTCCCCGCCGGCACACAGTACGGTGACACCGTGAGCGTCAACAATTACGGCATGCCGCGTATCGGCGGTGGCGGCTCGCGCGGCCGTCTGATCGTGCAGATGCGCGTCGTCGTCCCCACCAATCTCTCAAACAAGCAGCGCGAGCTGCTTCGCGCCTTTGCCGACGAGATGGGCGATGACGTCGCATCCGGTAAGAAATCCGTGACCGATCGTATCAAGAGCGCCCTCGACGATATCCTCGATTAAGGAGCCCGCGTGCTCGCACCTCATGTCTCTGTCGTCAACCTTGGCTGCCGCGTCAACCGGGTTGAGTCCGACCGTATCACTGCCGATCTAATGCGCCTGGGCTTTGCGATGGTGGAGCCTCAGGATGCAGAGCTGATCGTCATTAACACCTGTGCCGTTACGGGCGAGGCCGAGGCCAAGACCCGTAAGGCCGTTCGCCATGCGCTGGCCTATCCAAACGAGCCCTATGTGGTCGTGACCGGCTGCGTGGTCAATCTGCATCCCGAGGAGCTGCTGGAGCTCTCGGACCGCGTGATCGCCGAGCCGTCCAAGATCGATGTCGCCGAACGCGTCTGTGAGGTGCTGGGCGTTGAGTCCGATGACGTTCCCGCCTGCAGCGACGGCGAGGTTGTCGACGCGCTCGGTCGCTCGCGTCTGGGCGTGAAGATCCAGGACGGCTGCAACCATCGTTGCACCTATTGCATTGTGTGGAAGGCCCGCGGCCCCGAGCGCTCCGTGCCGGTTGAGTCCGTGCTCGAGCAAGTTCGCGAGGCACAGAAGGTCGGCGTGCCCGAGGTGGTGCTGACGGGTGTGAACCTGGGCGCCTACGATGGCAAGAGCGCGACTGATGAACACGTCGAGATCGATGAGCTGCTCGAGGCGATCATGGAGCGCACGTCCATTCCGCACGTGCGCATTTCCTCGGTCGAGCCCATGGATATCTCCGAGTCCCTGCTTAAGGTCATGGCGCGCTATCCGAAGCGCATCGCCCCGTTTTTACACCTGCCCGTGCAGTCCGGCTGCACCAGGACACTGCATCGCATGGGCCGTCCCTATAGCGCCGAGGCCTTTGAGGAGACGGTGCGCATGATTCGCACCAACTTGCCCCAGGTGTCTCTTTCGTGCGATGTCATCGTCGGTTTTCCCGGCGAGACGGACGAGGAGTTTGAGGAGTCGCTGACGCTGTGCCGCCGCGTGGGCTTTTCGCGTATGCACGTGTTCCGCTACAGCAAGCGTCCCGGTACCCTTGCTGCCGATATGCCCGACCAGGTGCCACCCGAGGTTATGGCCGAGCGCAGCCGCCGTATGCGGGCCGCCGCACAGGAGCTCGCTATTGCCGACGCTCGTCGTCGCGTGGGCACGGTCGAGCGTGCCGTGCTCGAGTATGGTGACAACCTGACGCTTGGCTCGTTCCATCATGCCCGTCTTGACGATACCTGTGGACTTACAGCCCCGTGCCTGCTCGATGTTGCTATCATCGGAGTCGATGATTCCGGCTTGGTCCATGCACGCAGGGAGGTTCATGGAAGCCTCGAAGATTAGACTTACCGTTCCCGAGGGTATTGACCCCTCGCGCGTTTTGGGTGCCGGCGACGGCGTCCTTCGTGCGCTGGAGAGCTCAGTTCGCGCCCACGTGGTCGCCCGTGGCGACAGCATCGCCGTGAGCGGTGACCCGGACGAGGTCGAACTGGTCGCGCGTTTTTTCGAACATGCCTTTCGTGAGGCTGCTTCCGGGCGCACGCTTTCTGCCGACGATGTCTCTCGCTGCCTGGCCGTCTTGCGCGACGGTGAGCACGAGGCTACGTCGCTTCGCGATGACGTGCTGCTTTCGTATCGCGGTCGCGTCATTCGCCCCAAGACGCTCGGTCAAAAGCGCTATGTGGATGCCATCCGCTCAAATACCATCACGTTTGGCTTGGGTCCTGCCGGTACCGGTAAGACCTATCTGGCCATGGCGCTCGCTGTTGCCGCACTCAAGCGTCACGAGGTGGGCCGTCTGATCTTGACGCGTCCGGTTGTCGAGGCGGGGGAGAACCTGGGCTTTTTGCCCGGCACCCTCGAGGAAAAGATCGATCCGTACATGCGCCCGCTCTACGACGCCCTATTTTGCATGATGGATCGCGAGCGCACCGATGAGCTCATGGAGCGCGGCGTGATCGAGATCGCCCCGCTTGCCTACATGCGCGGCCGCACGCTGAGCGACGCCTTCGTGGTGCTCGACGAGGCCCAAAATACCACGCCCGAGCAGATGAAGATGTTTCTGACGCGCCTGGGCTTTAACTCCAAGTTTGTGATTACCGGCGACCTGAGCCAGCGTGACCTGGTGGGCCGTCGTGGTGGCTTGGCGGATGTCGAGAAGATTTTGGGCCGTGTCGACGATGTCGCATTTTCTCACCTCGAGCGTGCCGACGTGGTGCGCCATGCCCTGGTGGGACGTATCGTCGAGGCATATGATGCTTATGATGACGTGCGCGAGCAGCGCCCGCGCGACCGAAAGGAGTCCCGTTGAGTGTATTGATCAGCAACGATGCCGAGCTCGATACGCTGCTCGACGCGCAGGAGGTAGAACACATCTGCGAGGTCGTGCTTGCCGCCGAAGGCGTTGAGCGTGAAGTCGAGATTTCCCTTTCGTATGTCGACGAGGACGAGATGCACGAGCTCAACCACGAGTGGCGCGGTATCGACCGCACCACCGATGTGCTCTCGTTTGAGTGCGATTCGGCCTTTGACGATGACATTCCCGCCGATGAGACGCTCGAGCTCGGCGATATTATCTTGGCCCCGCAGGTTATTGCCCGTCAGGCCCCCGGTTTTGGCAATAGCCCCGCTGACGAGTGCCGTCTGATGCTCGTACACGGAATGCTGCACCTGCTGGGCTATGACCACATCGAGGACGACGAGGCCGAGGTCATGGAGGCCCGCGAGGACGCCATCCTGCGCGATCTGTCGCTCGAGCGCGGCGAGGACCCTAAGCTAGTCCACGTCGGCCCCATCACCAACCACGCCCACGACTAGGAGCCGTCTATGATTCCCGGATCGAACAAGGACCATCCGTCCTTCTTTAAGTCGTTTTCCTACGCCATGGAGGGCTTCGTCACCGCCGTCAAGACCGAGCGCAACATTAAGGTCATGCTCGTTGCGGGCGTGTGCACCGTCATTGCCGGCTGTATCGTAGGCCTCGACATTGCCGAGTGGGCCACGATTATCATCTGTTGTGGCTTGGTGATTCACGGCGAGCTGTGCAACACCGCTATGGAGGCCATCGTCGACCTGGCGACCCAGGAGCTCCATCCGCTGGCAAAGCGTGCGAAGGATATCGCCGCCGCCTCCGTATACGTACTTTCCATCACCGCCGCGATTGTGGGATTGCTGGTATTTGCCCACGCGCTCGACTTTATTTAGAAAGGGATTTTCATGTCCGACAATATGCAGCCTATCGATGAAACTCTGGACGACGAGTCCCTGGATGCGGTGGATGCCGAAGCGGCCGAAGCATACGAGGAAGTCGAGGAATTCGATCCGTTTGAGGGCATGAGCGACGAGGAGCTCGACGCCCTGTGCGACGAGGACGATAGCCTCGCGGGCTTTGGCGACGTTGAACCCGGTTTTCGCAGCGGCTTCGTAGCCCTGGTCGGACGCCCCAACGCCGGCAAGTCCACGCTGCTCAACGCCTGCTATGGCAAAAAGGTCGCCATCACCTCGCCGGTGGCACAGACGACCCGCCGTCGCATGCGCGCCGTCGTCAACCGTCCCGGCTACCAGCTGGTCTTTGTCGATACCCCGGGTATTCATAAGCCCAAGGACGGCCTGGGGTCCGAGCTCAACAAGAGCGCACTGTTCGAGTTGAACGATGTCGACGTCGTCGCGTTTTTGATTGATGCCACCAAGCCCATCGGCAGGGGAGACGCCTGGGTTGCCGAGCGTGTCAGATGCGCTCGTTGCAAGAAGGTCCTGGTGCTCACCAAGGCCGATGAGGCCGACCCCGCACAGGTCATGGAGCAGCTTAAGGCTGCCCACGAGCTTATGGAATATGACGACGAGATTGTGACGTCGTCGGTTAAGAACTTCAACGTCGATGCCTTTATAGAGACCGTTGCGCACTTTTTGCCTGAGGGTCCGCGTTGGTTCCCCGAGGACATGGGTACTGACGCTTCCGATGAGACGCTCGTTGCCGAGTTTGTGCGCGAGAAGGTCTTGCGCCGCACCCGTGATGAGATTCCGCACTCCGTTGGCGTGATCTGCGATGCGCTCGAGCAGACCAAGAAGGTACTGCGCGTGCACGCCACCATTTACGTCGAGCGCGAGGGCCAAAAGGGCATCATCATCGGCAAGGGCGGCGAGATGATCAAGCATATCGGTATCGACGCCCGACGCGATCTTGAACGCATTTTTGGCACGCAGGTCTTTTTGGAGCTGGACGTGAAGGTCAAGGCCGGCTGGCGTGACGACGAGGCCCAGATTCGCCGCTTTGGCTACAACGCCGAGGACTAAGGACGCGCGGCGCGCATGGCAGGCTCCCGGACATATCGCACCAAGGTGCTCGTCCTCGACAAGACGAAGCTCAAAGAGACCGACCTGATCTTGACGATGCTTGACGAGCGGGGGCGGCAGGTTCGTGCCGTGGCAAAGGGCGCCCGCAAACCCGGCGGACGCCTGGCTGCGCGCTGCGAGCTGTTCTGTACGGTCGATATGCTGCTCGCACATGGACGGTCACTCGACGTGGTTTCCCAGGCCGAGCTTATGGAGGCGCCGCTCGGCGCTGCGCCCGATTACGAGACGACCTGCGCCGCAAGCGCGATCGCCGAGGTTGCGCGCGTGTGCTCGTTCGAGGACGCCGAGGACCCGTTTACCTTTGCCATCACGCAGCGAGCGCTTGCCCTGGTGGGCAGCGGGCTTGACACGGCGCATATGGACCTACTTGTGGCGGCATATGTCTTTAAGCTGCTGTCGCACGTTGGCTATCGACCCGATTTTTCGGCCTGCGTGCTGTGCGGAGACCCCATGCTGTCGTATTTTTCACCCCAGGCGGGCGGTCTCATGTGCGGGTCGTGCGCGTCGAGCGTTCCAGGTGCCGAACTGGTGTCGACCGGTGAGACAGCATGGCTGCGCGCCCTCATGTCCATGACCTTCGATGCGCTCATGGCCGAGCGAATCGACCCGCATACGGCGGCATTCCTGCTCGGGCTTTCGCATGTGTGGGCTGCGACGCACACCGATCAACGCCTCCGTGCGATGGAATTCATGTTGGGTCGGTGATGATGCGCAGGCGCGGGCTGCTTGTGGTATCATGCCGACCTGTTGGTACCTCGACCTTGGTTGCTCGCTCCACCGGCGGCTTCCCAGTCCGAGGCGAATCGAGTCGCCCGCGGGCGACGCAAAACGAAAGGTGAAACAATGACTGTTTCCAAAGAGCGCAAGGCGGAGCTGACTGCCCAGTTCGGTAACACCCCGGTCGACACCGGCAACCCCAAGGTTCAGGTCGCCATCCTGTCCGAGCGCATCAAGGAGCTGACCGAGCACATGAAGTCCCACCAGAAGGACTTCCACACCCGTCGTGGCCTGCTCATGCTCGTCGGCCGTCGTCGTCGTCTTCTCTCCTACATCAAGAAGAACGACATCGTCGAGTACCGTGAGCTCATCAAGGCTCTGGGCATCCGCGACAACATCCAGTAGGATTTGTACATGCTAAGAGCGTCCTGCGCAGCGGGGCGCTCTTTTTGTGTAAGGGCGCGAACAATCACGCTCTGAAGCGTGGCGGGGGCAGGGGGCCCGCGTCACATGAGAAGCCCGCAGGCAAGGGGTCTGCGGGGTAAAGGAGAACAATGACACTCGTATCCAAGACCTTTGAGCTGTACGGCAAGACCTACACCTTTGAGTCGGGCGAGCTTGCCAAGCAGGCCACCGGCGCCTGCCTGGTCAAGCAGGGTGACACCACGATGCTCGACACCGTGGTCGTCTCCAAGGAGCGTAAGAACTACGACTTCTTCCCGCTGACCGTCGACTTCAACGAGAAGATGTACGCCGCCGGCCGCATCCCGGGTGGCTACCTCAAGCGTGAGGGCCGTCCCAGTGAGAAGGCTACGCTCACCGCGCGCATGATCGACCGTCCGATTCGCCCGAGCTTCCCGGATGGCTTCCGCAACGAGGTGCACATCGTCGCCACCTCGCTCGTCGCCGACCAGGTCAACCCCTTCGACGTCATCAACGTCATGGGTGCTTCTCTGGCCATGACGCTCGGCGGCGTGCCCTTCGAGGGTCCGCTTGCCTGCGTGCGCATCGGCCGTAACGTGGAGACCGGCGAGTTTATCGTCAACCCCACCTACGAGGAGCGCGAGAACTCCGATCTGGACCTGGAGCTGGGCGGCTCTGCCGACTTCATCTCGATGGTCGAGGCCGGCGCCGAGGAGATCTCCGAGGACGACATGCTCGCCGCCATGAAGTTTGGCCAGGAGGCCCTTGCTGCTTTCTGCCAGGCTCAGGACGAGTTCGTTGCCGAGTGGGAGCAGGTCAACGGCCCCATCGTCAAGAAGGAGTACCCGCTCGACCAGCCCGTCGAGGAGGTCCAGGAGCGCATCTTCGCCCACTACGACGAGATGGCAGCCGCCCTTCGCGACGCCGACAAGCTTTCCCGCATCGGTAAGGTCGAGGCTCTGAAGGAGTCCATCCGTGCCGAGTTTACCGAGCAGGAGCAGGCCGCTTGGGAGCGCGAGATCCCCGTGGCGCTCAAGAAGCTCGAGAAGAAGGCCATGCGCACCATGGTCGTCGAGACCGGTGAGCGCGTCGACGGCCGTGCCGCCGACGAGATCCGTCCCATCATGGTGAAGGACAACTACCTGCCGCTCGTTCACGGCTCCGGCCTGTTCCAGCGTGGCCAGACCCAGGTGCTCTCCGTCCTGTCGCTCGGCATGCTCAACGAGGGCCAGCGTCTGGATACCATCGAGCCCACCGAGGGCAAGCGCTACATGCACCACTACAACTTCCCGCCTTTCTGCACCGGCGAGACCGGCCGCATGGGCAGCCCCAAGCGCCGCGAGATCGGCCATGGCAATCTGGCCGAGCGCGCTCTGCTTCCGGTGCTTCCCGACGAGAACGAGTTCCCCTACGCCATCCGCGTCGTCTCCGAGGTCATGGAGTCCAACGGCTCCTCTTCGATGGCTTCGACCTGCGGCTCCACGCTCGCCCTTATGGACGGCGGCGTGCCCATTAAGCGCCCGGTCTCCGGTATCGCCATGGGCCTGATCCAGGAGGAGGGCAAGACCGTGGTCCTGTCCGACATCCAGGGTCTCGAGGACTTCCTGGGCGACATGGACTTTAAGGTCACCGGCACCACCGAGGGCATCACCGCCCTGCAGATGGACAACAAGGCCACCGGCCTCACCTTCGACATCCTGGCCCGCGCTCTGCAGCAGGCCAAGGAGGGTCGCGCCTTCATCCTGCAGAAGATGCTCGATGTGATCCCCGAGCCGCGCCACACCACGCGCAGCACCGCTCCGCGCATCGTCTCCATCCAGGTTCCGACCGACAAGATCCGCGACGTCATCGGTTCCGGCGGTAAGGTCATCCGCGGTATCCAGGATGAGACCGGCGCTTCGGTCGACATCCAGGAGGACGGCACCGTCTTTGTCGGCGGCACCGGCGAGTCCGTGGACCAGGCTGTCGAGCGCATCAAGCTCATCATCAAGGTTCCCGAGCCGGGCGAGGAGTACACCGGTCGCGTGGTCTCCATCCAGCCCTTCGGCGCCTTCGTCAACCTGCTGCCCGGTAAGGACGGCCTGCTGCACATCTCTCGCGTCGCCAAGGGCCGCGTGGAGAAGGTCGAGGACGTCCTCAACGTGGGCGACGAGGTCAAGGTCGTCGTCATCGAGGTCGACGATCGTGGCAAGATTTCGCTCGATCGTCTGGACAAGCCCGAGGCCCCGGCTCGTGCCGAGGGTGCCTCTG
>UQUD01000006.1 GCA_900544225.1 uncultured Collinsella sp.
GTGGGAGGCCAGGGCGCCGCTGACCGGTGGACGGCACCGAGCCGTACGCTTGAACTGAGAAGGGGGAGGCCTCGCGGCCTCCCCCTTTTTACGTTATATACACGTTGTACTTTGAGACCTAGTTCCCCCGTATGCGCTCTTACTGTTTGGCTGTATTTTGAGTCCTTCTAGTGTATTTGAGCGATAATTACTCGCATTGGCGTTAGGGAGGGCTTGATGTTTACCGTATTTGTCTTGGGCAATATTGCTTCGGGTAAGTCGACTGCCTGCCGCTATTTCGAATCTCGTGGCGCTATGCTAATCGATCTGGATGAGCTTGCAAAATCGCTGTATGTTCCGGGCTCTGATATCGTCAATGCTCTCGCGGATGAATTCGGTTGGGACATTTTGGATGAGGATGGCGGCATTCGCCGCAACATCCTCGCTTCTCGAGCTTTTGCTTCTCCTGATTCGGTCGCACGGCTCAATGGCATTGTGCATCCCGTTCTGATTGAACAGCTTTCGCTTAGGATTCTCGATCCGGTTTGTTGTACGGTTTCATCTCCTCGTTATCGCTTTGCAGTGGTCGAGGTTTCTGCTCCGACTGGTTTTGAGGATGCATTTGGCTTGGCTGATGAAATTTTGGTCATCAGCGCCCCTTTGTCAGTTCGTCGCGAGCGCGCTATTCAACGTGGCATGGAGCCATCTGATTTCGATGCCCGTTCTGCTTGCCAGCCCGAAGAGTCTGCGCTGTGCAATCTCGCTACAACTGTGATTGACAATGCGGCAGACGATAACTCGCTCTTTGAACAACTGGACGCATGGCTTTCGCGCCATGGGTTCGGGGATGTAGTGGATAAGGAGGAGGCCGATGCCTAAGACACGTTTCCTTACGTGGTATCGCCTTATACCGCTGGCTGCCGTTTTTGCCTTCGGCCTTATCTCATTCGTTTACTCGTATGCTCCTGCCGCTTTCTTTAAGCCGCTGTATCCGATTGACTACGAGGCGTATGTAAAGCAATCCAGTATTTCGCATAATCTGGATCCGTATCTGGTGTGCGCTGTCATTAAGTCTGAATCGAATTGGGATCCCGAGGCCGAGTCGAATCAGGGTGCTCAGGGATTGATGCAGCTGATGCCCGAGACTGCCCAGGATATGATCGCCAAGGGCCTTGTCGACGGTGGCGAGTATTCGGCCGACAACCTTAACGATCCGGCTACGAATATCGAGTTTGGCTGTGCGTATCTCTCGTATCTTCTAGCGTATTTTAACGGGTCGACTGACAGTGCCATTGCCGCCTATAACGCCGGCATGGGCAATGTCGACGGATGGGCGCAGCAGAGTACGTCGCTTCATAATGCAATCACCTTTCCCGAGACGCAGGCGTATCTGATTCGTGTCAATAATGCCTGGGTTCGCTACAAGACCCTCTATCCCGATCGGTTCGTATAGGACTATGCCTGCCGCCTGCGTATACTGCAGATATATGAGTTAGGAGTATCCATGGCGGAATTTGAAGTAGAACGCGTTGGTGGTGAACTTAAGCGCTTTGGCGTTGAAGGCTCTGACGTGCCGTTTAAGGTCGTGTCTCCCTATGAGCCTGCCGGTTCCCAGCCTAAGGCCATTGAGTCGCTTGTGCAGGGCGTGAGGGACGGAGACCGCTATCAGGTTTTGTTGGGCGTGACTGGTTCGGGCAAGACCTTCACGATGGCAAAGACTATTGAGGCCCTGGGAAAGCCGACGCTGGTCATGGCTCCGAATAAAACGCTCGCCGCTCAGCTTGCGAGCGAGCTCAAAGAGTTCTTTCCCAACAACGCTGTGGTCTACTTCGTCTCGTACTACGACTACTATCAGCCCGAGGCGTATGTGCCGCAAAGCGATACATATATCGAGAAAGACTCCTCGATTAACGAAGAGGTTGAGATGCTGCGACATCAGGCGACCGCATCGCTGCTCTCTCGACGCGATGTGATCGTTGTCGCATCGGTCTCGTGTATCTATGGCATTGGCTCTCCTGAGGACTATGCGGGTCTGGCTCCAAACGTCGACAAGAAGGTGCCGCTCGAGCGCGATGACTTTATCCATGCACTTATCGACATTCAATATGATCGCAATGACTATGACCTTGCACGCGGCACGTTCCGCGTGCGCGGCGATGTTGTCGACGTGTATCCGCCTTATGCCGAGCATCCGTTGCGGTTTGAGTTCTTTGGCGACGAGGTCGAGCTGATTGCCGAGATCGATGAGGTCACCGGTGAAATGCTGCGTGAGTACGAGGCCATCCCCGTATGGCCGGCATCGCACTACGTGACCGAGAAGCCGAAGGTCAAGGCGGCTCTGAAATCGATCAGCGAAGAGTGCGAGAAGCGCGTGGCGGAGCTCAAGGCGACCGACAAGTTGCTCGAGGCGCAGCGTCTGCAGCAGCGCACCGATTATGATCTTGAGATGCTCGAGACGATGGGCTTTTGCAACGGCATCGAGAACTACTCGCGTCATCTGGACGGTCGCAAGCCGGGTGAGCCGCCGTTTACCCTAATCGATTACTTTCCCAAGGATATGCTCTGCATCATCGATGAGAGCCATGTGACGGTGCCGCAGATTCGCGGCATGCACGAAGGTGACCGCTCGCGTAAGGTGACGCTGGTGGAACACGGTTTTCGCCTGCCCTCGGCGCTCGATAACCGCCCGCTTCGTTTCGATGAGTTTGAGGCAAGGATACCCCAGTTTATCTATGTTTCGGCCACGCCGGGCGATTACGAGCTGCGGGTGAGCCAAAACGACGTGGAGCAGATTATTCGTCCGACCGGTCTGCTCGATCCCAAGATCGATGTGCGTCCGGTTCGCGGTCAGATTGACGATCTTGAGGACGAGATTCGCGAGCGCGTTGCCCGCAAGGAGCGCGTGCTGGTGACCACGTTGACCAAGCGCATGGCCGAGGACCTGACCGACCATCTGCTTGATGCGGGCATTAAGGTCAATTACATGCATTCTGATACGGCGACAATGGACCGTGTCGAGATCCTGCGAACGCTGCGCGAGGGCAAGATCGATGTTCTCGTTGGCATCAACCTGCTTCGCGAGGGCTTGGATCTTCCCGAGGTCTCACTGGTGGCAATTCTCGATGCCGATAAGGAAGGCTTCTTGCGCAACCGCCGTTCGCTGATTCAGACGATTGGCCGTGCGGCCCGTAACGCCGATGGCGAAGTCATCATGTATGCAGACGTTGTGACCGATTCGATGAAAGAGGCCATCGAGGAGACGCAGCGCCGTCGCGAGATTCAGATGGCATATAACGAAGAGCATGGCATTGTGCCCAAGACAGTGCGCAAGGCCATCAACGACATCTCAAGTTTTATTGCCGAGGCCGAAAAAACCGTGGGTTCCAAGGGGCGCTCGAAGGGCGACTCCCTTGGCCATGGCGCATTCTATACGCCCGATGAGTCGGGCGAGGGCGGCGTGCCGGAAACGGTGGCACCCGAGCAGACACTTGCGGAGCAGTTGGAAGAACTGCCGCATGACGAGCTTGTGCGGATCGTCGAAACCATGGAAGAGGATATGCGCAACGCTTCTGCCGCCATGGACTTTGAGGAGGCGGCGCGCCTGCGCGATGCCGTCGTTCAGATTCGGGCGATGCTCGAGGGCGCGTCTGAGGACGAGACGATCGAGCGCTTACGTTCGCAGGCCCGCAAGGGTTCCACGTTCGCATCGGGCAGAAAACGCCAGGGTGCACGGTTTAAGAAATAGCGAACAGGCCCCGAGTTCTCTGTGGAGCTCGGGGCCTATGTCTTTTGCGCGCTGGAATTTGTGCGTTAGAGGTCTGCGATCAGGGCTTCGGCACAACGGATGCCGTCGGTGGCCGCGCTCATGATGCCGCCAGCATATCCAGCTCCCTCACCACAAGGGTAGAGGCCCGGGGTCGACACGGCATGGCACGTTCGGTCTCGGGTGACAGTGACAGGTGAGCTCGAACGAGTCTCCACGCCGGTAAGAACGGCATCGGGACGGTCGTAGCCTCGTAGCTTTTTTCCGAGTAGGGGAAGTCCCAGGCGGAGCGACTCGACGATATGCTGCGGCAGGGCTTCGTCAATTGCCGTCCAGGTCACACCGAGCGGATAGGTGGGCTTTACCTTTCCGGGCGCCTTGCTGGCGCGTCCTGCGAGGAAATCTCCGACGAGTTGTGCCGGTGCGTTCCAGTTGGAACCGCCCAGGCGATAGGCGGCCGCCTCGCAGGCACGCTGGAGCTCGATGCCGGCGAGCGGGTCATCGTTGGGAAGGTCCTCAGGCGTGACGTTAACGAGCAAGGCGGCATTTGCGTTGCGTCCGTCGCGGGCATTGAGGCTAGCGCCGTTGACGCACAGGTGGCCCTGCTCGGAAGAGGCGGCGACAACCTGTCCGCCGGGGCACATGCAAAACGAGAACACGCTGCGGCCGTTGGGAAGATGGGCGACGAGCTTGTAGGGGGCTGCTCCGAGGGCAGGATGTCCCGCCAAGGCTCCATATTGGGCTCGGTCGATGTCGCGCTGCGGATGCTCGATGCGAACGCCCATGGCAAAGGTCTTTTGTGCGAGGGCCACGTTGTGGTCCTTAAGGAGCTCAAAAATATCGCGAGCAGAATGCCCGCAGGCGAGGATGAGGTGCTTTGTCTCGATTGGCTCGCAAGCGGCGTCTTGGGACGATTGGACATCAATACCGGTAATGGCGCCAGACGCGTCGATGTGAATGTCGACGAGCTTTGTTCGATAACGGACGACACCTCCGAGCTGCTCGATGCGCTGGGATATAGCGGTGACAACCGTGGGAAGGATGTCGGAGCCAATGTGCGGCTTGGCATCCCACAGAATATCGCGGGGCGCGCCCGCCTCGACGAAGGTTTCGAGGATAAGGCGATGGGCGGGATTTTTGGTTCCCGTATTGAGCTTGCCGTCCGAGAAGGTCCCCGCGCCGCCTAGGCCAAACTGGATATTGCTCTCGGGGTCGAGAATGCGCTCCTTTAGAAAGAGATCGATCGCATGCGAGCGGCGAAATGCTGGGTCGCCGCGCTCGATGAGCAAGGGCTTAAGACCCGCTTCGGCAAGGGTGAGTGCAGCGAAAAGGCCAGCGCATCCGGCGCCGACAACGACAGGGCATTCTTGAGGTGCGTCGGAGACGGGGGAGGGGAATGAGGGCCCATCGTCCTCTATCGCGCGTACGCGCGAGCGGTCACGCTCGGCGACGCTGTCGACCGCTTCTCGCTCGAGGTGGGGACTAGTCAGCTCAACACGAAAGCTCAGGATAAAATGGACGTCTCGTTTTTTGCGAGCGTCGATTGACTTGCGGTGGAGCTCGATGGACTTGATCTCGGAGTCCTTGCAACGTAGGACGCGCTTGGCGACTCGCTTGCCAACAATGAGGCAGGCATTTTCATCGCCGGCTTCATCGAGCGACGCGTTGACTTGGGTGATTTCGATCATCGAGGTCTCCTTAGAGGCAAGAAAGAGGCCGTCCGGTATCCCAGACGGCCCGAATGCGTTTTTGATTATAGACTGCGCGGCTACAGGCTGCTTGCGGCGCGAATGCCCGAGAGCCAGGCCCACGCAAGGTTAAAGCCTCCGCAATCGGCGTCGATGTCGAGCGCTTCGCCGCAGATGTAAAGCGGGGCGTCGACAGCGCTGCGCGCGCGTAGACTGGGTATTGAGATGCTCTCGACAGATACGCCACCACGCGTGACCTGCGCCGAGCGCTCCTCGGCTGTTCCCTCGACGAGCAACTTAAAGTGTTTGAGGATTGAGACCAGATGGATGACATCGTTGGAGCCTGGATGGCACTGCTCGAACGTCGTGCAGACGACGCGGGAGAGTTGCGGGGCGAGCATGCCGTCGAGCCAACGGGGATCGCGGGGCGAAAAGCCGCCGAGCAGCTCAACGCGCCGGTTGAGCATATCGAGCAGCTCGTCTTTGGAGAGGTCGGGGAAAACGTCGAGCAGGATCGTATCGCCGCGCTGGATACGACGGGAGAGGTTGAAGACAGCGACGCCCGAGATGCCGAAGGCTCGAAACAGTACTTCACCGTCTTCGTGCCAGAGCTCACTATGGTTACGGGTGAGCGTCAAGCGGGCGCGGACGCGCAGACCATCCAACGTCTTGAGTGCCGCCCGATCGCCAACGACCGTTGCCGATACGGGGCAGAGGATGGGGCGCAGCGAGGTGAGGGGGAGGCCAAACGTATCGGCGATACCGGTGGGGTTGCCGCCCGTGGCGATAATTACGGCATGTGCCTGCAGGGCTTCGTTCTTGCGAGGGACATCGGCGAGTGCCTTCCGAAGCGAGCGGAGCTCCGATTTTCGGTCGTCGTGCTTTTTTGCCTTTAGCGCCCGCGCTGGACGGTTTATTTGGAGTGCCCAGCCTTCGGGATCTTTGCGCGCCGTGGCAATATTGGCTCCGCAGATTAAGGTGATACCTAGGCGGTCGCAAACGTTGAGAAGCGCGTCGCGCACCGATTCGGCGCGAAGGGAGCGCGGGTACAGCCGGCCTTCCTCGGAGGTTGTCATGATGCCCAGCGAGGAGAAGAAACCCATAAGCTCTTGTTCGGGCTGGGTCCTCATGACAGATTCGACGAATGCGGGGTGGTTATACCGCTGAGGATCAATCGATTCGTTGGAGAGGTTGCAACGGCCGTTACCGGTCGCAAGGAGCTTAAGGCCGCAGGCGACATCGCACTCAACGATGCAGACGCTTTTGCCAGCACGTGCGGCCGTAATGGCGGCGGCGAGGCCTGAAGCCCCGCCGCCGATTACCAGGACGTCATAGAAGGCGCTCGTGTTCACTTAGGCCTCGTCGGTCTCGTGCGGGGTAATGGCCTCGACGGCAGAGACTGCCTTGGGCAACATGCCATCGGGCAGCGCGGTCTCGACCTCACCCTTATCGCAGGCCTCGGCGAGTGACGGATTGATGGGAAGCGTGCCCAAGATGTCGAGGTTATAGCGTTCTGCGACCTCGGGGAGCTTGCTCTTGCCAAAGACCTCGATCTTCTTGCCGCAGTCGGGGCACTCAATATAGCTCATGTTTTCGACGATGCCCAGAATGGGGACGTTCATCTTCTCGGCCATGTTGACCGCCTTGGCGACGATCATCGAGACCAGATCCTGCGGGCTCGTGACGATGACGATGCCGTCGACGGGCAGTGACTGGAAGACGGTGAGAGCGACGTCGCCTGTTCCCGGAGGCATGTCGACCAGCAGGTAGTCGATGGGGCCCCATGAGGTCTCGCTCCAGAACTGCCTAATGGCGCCTGCGATGACCGGACCGCGCCAAAGGACGGGGTCGGTCTCGTTTTGGAGCAGAAGGTTGGAGCTCATGACCTTGACGCCGTGCTCGGAGATTTCAGGCAGCATGAGGTTGCCAAGGGCATGGACGTGGCGTCCGCTCATACCGAACATCTTGGGGATAGAGGGACCGGTGATGTCGGCATCGAGGACGCCGACCTTGTGGCCGTGACGGGCAAGCTCGGTGGCGATGGCACCGGTGACAAACGACTTGCCGACACCGCCCTTGCCGGAAAGCACGGCGATGACGCGTTTGACCTCGGACAGCGTATTCTCCTCAAATTGCGACGGCGACGTTTGTCCGCCGGCGGCCTGTGCGTGCTCGCAACCCATGTATGACTCCTTTGTATATGTTGGGGCCGGGGCCCCGTGATGTGACACGAGCGTCATTGTACCCTCGTTTGCGAGCGGGAGTCATTTACGATGCATTTGGGCCGAGCGTGCTTGCAATACGATGGGTCCAAGCGAATGGGCGGGCTTACTGAACTTTGCTGGCGAACTCGAGGTATTGCATGCGCTGCAGCTTGTCGATCGTCGAGGCGTATGGGCTGTCTTCAGATTCCAAGTCGTAGCGCAGCCCGTCGGCACCAAGGTAGCCGGCGACATTGATGGTGGGCACATCTGACCTTGTTGCAAGCAGGGCCTTTTGATAGTCGGTGAGCGGGGCGCCGATCTTATTAAGGGTAATGGCTGCAACCTCGTTTGCCCCGACGGTGTCGTAGACGTTGAGCTCGGTATTGCCGGCGATTTCATAGTTAGCCCAGACAAAATATGTCGACTGATAGATACGGAAAGCGTGGCTTGCCGTATCTTCCTGAGGGTACAGCTCGTCGTTGAGAGTCGTTGCGGCGCTCGGCTGATGGTCGCCAAAAAAGACAAGAACAACCGGTCTGCCGATATTGCGGAGCTCGTTGATAAAGTACTCGAGGTCCCGGTCGGATGCGTTGATGCAGGTGAGATAGGTGTTGAGCGCGCTATTGGCGCCCTCGCTGGCTCCCTCGACCCAATAGTTTGTCAGCTCCTCGGCGGGAACGGTGCCATAGTCGTAGCCGCCGTGATTTTGCATCGTGACGTCAAAGATGAACTGCGGGGCTTCGTCGGTTCTAAGCAGGTCGAGTATCTTGTCGTAGGTGGCGTAGTCGCATACGCCGGCATGGTAACAGGGCGCACCTTCGAAATCGCCGATTGAAAGAAAGTCTCCAAAGCCCAGCTGCTGATAGATTTTATCTCGATGGTAGTTGACGGGGTTTTGCGGGTGCATAGCGGTAGCGGTATACCCAAGCTCCTTAAGGTCCTTTGCCAGGCTGTTGACGCCATTCATCTGATATAGCTGATAGGGGATTTTGCCTAATCCGACAAAGGCCGTTGTCGCTCCGGTCAAAAATTCGAATTCGGAGTTCGCCGTTCCGCCACCGGCGACCGAAGCGAGCATGGTGCCGCGAACAAGTGTGTCGGGAAGCGAGTTGTAGAATGCGGGGCCGGTGTACCCGGCCGCCTGGAGCTGCTCAAAGCACGAAAGGTCGCTAAAACTCTCATTCATGACGGCAACAATCGTCGGCTTGATTTCATTGAACTGGGCAACGGCCGCCGCGCGCTGCTCGCTCGAGCCATACGTGCTGTCGTAGGTGGCGGCGAGCTTCTGCTCGATGCTCTGCGCCTCATCGGGCGTATAGTCTTCGGGCTTCTCAATGGGCAACTCGTTGACCATTTCGGTGAACGAAGTGATAAAACCCTGAGACGCATACGTGGTGATGGGCTGCCAACGGTCAAATCCAAAATTCAGCGCCTGCTCCAAGTCGATGCTGGAAAAGCCCGAGAGCCCCATAACGGTCACTAGCAGAAAAGCGCAGAGGTTAGCGGCGATTGCGGGGAAGACATGGGTGGGCGTACGGAGCTTTCTCGGTCGGATAAGCGAAAGAAGCCCTAGGGAAATCTCCAGCAGGGCTAGAGAGGTTACGATTCCGGCGGTAAAGGTAAACTCGTATCCCTCGCTCACTTCCATTGCGGTGCCAAGGGCCAAGATATCGCTTGGCAGGATGGCCTCGCCTTTAAACGTTATGACGAAGTGCTCGGCAATGCCAAGGATGCAACAGGCGACGGGCACGAGGGCCATGACGCCTCCATGACGCTGTCCCAGCAAATAAAGGGAGAGCAGAACCGTCGCGAGCAGCCCGACGGAAAACCCGAATGAGTTGGCGGGAATGCGATAGAACGTTTCGTTACAGGCAATTTCGAGTGAAACGAACGAGAGCGCTGAAACAGCGGCGATGACAAGGATGTCACGGCAAATACAGGCAACCGTTCCCGTCGCAAGATCGGTTTGGTCGATAAGTCCCGAAACCAAGGGCTCGACAAGAAGTATGACGGCGGTAGCACCGAGCGCCGAATAAGAAAGGACCCATAGGGAATTGTCCTCATTTACGAGCAATTGATTCGTAATCCATGCAGCTACCATGCCGAGCGGGATGAGGAGCATCGCGCACCAAAAGACGCGGGCAATGGGCGGTTTTTCGTTGTGTTTGATTGAAAAATACACGCGCACGACGACGGCGGCCACGATAAGGACGGCGATGAATATGGGCAGATTGGCCATGCCACTCGAAGTGATTTCAAGGGGGATATCTTCGGTCATGGACGTTCCTCTGTTACAGCAAATTAAGTTCAGTTTTAGATTACTCTAACCTTTCCACGGCATTTCGAGAAACAAAGCACCCGACACGCAAAGCAAAAGGTCTGCGAATCTTGTATTACGAACATCTGTGCGCGTTGAGTGCGTTAAACTCATCGACAGTGTGATTTGAGGTTATAGGAGGCAAGGAGCTTCCATGTCTGATTCTTCTATCGTTATCCGTGGTGCGCGCGAACACAACCTGCGCAATATCGATGTTTCCATCCCGCGCGACGAGCTCGTGGTCATTACCGGTCTTTCGGGCTCGGGCAAGAGCTCGCTGGCGTTTGACACGATCTATGCCGAGGGTCAGCGTCGCTACGTGGAGAGCCTGTCGAGTTATGCGCGCCAGTTTTTAGGCCAGATGGACAAGCCCGATCTAGACTCGATCGACGGCCTTTCGCCGGCCGTCTCGATCGATCAGAAGACGACGTCCAAGAATCCGCGCTCGACGGTGGGTACTGTAACTGAGATTTATGACTACCTTCGCTTGCTTTTTGCACGCGTGGGCACGCCGCACTGTCCCGAGTGCGGTCGCGTTATCGAGCGCCAGACCACCGACCAGGTCGCCGATAAGGTCCTGGCAGCGGGAGAGGGTCGTCGTGCGTTTGTGCTGGCACCGGTGGTGCGCGGGCGCAAAGGCGAGTACGCAAAATTGTTCGAGGATCTTCGGGCTGAGGGCTTTAGCCGCGTGCGTGTCGACGGCGAAGTACGCTCGCTCGACGACCCCATCGATCTGGACAAAAAGTTCAAGCACGATATCGAGGTCGTAGTCGACCGCATCGTGATTCGGGAAAACTCTCTGGGCCGTATCGCCGAGTCGGTTGAACAGGCGACTGCCTTGGCGCACGGTAACGTGAACGTGTACATGCTGCCCGAGCGCGACGCTCCCGAGGGAACCGAGGGCGAGCTGCTGGAGTATTCGCTGGCACTGGCGTGCCCGGAGCACGGGCATTCCATCGACGACCTGCAGCCGCGCGATTTCTCGTTCAACGCGCCCTATGGTGCATGTCCCGAGTGCGATGGCCTGGGCTTTAAAAAGACAGTCGATGCCGAGGCGCTGATTGAAGACCCCTCAAAGTCGATTGCCGACGGAGTCTTTGGCAGCCTGTTCGGCAATTCCAACTATTATCCGCAGATTTTTGCTGCGGTCTGCAAACACTTTAAGGTGAGTGCCGATACGCCATGGGAGGACCTGCCCCCGCGGGTGCGTCGTGCGTTTTTGGATGGCATGGGCGACAAGAAGATTTCGGTGGACTATCAAAAGCTCGACGGTCGTCGCAGCCAGTGGGACACCAAGTTTTCGGGCGTGCGCAATATCCTGTACGAGCGCTATACCGAGACGACCAACGAGAACACTAAGGCGCGCCTGGAGAAGTACATTCGCGAGGAGCCGTGTTCGAGCTGCCATGGTGCTCGCCTGCGCCCCGAGATGCTCGCCGTCACCGTGGGCGGCAAGTCCATTTATGAGGTTTGCTGCCTGTCGTGCCGCGAGTCGCTCGAGTTTTTTGAGGACCTTGAGCTCACCGAGCGTCAACAATTCATCGGCGGTCGTATCGTCAAGGAAATCCTGGAACGCTTGCGTTTTCTGGTTGATGTCGGCCTTGATTATCTGACGCTCGATCGTGCTTCGGCGACGCTTTCCGGCGGTGAGGCGCAACGCATTCGCCTGGCTACGCAGATCGGTGCGGGCCTCATGGGCGTTCTCTATATTCTGGACGAGCCTTCGATTGGTCTTCACCAGCGCGACAACGAGCGGCTGATTAAGACACTCGAGCGCCTGCGCGATATCGGCAACACCGTTATCGTCGTTGAACACGATGAGGACACGATTCGCGCTGCCGACTATGTGATCGATATGGGGCCAGGCGCGGGCGTCAACGGCGGGCACGTGGTCGCCGCGGGAACGCCCGCTGACATCATGGCGTGCCCCGAATCAATGACGGGTGCCTATCTGACCGGCAAGCGAATGATCCGCGTGCCCAATGAACGCCGCAACCCCGGACGTGGCTGTCTTAAGATTACGGGAGCATGTGCCAACAACCTCAAAAACGTTACCGCCAAGATTGAGTTTGGCACGCTTACCGTCGTAACCGGCGTATCGGGATCGGGAAAGAGTTCCTTGGTCACCGATACGATTGCGCCTGCCCTCACCAACGCTATCCATCGCTCTACGCGTCCCGTGGGCCCGTTCAAAAAAATCGACGGTATCGAGTGCATCGATAAGGTGATCGATATTGATCAGTCGCCAATCGGCCGTACGCCGCGGTCGAATCCCGCTACCTATATTGGTTTGTGGGACGACCTGCGTGCGCTGTTTGCGAGCACGCCGGAGTCGAAGGCGCGTGGCTACTCGCCGGGACGCTTCTCCTTTAATGTGAGCGGCGGACGCTGCGAGGCGTGCAAGGGCGACGGCCAGATCAAGATTGAGATGCACTTTCTTCCCGATATTTATGTTCCCTGCGAGGCTTGTGGCGGCAAGCGCTATAACCGCGAGACGCTCGAGGTTACCTATCGTGGCAAGACTATCTCGGACGTACTTGACATGAGCGTGGCCGAGGCACTGGCTTTCTTTGGGAATATTCCGCAGATCAAGCGAAAGCTTCAAACCCTGTATGACGTCGGCCTAGGTTATGTGAGCTTGGGCCAGCCCGCCACGACGCTCTCGGGTGGTGAGGCGCAGCGCGTAAAGCTCGCCAAGGAGCTTCATCGTCGCCAGACAGGCAAGACGTTCTACATTTTGGACGAGCCCACAACCGGCCTCCATTTTGAGGATGTTCGTCAGCTGCTCGACGTGTTGCAACGCCTGGTCGATGCGGGCAACACGGTTCTGGTGATCGAGCACAACCTTGATGTCATCAAGGTTGCCGACCGCCTGATCGATATGGGCCCCGAGGGCGGCAATGGCGGCGGAACCGTCGTGGTCTCAGGCACGCCGGAGCAAGTCGCGGCATGTTCGCAGAGCTACACGGGCAAGTTCTTGGCGCCGTTGCTCAAGCGTGACCGTGAGCGTCAGGCGCAGCTCGACGCACAGTAAAGAGACGTTGTAGTACCGACGCGCCACCGATTCCTTCTGATTCGGTGGCGCTTCTGTGTGTCGAGATGGCATATGCGGCGGAATTGGCCCTATACTTAATCCTTACGTCGCTCTGCGAGGGAAAGGATGTGCCATGGCAAAGGCTGTTAAGACGTCAAAAACCAATGCGATGCGCGAGCTGGAAAGCGCCGGCATCTCCTATGTTCTCCATACGTACGAAGACGATGGCGACGAATCGTCGGGGCTGGGCGTCGCGATTTCCGAGCAGCTTGGCGAGGAGCCCGGTCAGGGATTTAAGACCCTGGTCTGCACGACGCCGTCCAACGACCATGTCGTGTGCTGCATTCCCGTTGCCGACGAGCTCGACCTCAAGGCCGCCGCGCGCGCCGCAGGCGAAAAGTCGCTGACCATGATGCATGTCAAAGATTTGCTTGCCGCGACGGGGTATGTCCGCGGCGGTTGCAGTCCGGTCGGTATGAAAAAACGCTTCCGGACTCTGATCGATGAGACATGCGTCCTTTGGGATACCATTTTTATCTCGGGTGGCAAGCGCGGCTATCAGCTTGAGCTTGCTCCCGATGACTTAGTTGCATTTTGCGGGGCGACGGTTGCCCCGATCACGAGAGAGGACTGAGCGATGCCGCAGGAAGAATCAAAGCGCGGAGCTCACTTTGCAAAAGGGTCGGCTCCTCAGACGCCCGCGCCCGAGGCCGCTTCGTTCGATAACGAGATTCGAAACGCCTGGTCCGCTGCCGCTGACCCGGGCGAGACGGCCGTGTACTTGCGTGCCGCCGGTGCCGGCACGGCACTTCCCCGTACGGTTCTTTCTTCGGCTCGTCCCGATGAGACGGCTGTCTTTTTGGCCGCCGCTCAATCGAGCGCCAGCGTGATGCCGATCGCCTCCGAGGCTCCTCGTGAGCCGCGTCCCGATGAGACGGCGGTGTTTTTGATGGCAGCCCAGGGAAAGAGCACACCGCAGAGCGCTCCTGCCGCTCATTCCGCCAAGCCCACGGCTCATGATGATGGCGAACCGCTTCTTTCGGATGACGAATGGTCGCCGCTTGGTTCGACCGATCCCGTCGAGGGCGTGGCCATCGACGGTGATGACGACTGGGACCCTCTGTCGTTTTCTGCCCGAACCGTCGCCGCCAATGAAGTTGACACGGTGTTTGGCGACCATGCCATATTCGATGATGATGCCGTATCCGGTAACAACATGCCGAACAGCGATGACGCCGCACCTGCTGATGACGCCGTTTTGGTTGACGATCCCTTTGCGATGACCGGCTCCTTTGCCGTCGTGGACGATTTGCCGCCACAAGATGAGGTTTATGAGGACTCTCAGGACGACGTAGACGATATGGGTTCGTCGGACTACTCCACGGTTGGTCGTTCTGCTGGCCTTATGACCGTGCTGACCATCGTGTCGCGTGTCACCGGGTTTATCCGCACGTGGGCCATGGCGGCCGCCATCGGTATGTCGCTGCTCTCGTCCTCCTATCAGGTTGCCAACAACCTGCCCAACATGCTCTACGAGCTCGTGATGGGCGGCATGCTCGTTACGGCGTTTTTGCCGGTGTATATGGGTGTGAGGCGCGAGCAGGGTCGCGAGGCATCGAACGAGTATGTCGGCAACCTGCTTGGTATTCTGCTTCTGCTGCTGGGCGGTATCTCGCTGCTGGGCACCGTGTTTGCTCCCGGCTTTATTTGGACGCAGTCGTTCCTTTCGGGCGATGGCGGCAGCATGGATACCGCTGCGTTCATGTTCCGCTTCTTTGCTATTCAAATTCTGTTTTATGGCTTGGGCTCGGTGTTCTCGGGCGTTCTCAACGCACACCGCGACTATTTCTGGTCGACGTTTGCCCCGGTTCTCAACAATGTCATCGTCATCGCCAGCTTTATGGGCTTTGCTCCCGTGTCTGCACAATTTGGCGAGCAGGCCGGTATTATCTTGATCGCAGTTGGTACGACCCTCGGCGTCTTTGTCCAGATGGCCTGCCAGATTCCCGCGCTTGGCAAGCATGGCGTGCATCCTCATATCCATATCGACTTTAAGGATCCCGCGCTGCGACAGACGATCGCGCTTGGTATCCCGACGCTGCTCGCCACGGTGTGCATGTTTGTCTCGACCTCCATTACCAATGCCGCCGCGCTGGTGGTGCAGCCCGAGACCGGCCCTTCCGTCATCGCATATGCGCGCCTGTGGTACACATTGCCCTATGCGCTGATCGCCGCCTCGCTTTCGACGGCACTCTATACCGAACTCTCTCACGATGCGCAGGAGAAGGATTACGACAGCGTCCGCACGGGCATTTCGCGCGGTGTCGCCCAGATGTTCTTCTTCCTGATTCCGTTTGCGATGTATCTGATCGTCTTCGCCCGTCCGCTCAACATGATCTACTGCGCCGGCAAGTTCGATGAATCCGGTGTGGCGCTGGTGTCGGAGTTCCTTATCTATCTGGCACTTTCCCTGCCGCTCTACGGCGTGGTCGTGCTGATGCAGAAGAGCTTCTCGGCCCTGCTCGATATGAAACCTTATAGCCGCTATTGCCTGTACTCCGCTATCGGCCAGGCCGGTTCGGTGCTGCTGTTTGGCGTGGTGCTGGGCTACGGTATGCCGGCAATTGCGCTTTCGTACGTCGTTGACTACGTGGTCTTGGTCGGATGCTCACTGTGGTGGCTGCGCCGTCGTCTGCATGGCCTTCAGGTCAAGTCTATCCTGCATGGCGGTTTCTTCGGCCTACTGTTCGGTGGCTTGGGCGCTGCCGCGGGCGCCGGCGTCATGTGGGCACTTGAGCACTTTGTCGGAGCGCTTGGCAGCTCGATCCTCATTACCCTGGGCTACGTTTGTGTTGCAGGCGTCGTCTCGCTCGCTGTAACTTTTGGTCTTGCCTTCGTCTTTAAGATGCCCGAGGTCTCGGCGCTGCTTCGTCGCAAGTAGGTGCGCGTGGCAGGTCACGACAACATTCCAACACTTGCCGAGCAGGTTTCGCGCGTTCCCACGCAACCCGGCTGCTACCTTTGGAAAGATGCCAAGGGTGATGTCATCTATGTGGGCAAGGCAAAAAACCTGCGTGCCCGTATGCGTCAATACGTGACGCTGCAGGACGAGCGTCAAAAGATCCCGCTCATGATGCAGCTGGTGGCGAGCTTCGACTATATCGTGGTGGAGACCGAGCACGAGGCATTGGTGCTCGAGCGCAATCTGATTGGCCAGTACCATCCGTACTTTAACGTCGATCTCAAAGACGATAAAAGCTATCCCTTTATCGCCATTACCAAGAGCGACTTGTTTCCGGCTATTAAATACACGCGAGAGCGTCATAAACCGGGAACGCGCTATTTTGGCCCCTATACCGATAGCCGTGCGGCGCGTGAGACCATCGATACGCTACGCAAGGTTATTCCTATTTGCTCGGCATCCTGTGCGGAATGGCGCCGCTGCCGCCGCATCGTCGAATCTCATAAGGGCGAAGAAGACATCGTCAATATGATTTGCGCGCAAAACGGGCGTCCCTGCTTTGACTACCATGTCGGGCGCGGGCCGGGCGCATGCATCGGCGCGATTTCCCCTGCCGACTATGCCAAGAACGTCAAACGTGTCGAACGTTTCTTGTCGGGCCATCGCAAGGATGTCGTTGACGAGCTTACGTCCGAGATGACGGAGGCAGCCGAGACGCTCGATTTTGAGCGTGCGGCGCGCGTCAAGCGTCGCCTGGAAGTCATTAGGGGCCTGGACGATCGCCAACAGGTCGTTTTTCCATCGAGCGTCGATATCGACGTCATCGGCTTCTATCGCGAAGAGACTATCTCTGCCGCCTGTGTCTTTGTCGTTCGCGAGGGCCGAACGGTTCGAACTTGTGAGTTCATCCTCGATAAAGGCCTGGATGTCGACGAGGAAGAGCTTCAATCGGGCTTTCTTAAGCGCTATTACGACGAGACGGCTGATATTCCAGCCGAGATCAATCTCTCTGTCGAGCTTGAGGACGCCGAAGCGTTGGGGGAGTGGCTTGCGGGCAAGCGCGAACGCTCTTGCCATCTCCATAGGCCGCAGCGCGGCGAAAAGCACCGCCTGCTCGATATGGCTTCCAAAAATGCGCGCCATGCCCTCATGCGCTACATGATGCGCACGGGGTATGCTGACGATCGCACTAATCAGGCGCTCCTGGAGCTCGAAAGCGCGCTGGCGCTGCCTGCGCCGCCGTTGCGCATCGAGTGCTTCGATATCTCGACGTTGCACGGCACCTTTACCGTCGCTTCGATGGTGGTATTTACCAACGGCCGTGCCGACAAGGGCCAGTATCGTCGCTTTAAAATTCAGGCCGAATTGGACGAGGCGAACGACTTCGTATCGATGTCCGAGGTTCTGGGGCGTCGCTATGCTCCCGAGCGCATGGCGGACGAGCGCTTTGGCTCGCGCCCCGATTTGCTCGTTGTCGATGGCGGCAAACCGCAATTGACCGCTGCAATTAAGCAACTTGAGGCGCTTGGCCTCGATATACCAGTTTGTGGCTTGGCAAAGGCCGATGAGGAAGTTTTCGTGCCGTGGGACGAGACCCCCGTCGTGCTGCCGACCGGCTCCGCTTCGCTTTATCTGATCAAGCAGGTTCGCGATGAATCCCACCGATTTGCGATTACGTTCCATCGCGAGTTGCGCGATAAGGCTATGACGGTTTCGGTGCTTGACGACGTTCCGGGCGTGGGACCCACCAGAAAACGTGCCATTATGCGCCATTTTGGCTCGATGAAGCGTTTGCGCGCGGCAAGCGAGCAGGAGATTGCGGAAGTTCGAGGCGTTCCGGCCGATGTCGCCAAAGCGGTCCACGAGGCACTTGTTGCATGGAATGCCGAGCGCGCCCAGGCATCGGCCAGCCGTTCCGAAAACTAAACGCGCTTCTAAACAACTGATATACATGATTGGCTGATTTTCAATCATTTATTTCGCGGCGATTACCTGCTGATTTCGGGTTTTATTAACGCTAAAACGTTTGACTAGCCATGGTGAATAACCCTGCTATCCTGCGGGTTGACGAAGACTGATATCTCACCTCGCCGATACATACTGTCTGTCGAATCGTTTGTCAATGAATTCGGTGAACGGTAGTAAATACCGTTCAAGCGTATGTATGTATCGGTCGCCGAGCGCGGCACCCAAGTTGGGTTTGTCGGTAGGTAAGGTATATATCGTCCGCAAGTTGCGCGGGGGCAAGTCTAGGTGCTCCCGGGTAAGATTCTCTATTGATAGGAGAAGACATGGCCATCATCAACAAGGGTATGTCCAGGCGTTCGTTCCTCGGCCTCACCGGCAGCGTCGCTGCTGTCGCAGGGCTTGGTCTCACCGGCTGCGGTGGCAGCTCTAGCGACGAGGGTTCCGCTTCCGGTTCCACCGATTCCGCCAACCGTGGCGGCGGCGTGATCACCGCTGGTTCCGCTTACGCTCCGTCCAGCTTCGACCCCGCCAGCACCGGCTCCGCTGTGGGCCTGGGTGCTAACTGGCACGTCGTCGAGGGCCTCTACGGCATCGATTACCACGACTACAGCACCTTCAACGAGCTCGCCACCGACGACCCCAAGTCTGTGGACGACACCACTTTCGAGGTTACCATCCGCAAGGGCGCCAAGTTCTCCGATGGCACCGAGGTCACCGCTGACGATGTCGTTGCCTCCTACACCGCTTGCGCCGCTTCCGCTACCTATGCTCCGTTCTTCCAGCCCTTCGAGTCCATCGAGGCTAAGGACGCCAGCACCGTGACGGTCAAGACCAAGGTCCCCAACTTCTCTCTGCTCAAGGATCGTCTTGCCATCATCCGCGTTACCCCGGCCACCCAGACCGAGGAGGATCGCGCCAAGCAGCCGATCGGCTCCGGCCCCTGGATGTACGACTCTATCTCCGATACCGAGATCACCCTGGTTCCCAACCCCGAGTACAACGGTGAGTATGCTGCCGAGGATAAGAAGATCCAGTACAGCATCCTGACCGACCCCACCGCTCGCGTTACCGCTCAGCAGGAGGGCTCCACGCTCGTTATGGAGCTCGTTACCGCTGACGCCGTCGACCAGCTCGAGAGCGCCGGCTGCAAGATCGATAACGTTCAGGGTTTCGGCACCCGCTTCATCATGTTCAACGTCGCCAAGGAGCCTTGGAACAACGTCAAGGTCCGTCAGGCTGTCATGTATGCGCTCGACACCGAGAAGATGGTCAGCAACACCTTCGCCGGCCTTGCCACCGCTGCCAGCTGCTACCTGCCCAAGAGCTTCACCAATTATCATGAGGCTTCCACGGTGTACAAGACCGACGCCAAGAAGGCTAAGAAGCTCATCGAGGAGTCCGGCATCACCCCGGGTGCCATCACCCTGCGCACCACCGACAACGAGCAGATCAAGGGCATGGCCGCCCAGGTCAAGAACGACCTCGACGCTCTCGGCTTTGAGGTGACCATCCAGACCGATACCTCGCCGGCCACCTACGCTGCCATCGACGGCGGCGAGGCCTACGATATCCTCCTTGCCCCTGGCGATCCTTCCTGCTTCGGCGCTGACCCCGACCTGCTGCTCAACTGGTGGTATGGCGACAACGTCTGGATGCAGACCCGTTGCCCGTGGAAGGAGTCCGCTGAGTGGCAGAAGCTTCACGGTCTCATGGACGAGGCTCTTGCCGCCGAGGGCGACGAGCAGCAGAAGAAGTGGAACGAGTGCTTCGACATCATCGCCGACAACGCCGTTCTGTACCCCGTTGTCCACGTCAAGACCGTCTCCGCTTCCTGGGACGATCCGTCCACCGCGCCCAACGGCGAGGCTCTCGACGGCTTCAAGGGCATCGGCACGACGAGCATGTCCTTCAGGGGCGTTGCGACCGTCAAGGCGTAAGACTCGCTTGAGTCTGTATGCAGGATGTCGGCCGTTGGGACCGTATCCTCATAGTTGAAACAAAGACCCGGGCGGCAACGATGTCGCTCGGGTCTTGTAATGAGTATCCGTACTCATATACCAGTTGGTCCTACCGACAAAAGAAAGGGGAGAGAACGTGAACAACTTGCTACGTTTGATTGGAAGGCGTCTTGTGGCCCTGCCGATCATGGCATTGGGCGTCACCGTCCTGGTGTTCTTCCTTATGTCGTTCTCCAAGACCGACCCCGCCTACACGGCGTTGGGTGACGGTGCCTCGCCCGAGGCGGTTGCCGAGTACCATGAGAAGTATGGTCTGGACGACCCCTGGCCTGTGCGCTACGTGCGCTATATGGGCGATTTGATTCATGGCGACATGGGTACCTACGGCGCTGCCCGCAACTCCGTTGCCAAGCGCATCTCCACGGCCCTGCCCGTCACGATGCAGCTGACCTTCATCGGTCTTGCCATCGGTGCGGTCGTTTCGTTTTTGCTCGGCGTCATCGCGGCACTGTATCGCGACAAATGGCCGGACCAAGTGATCCGCGTCTTTTCCATCGCCGGCTTGGCAACCCCGTCGTTCTGGCTTGCCGTTCTGTTGATCCTGCTGTTCTCTTCCTACCTTAAGGTGCTCCCGGCATCGGGTGCTCTGCCTCACTTCACCACGAATCCGGTTGGCTATCTGGGACGTATGATCATGCCCGCTATCGCCTTGGCATTTCCGCTGACGGGCCAGATGACTCGTATCGTGCGTACCGCCATGGTCGAGGAGCTCGACAAGGACTATGTCCGTATGGCTCGTGGCGCCGGCGTTCCCGAGAAGGTCGTCGTCGGCATCAACGTTCTTCGCAATGCGCTGATCACCCCGGTCACCACCCTCGGTCTTAAGATCGGCTACCTCATGGGCGGCGCCGTCGTCATCGAGGTTATCTTCAACCTCCCCGGCATGGGCACTGCGATTCTGCAGGGCGTTCAGGGCAACGAGGCGAACCTGGTTCAGGGCGTCGTTATCGTCGTTGCTCTTGCCTTCATCATCATCAACATCGTGGTTGACATGCTCTACCTGCTCATCAACCCGCGCATCAGGACGGTGTAGATTATGGTAAAGATTCGAGAGAAGCAAACCGAGCAGCTCGAGAAGGCTGCCTCCAAGGGGCTCAAGCTCGGTGGCTGGAAGAAGATGACGCTGTCTTCTAAGATTGCCGCCGTCGTGCTGGTGCTGGTCGCCCTGACTGCGATTTTGGCGCCCCTTCTTGCCCCCTATAGCCCGGTCGAGATCTTTACGGCTCGCCAGGCTCCCGGCAACGGATTTATCTTCGGTACCGACGATAAGGGCCGCGACATTCTGTCGCGTATGCTCTACGGTGGTCGTTACTCGCTGATTATCGGCTTTGGCGCCACTGCCATGGCTCTGGTCTGCGGCTCGGTCGTGGGCGCCCTTGCAGCGGTTTCGCGCAAGTCTATCTCTGAGGCGATCATGCGTATCCTGGACATCATCATGTCCATCCCGGGTATCGCCCTCGCAGCCGTTTTCGTCTCCATCCTGGGCAATTCCGTGCCGTCGATCATTTTCGCCATCGGCTTTATGTACACTCCGCAGATCGCCCGTATCGTGCGCGCCAACATCGTGTCCGAGTACGGTGAGGACTATGTCCGCGCGGTCATCGTGTCCGGCGCCAAGGCTCCGTGGATTCTGATCAAGCATGTTCTGCGCAACTGCATCGCTCCGATCATGGTCTTCACCGTTACCCTGGTCGCAGACGCCATCATCTTCGAGGCCTCGCTGACCTTCATCGGCGCCGGCATCCAGGAGCCCACCGCTACCTGGGGCAACATCCTCGCCGACGCCCGCGGCGGCGTGCTCGCTGGCCGTTGGTGGCAGGCACTGTTCCCGGGCCTGGCCATTATGATCACCTGCCTGGCGCTCAACATCCTCTCCGAGGGTATTACCGACGCCATGGCCGCTGCTCCCTCCGCCGCCCTGGATCCGACCGATTCCTCCAAGCGTCGCGAGGCCGATCTGCTGGTCTCCGACCCCGTTCGTGCCTACAAGGAGCAGGCTCAGTCCCTCTCCGCTCGCCTTGGCGCCCTGCGCGATGTCGAGCTCAAGCGTAACGACCGCCATGTGCCCGACGAGTCTGTCGAGCCGATTCTCTCGGTCCGTGACTTCTGCATTCAGTTTGAGCACCACGGTGACATCAACGTCGTCGACCACGTCAACTTTGACGTCCGTCCCGGCCAGACCATGGGCCTGGTAGGCGAGTCCGGCTGCGGTAAGTCCATCACCACGCTGGCCATCATGGGCCTGACCGACGATGACGAGCACCTCTCCGGCGAGGTTCTCTGGGAGGGCCGCGACCTGCTCAAGATGAGCAAGAAGGAGTGGTTCGGCCTGCGCGGTACCGATATCGCCATGGTCTATCAGGACGCCCTGTCCTCGCTCAACCCCTCCATGCTCATTTCCGCCCAGATGAAGCAGCTCACCAAGCGCGGCGGCACCCGTAGCGCCGAGGAGCTCCTGGAGCTCGTGGGCCTCGACCCCAAGCGTACGCTCGAGAGCTATCCGCATGAGCTTTCCGGTGGTCAGCGTCAGCGCGTTCTGATCGCTATGGCCCTTACCCGCGACCCCAAGCTGGTCATCTGCGACGAGCCCACGACCGCTCTGGACGTTACCGTCCAGAAGCAGGTCATCAAGCTGCTTAACGACCTTCAGGCCAAGCTCGGCTTTGCCATGATCTTCGTTTCGCACGACCTGGCACTGGTCGCCGAGGTCGCCCATAACATCACGGTTATGTACGCCGGCCAGGTTATCGAGCAGGCGCCCACCAAGGAGCTGCTTACCAACCCGATCCACGAGTACACTCGCGGTCTTCTGGGTTCCGTCCTGTCCATCGAGAGCGGTTCGGGCCGCCTGCACCAGGTGCCCGGCGCCGTTCCGAGCCCGCGCGATTTCCCCAAGGGCGATCGCTTCGCACCCCGCTCGAGTCATCCGCGCATTGGCCTGGACACCCGTCCGGTCTTCAAGCGCGTGCCCGGCACCGAGCACTTCTATTCCGAGCTCCCCGACGAGGTGCTCAAGGCAAATGGTTTGACCCCTCACGCGGAGGTGATGTAGATGAGCGAGACCGCAGTCAACGGCGTCGAGCCGATCATCTTCCTTGATGACGTCCACGTCACCTTTAGGACCCGTACCGGCTCGATTCTGCACCCCAACCTGGTTCACGCCGTCCAGGGTGTAACGATTAAGCTCATGCCCGGACAGACCATCGGCATCGTCGGCGAGTCTGGTTGCGGAAAGTCCACCACGGCTAACGTCATGTGCGGCCTGCAGGCCCCCACGAGCGGCAAGGTCTACTTTAAGGGCAAGGACGTTACCAAACGTACCGCCGAGGACCGTCGCCACATGGGTCGCGTCATCTCGGTCGTGTTCCAGAACCCGGCCACGGCGCTCAATCCCCGCATGGTCGTTCGCGAGCAACTGCTCGACCCCATGCGCGTCCACAACCTGGGTACCGAGGCCGAGCAGGAGAAGCGCGTCAAGGAGCTCTTGGAGCTCACCGGCCTGCCCAGCTCCGCCGCCGAGGTTCTTCCTGGCCAGCTTTCGGGCGGCCAGCGCCAGCGCGTGGCAATTGCCCGTGCCCTGTCGCTGAACCCCGATGCCATCATCGCCGACGAGCCCACCTCGGCTCTGGACGTTTCGGTCCGCGCGCAGATTCTGAACCTGCTGACCGACCTTAAGAAGGAGCTCGGCCTGGCCATGGTGTTCATTAGCCATGACATCCAGACGGTCCGCTATATCTCTGACGACATCATCGTTATGAATGGCGGCAAGATCGTCGAGCAGGGCGAGGCCAAGCAGGTCTTCCAGCACCCTCAGGACCCCTACACCAAGATGCTGCTCGGCGCTGCGCCGTCGCTGCTGCATCCCAAGCTCGGCGAGTAGCCTCGCTTTCCCTCCCGTGCGCCCGGTTCCCTTGCCGGGCGCACCTCCGTTGCGATTTCGAAAGGTTGGGTTCACGAGCCATGCCAAGTGCTCAGGAGCTACAACAGCAATTTGGTGAATATCGAGGCGCCATGCCCCGTCCATCAGATTTCGATCTCTTTTGGAAGGATCGCATGGCCGAGGCTGACGCCGTCGGGCTTGACTATGCGATCGAGGCGGCATCGGTCACCGATGCCGTGACCTGCCAGCTTTTCGATCTCTGGTATACCGGCATGTGTGGCGCTCGCCTGCACGCCAAGTACCTTAAACCTGTCTCGGACGAGCCCATGCCATTGGTACTTCAGTTCCATGGATATCCAGGTGCGAGTCGCAGCTGGTTTGAGCAGGCATCGTTTGCGGGCATGGGCATGGCGCTCATTGCTCTCGATTGTCCTGGTCAAGGAGGTCCGTCCGAGGACATTGGCGGATTTGAGGGCACAACGGTCGCGGGCCATATCGTCGCCGGTATCGACGGTGACCCGGCCAACCTCTACTATGTCCGCTTGCACCAAGATATTCGCATTCTGTGCCGTATTGTTCGCGAGCTCGAGGGCATCGATCTTGCCCGTGTGTTTGTGAACGGCGCGTCGCAGGGCGGCGGTTTGGGTATAGCGACCTGTGCGCTTAACAGCGAGCTTATCAATCGCGCCGCCATCCTCTATCCCTTCCTGTCGGATTTCCGCCTGGTCTGGGATTTGGATGCCGACGACATCGCCTACGAGGGCCTGCGCTATTGGTCTCGCTGGTTTGACGAGGACTCGACTCGTATCGACGAAGCCTATGCCAAGCTGGCGTACTTCGATTCCAAGAACTTTGCCCCCATGGTCAAATGCCCCGTGCTGTTTGGCACGGGCACAGCCGATATCGTCTGCCCTCCGGCGACGCAGTTTGCAGTCTACAACAACCTGACCTGCGAAAAGCGTCATGAGTTCTTTGAAGGCTTCGGTCACGAGGAGATTCAGGATTTTGACGATCTGATCATTCCGTTTTTCTGCAAGGGAGGGGAGGCTCATGTCTAAGTGCGAGAGCAATATCGATGAGCTGATTGTCCCCGAGCTTGCGGGAATTGCTGGGACGGTTTCGTCAAGGCTCTCTGATTTCCGGGATTGGCGCGGCGATGCTTCTGCGGATGTTTCCGAGTTGGAGACAGCCGCTTCGGACCTTGAGGTTTGCGGGCTGACCGTTACGGCGATTGATTTCGCAAATCCGTGCGCGCGCTACTCCGAGGTTTCCTTTGAGCTCGGCGGGTATGTCGTGCACGGCCGTTTGATTGAGCCTGTTGGTCGTGACCGGGCATCCGAGCTTGTGCCACTATGCCTGATGTTTCACGACATCGACCGACCCGTGCGCGGCTGGCATCACATGACGAGATTTGTCGCCATGGGGTATGCCGTCCTCGCGCTGGACGATGAGACTATTGGATCCAACGATCTGCAGCAGGGGATTACCTCGCCTGCTTTTGTCGAGCGTGTCCGTTGGGGCTGCGCGTTGGCGAAGGTTGCGCGCAACCTTGATGGCATGGATCCCGACCGCATCTTTGCATGGGGCGAGGGCCTTGGCGGCGGTGTCGCGCTGGCGGTTTCTGCTCTGGACGAGCGGGGCCTTGCCTGCACGGCGCTTGCCAATCCGCTTCCCAGCGGTCTCGAGACGCTGTCGCCTCGGGTTCGTGGCTCGGTGCTCATGGGCACATCGCTCATGGATACCGTGAGTGATCCCAAGGGTCAGTTTGCCGTATTCAACGGTCTTGAGTGTGACCGGAGGCATATCATCTATGCCAAATACGCTCACGAGCGCATCAATGCGTTCGAAAACGAAGTCGTCGACTTCTTTAACCAAACGTTCTATTCGTGTTCTTTGGCCTAGACGGCCTGGACACCGCCAACAAGAGTGGGCGGCATAGGGCTGCCCGCCAGACAACTAAGGAGATTCTTGTGGCAACTCAGAAATTCACCGGCGTTATCCCTCCCGTCGTTGTTCCCGATACCGAAGACCACCAGCTCGACGTTGCCTCCTTTGAGCGCAGCATCAACCGCATGATCGATGCCGGCGTCGATGGCCTGTTCTTCCTGGGCTCCTCGGGCGAGGTCGTCTTCTCCACCGACGAGCGCCGTCGCCAGATTGTCGCAGAGGCCGTCCGTATCGTCGACCACCGCGTTCCCGTTCTGGTCGGCATCATCGACACCGAGACCGAGCGCATGATCGAGCACGGCAAGGTCGCTCAGGAGCTGGGCGCCGATGCGCTCGTCGCCACCTGCCCGTTCTATGCCCTGCAGGGCATGACCGAGGTCGAGGAGCACTTCCGCATCCTTCACGAGGAACTCGACCTGCCCATCTTCGCCTACGACATCCCCGTGTGCGTCCACACCAAGCTTCCCTGGAAGCTTCTTGCCAAGCTCGGCGCCGAGGGCGTCCTTGCTGGCGTCAAGGATTCCTCGGGTGATGACATCTCGTTCCGCTACCTCGTTCAGGAGAACGAAAAGAACGGCCATCCGATGAGCATCCTCACCGGTCACGAGGTTGTTGTCGACGGCGCTTACCTCGGTGGCGCCGACGGCTCTGTCCCGGGTCTCGCCAACGTTGAGCCCGAGGGCTACGTTCGTCAGTGGAAGGCCGCTCAGGCTGGTGACTGGGCTACCGTCAAGGCCGAGCAGGATCGCCTCAATGAGATTTCGCACATCTGGGATGTCACCTCGGGCGTCCAGGGCTATGCCGGTGGCGTCGGCGCCTTCAAGACCGCTATGAACCTCATGGGCATCTTCGACAGCCCGACCATGCCGCGCCCGGTGAAGGCCATGACCGGTGAGAACGTCGAGGCGATTCGCAAGGTCCTCCAGGACAACGGTCTCCTGTAAAGCTTCCCCAGGCACCCGATCTTGGGGCTCAAGTGGTCGGGCGTGACCCATTAGGTCAACGCCCGACCACTTTCACCCCAACCTCGGGCACCTGGGAAACCTTTACCAAGTTGCGGCGATAACACCGCCTTCATTTCCTGTAGTTGTTTTTGTCTCCGAAGGAGAACGACATGGAGAACAAGTACGTCTGCTCTGTCGATATCGGCGGAACTAAGATCGCGACTGCCATCATGGAGTATCCGGCTGACGGCGGTGTGCCCCATCCCGTTTTTGAGGCTGAGGTTCCCACCGAGGCCCAGGAGGGTGGCGAAGCAGTCTTCCAGCGCATCGAGGCGTCTATCAAGGCAGCTCTTGAGGCAAATCCCGATGTCGAGGTCCTCGGAGTTGGCATCGGCGCTGCCGGTGTCGTCGACCCCAAGACGGGCGCCATCGCGTATGCCAATGAGATTATGCCCGGCTGGTCCGGTGTTCAGTTGGGGCCGCGTCTGCGCGAGGACCTCGGCCTTCCCGTTGCCGTTGTAGGCGACGTGCAGGCTCATGCTCTGGGCGAGGCCCACTGGGGCGTCGGCAAGGGCAAGTTCTCCGTCTTGTGTTTGGGCATCGGTACGGGCATCGGCGGCGCATATGTCGAGAACGGCCGCGTGATGCAGGGCTTCCATGGTGCTGCCGGTCATATGGGCCACATCGAGTGCTCGGCTGCCGCCGGCATTCCCTGTGCCTGCGGGCGTTCCGGCCATCTGGAGTCGGTTGCTTCCGGAACATCAATCGGGCGCATGTACGATGAGCGTTTTGGCCGCGTCGACCCCAGCCGTCCTTCGGTTGGCCGTGACGTGAACGACCTGTGCCGCGCAGGTGACGCAAAGGCGACCGAGGTCATTCATGACGCCGGCTTTGCGCTGGGCGCCAGCCTAGGCTCGCTTGCTAACATCCTGGACCCTGAGGTCATCGTGCTTTCGGGCGGCGTGATTCACCAAGGTCCCGATTGGCGTTCACAGACGTGGAAGGACTCGGTGCACGAGGGCTATGCCAGCCAGGCGCTCGACCCGCTTCAGGACACGCCGATTCTCATCGGCTCTCTGGAGGGCGACGCGCCGCTCATCGGTGCCGCCGAACACCTTCTTGCATCGTTGAAGTAAACATAACTACCAAGTGCGCCTTCTGAGGTGCCGCAGATTGACGTGAAAGAGGAGCGAAGCGTACTTCGGTACGCGAGCGACGGTTTGAACGTCAAGGTGCGGTGTCTCAGAAGGCTGTTTTGAGAAAGGTTGAGTCGAACATGACCGTTGATCCTTTGATCCAGTCCCTGAAGGGCAAGCTCGTCGTGAGCGTTCAGGCGTATATGGGCGAGCCGCTTCGTACGCCCGAGACCATGGCTCAAATGTCTCGCGCTTGCGAGCTTGGCGGCGCCGCCGCCATTCGCTGCCAGGGCCTAGCCGACATTGCCGCCATTAAGGGTCGCTGTGAGGTTCCCGTCATCGGCCTGTGGAAGGACGGGCACGAGGGCGTTTACATCACGCCGACGCTGCGTCACGCTCGCGCCTGCGTTGCTGCGGGTGCCGATATCGTGGCGATCGACGCCACCGATCGTCCGCGCCCCGATGGCAAGTCGCTCGAGGATACTTTCCGTCCGCTGCACGAGGAAGGCGTGCTTCTGATGGCGGACTGCGCCACTATCGAGGATATTCGTCGCGCGGTCGATATGGGCTTCGATCTGGTGTCCACCACGCTCTCTCACGGTGTCGCCGCCATCGACTGCACTATGGCCGATGGTCCCGACCTGCCGCTCCTGCGTCAGGCGACCGAGGAATTTCCCGGCCTTCCCATCATTTGCGAGGGTCGCGTGCATACGCCCGAGGAGGCTCGCGCTGCAATCGACGCCGGCGCGTGGGCCGTTGTCGTCGGCACCGCTATCACGCACCCCACGAGTATTACAAGTTGGTTCAAGGCTGCGCTTGAGGCGTAAGACGGGCCTCGTATCCGCATGGGGCGGTATACTCAATAAAGGCAATTGATCGCGCGGGATCCGCTGGCCGGGTCCCGCGCTTATTTTAGGAGGCGCACATGCAAAAGGGAGATGCCATGGATGCGGCGGAGCGCTCGGAGCGCATCCCCGATATCGTTATCATCACCGGAATGTCCGGATCGGGCCGAACGCAAGCCATGCATGTGTTTGAGGACATGGGCTATTTTTGTATCGATAACCTGCCCCCGCGCCTGATTGCCCAGCTTGCAGAGCTCGTTGGCATCAATACAGGCGTGGGCAGGCACCTTGCCGTCACCTGTGACCTTCGTAGCCAGGGCTTATTCGATGAACTGCTCGATGCTGTTGCCGCACTGGAAGAGCGCGAGATGAGCTGCGACATTGTGTTTCTCGAGGCGTCTGACGAGGTGCTGATTCGCCGGTATAGCGAAAACCGTCGCCGCCATCCCATTGCAAAGCCGGGGGAGACCACGGCCGACGCTATTCAGCGTGAACGTCTGCAGCTGCAGGGCGTTCGCGATCGAGCGGATATGATTATCGACACGAGCCGCTTGCGCACTTCTGCCTTACGTAACAAGCTTCGCATGGCTTTTTCCGAGCTGTCCGACCAGCAGCTTATGGACGTCCACGTGTTCTCGTTTGGCTTTAAGCATGGCATGCCCGTCGAGGCGGATATCATGATCGATGTTCGCTTCTTGCCCAATCCGTTCTACGATCCCGAGATGCGCACCATGACCGGTCTCGATAAGAAGGTCTCCGATTTTGTCTTGGACCACCCCAAGACCCAGGAGTTCTGGAAGGCCTGGACCCAGCTGCTCGATACGGTCATGCCGGGTTATATCGCAGAGGGCAAGCCGCAGCTTTCCATTGCCATCGGCTGCACAGGCGGACAGCACCGTAGCGTCGCCATTGCCGAGGCCACAGCCCGCTACCTGGAGGGTGCTCAGTATCATGTAAGCATCTCCCACCGTGACCTGTCGCGTGCCAACACAAAGGCATAGGTCTACATGTCGTTTACCGCTGAGGTGCGTGACGAGCTTGCGCGCTGCGAACCAGAATGCGAATACTGCGATTTGTCGACGCTTGCCGCCCTGACGCGTGTGAGCGGTACACTTTCGCTGGCCGGCTCCGGGCGGTATCGTTTGACGGTCGCGACCGAGACGGGTGCCGTCGCGCGCACGATGATCACACTGACGCATCGCATCCTTAAGCTCAAAACGGAATTCACCGTTCGTAAATCGGTCTTGCATAAGGTCCGTAACTATCTCATTACCCTGCCCGATCAGCCCGACCTGGACAAGGCTCTGGTGCTGCTGGGCATTCTCGACCGCAGGGGAGGGCTCGTCGCTGGTGTTCCCCGGCACATCGTTGCCCGTCCCTGCTGCAGGCTTGCCTACATCCGCGGCGCGCTCATCGCCGGCGGTTTCGTGGCCGATCCACGCGGCGATTTTCATTTGGAGATTGCGGTGCAGGGCGAGCAGTATGCCCGGGGGCTTTGCGATCTATTGGAGCAGATTGGGGTCCATGCGCGCGTTAACGCGCGGCGCGGATCCTTTGCCGTCTACATTAAGAGCGCCGAGGAGATCGAGCAGCTTCTAAAGCTGGTCGGCGCCAAGCGCAGCGTTGCCGAGATCGAGGAAGCGCGCGCGGTCAAGTTGGTTAAGAACGATGTGAACCGTCGCGTGAACGCCGAGCTCGCCAACCAGACCAGAAGCGCCGGTGCTGCCCAACATCAGCTTGCGCTTATCGATGAGCTCGAGCAGCGCGGCCTTCGCGATGCGCTTCCGGATGCCTTGGCGGTCTTTTGCGACCTGCGCGAGCGCTATCCCGATCTGTCGCTGCGTGATTTAGGGGAGATGGCTGACCCTCCCTTGTCGAAGTCGGCCCTCTACCATCGAGTTTTGAGGCTTGAAAAGCTCATTGAAGCAAATCGGTAGTTTAAAGTATCGACTTATATACGGATTTAGCTGCTATTTTATTCTTTAAAACGTTTTAACGTAAATTTGATTTTCAATTTCGACTATTCTCGTGAAATTCAAGTCAAAAAAAAGGTATATTAGGCGAGTGGTTAGTTTGTGGGCCTCAACGGCGGGCGCTGTAGCTTGCGGGGGCCTTACGAAAGGAGACACAATGGCAGTAAAGGTTGCTATTAACGGCTTCGGTCGCATCGGTCGTCTGGCTTTCCGTCAGATGTTCGGTCATGAGGGCTCCGAGATCGTCGCTATCAACGACCTCACCTCTCCCGATATGCTCGCTTACCTGCTGAAGTACGACTCCACGCAGGGCAACTACGCTCGCGATCACGAGGTCGTTGCTGGCGAGGATTCCATCACCGTTGACGGCAAGGAGATCAAGATCTACAAGGAGGCCGACGCCAACAACCTGCCTTGGGGCGACCTCGACGTCGACGTCGTTCTCGAGTGCACCGGCTTCTACACCAGCAAGGCTAAGGCTCAGGCCCACATCAACGCTGGCGCCAAGAAGGTCGTCATCTCCGCTCCGGCCGGCAGCGATCTGCCCACCATCGTGTACAACGTCAACCACGAGACGCTGACCGCTGAGGACAACATCATCTCCGCTGCTTCCTGCACCACCAACTGCCTCGCCCCGATGGCCAAGGGTCTGAACGACTTCGCTCCCATCGTGTCCGGCATCATGACCACCATTCACGCCTGGACCGGCGACCAGATGCCGCTCGACGGCCCGCAGCGCAAGGGCAACAAGCGTCGTAGCCGCGCCTGCGCCGTCAACATCGTCCCCAACACCACCGGTGCTGCCAAGGCTATCGGCCTGGTTCTCCCCGAGCTCAACGGTAAGCTCATCGGTGCCGCCCAGCGCGTCCCGACGCCGACCGGCTCCATCACCAACCTCTACGCTGTCGTTGACAAGAAGGTCACCGTCGACGAGGTCAACGCCGCTATGAAGGCCTACGCTTCCACCATCTCCGAGACCTTCGGTTACAACGAGGACGACATCGTCTCCACCGACATCATCGGCGAGACCCACGGCTCCATCTTCGACGCCACTCAGACCATGTGCTCTGACCTCGGCAACGGCCAGACCCTCGTTCAGGTCACCTCTTGGTACGACAACGAGAACTCCTACACCTCTCAGATGGTCCGCACCATCAAGTACTTCGAGAAGTTCGTTGCTTAATTTAGCTTTTAGCGAATAGCTCGTTGAGCGTCTAAAGAAGGGCGCGGCCTCATAGGGCTTACACCCTAGGGTCGCGCCCTTTTTATAGGAAATCGTCTGCCGTAATGGGAGGCAGACACGTACGAAAGGTAGAAGCAAACATGGCCTTTACCAAGAAGACCGTCCGCGACATCGATGTCGACGGCAAGCGCGTTCTCGTCCGCGTTGACTTCAACGTGCCTATCAAGGATGGCGTCGTTGGCGACACCACCCGCATCAAGGCTGCCCTGCCCACCATCAACTACCTCGTTGAGCACAACGCTCGCGTCATCCTCATGAGCCACCTCGGCCGTCCCGATGGCACCGGCTTCCAGCCCGAGCTCTCCCTTGAGCCTGTCGCCAAGAAGCTCGCTGAGCTCTCTGGTCTCGATGTTGCCTTTGTCGCCGACACCTACGGCGAGAAGGCTGCTGAGGCTGTTGCCGCCGTCGAGCCGGGCAAGGTCCTCGTTCTCGAGAACGTCCGTTTTGACAAGCGTGAGAAGAAGAACGATCCCGAGATCGCCAAGAAGCTCGCTTCCTATGGTGACGTCTTCGTTCTCGATGCTTTCGGTACCGCTCACCGCGCCCAGGGTTCCGTCGTGGGTCCCGCCGCTTACCTGCCTGCCGTCGCCGGCTTCCTGCTCGAGAAGGAGGTCGACACGCTGACTGGCATCTTCGCCGAGCCCGAGCGCCCCTTCGTCGCTATCGTCGGCGGTTCCAAGGTTTCCTCCAAGATCGGCGTTCTCGATCACCTCATCGACTCCGCTGATACCCTGATCATCGGTGGCGGCATGGCCTACACCTTCTTCCTGGCTCAGGGCCTGACCGTCGGTCAGTCCCTCAAGGAAGAGGACTGGGTCGAGCGCGCTGGCGAGATGCTCAAGAAGGCCGAGGAGAAGGGCGTCAAGATCCTGCTCCCCATCGACAACCGCGTTGCCGATCACTTTGGCGAGGACGCTGTCCCCGAGGTTGTCGCTTCCGACGCTATCCCCGACGATCGTGAGGGCATGGACATCGGCCCCAAGACCGAGGAGCTTTACGCCGAGGCCGTCAAGGGTGCCAAGACCGTGTTCTGGAACGGCCCCATGGGTGTCTTCGAGTTCGACAACTTCGCTCACGGCACCCAGGCTATCGCCGAGGCCGTCGCCGAGGCCGACTGCACCTCGATCATCGGCGGTGGCGACTCTGTCGCGGCTGTCAACAAGTTCAACCTGGCCGACAAGATGAGCTGGATCTCCACCGGTGGTGGCGCTTCCATGGAGCTCGTCGAGGGTAAGGCCCTGCCCGGAGTGGAGGCGCTTCTCGATGCCTAATCGCACCCTTCTTATCGCTGGTAACTGGAAGATGAACAACGACGTCGCTGAGGCCGCCAAGCTCGCCGACGAGCTGGCTCAGGCTCTGCCCGAGGTTCCGGCTGGCGTCGAGGTGCTCGTCTGCCCTCCGACCATTGACATCACCACGGTTCATGACCGCATTCAGGCTGCCCCCATCGCCCTCGGTGCACAGAACGTGTACTGGGAGGCCAAGGGTGCCTTCACCGGTGAGTCCTCTTGCGACATGCTCAAGTCCGCTGGCTGCACCTACTGCATCATCGGTCACTCCGAGCGTCGTGATTACTTCCACGAGACCGATGAGGATCAGAACAAGAAGGCCAAGGCCCTCGTTGCCGCCGGTCTTGTTCCCGTCTTCTGCTGCGGCGAGTCCCTCGAGGTCCGCGAGGCTGGCACCTATGTCGAGCACGTCGTGAACCAGGTCAAGGCTGGCCTTGCTGGACTTGAGATCACCTGCCCCAAGCAGGTCGTCGTCGCCTACGAGCCCATCTGGGCCATCGGCACCGGAAAGACCGCTACCGCTGAGGACGCCCAGGAGGTCTGCGGCGCTATCCGTGAGACCCTCAAGGAGATGTTTGGCGAGGAGCTCGCCGACGGTATCCGCGTCCTGTACGGTGGTTCCGCTAAGCCCGGCAACATTGCCGAGCTCGTCGCCAAGCCCGACGTTGACGGCGCCCTCGTGGGCGGCGCTTCGCTCAAGGCTGCCGACTTCGCCTCTATGGTCGTCAAGGCAGGCGAGTAGGACATATGGCACAGCGTCATCTTCCTGCACTCCTGATCATCATGGATGGCTGCGGCCTTGCTCCGGCCGATGGCGAGAACGCCGTCGCCGCTGCCAAGACGCCCTTCCTTGATAGCCTGTACGAGAAGTATCCTCACACCACGCTCGGTGCTTCGGGCGAGGACGTGGGCCTTCCCGACGGTCAGATGGGCAACTCCGAGGTAGGCCACCTCAACATCGGTGCCGGCCGCATCGTGTTCCAGGAGCTTTCGCGCATCAACAATGCCATCAAGGACGGCTCCATCGCCAAGAACGAGGTCTTCGTCAAGGCTATGGACGACGTCAAGGCTGACGGCAAGACTCTCCACCTCATGGGCCTTATGAGCCCTGGCGGTGTTCATTCTCACATGAACCACGTCGAGGCTCTGGTCAAGATGACTGCCCAGCATGGCGTCAAGACCGTTCGCGTCCACGCCTTCATGGATGGTCGCGACGTTGACCCGCAGTCCGGTGCCGGTTACATGAGTGAGTTCTGCGCCTTCCTGGCTAAGATCTCCGAGGAGACCGGTTGCGACGCTCGCGTTGCCACCGTCTCGGGCCGTTATTGGGCCATGGACCGCGACAACCGTTGGGAGCGCATCCAGCGCGCCTACGACGTCATGGTCAACGCATCCGATGCCGATACCGACCCTGTTGCCGGTATCAAGGCCTACTACGAGAAGGATCCGCGCGGCGACGAGTTCGTCGAGCCCTTCGCTGCCCACAACGAGGGCATCCACGAGGGCGACGCGGCCATCTTCTTCAACTTCCGTCCCGACCGCGCTCGTCAGATGACTCGCGTGTTCACGGACAAGGAGTTCGACGGCTTTGAGCGCGAGCAGATCAAGCTTTCGCACTTTGTGACGATGACCGAGTACGACCCGACGTTTGACGTCGAGGTCGCCTTCCCCAAGACGTTCCCCGAGAACGTTCTGGCCGACGTTATCGCCGCCAATGGCCTGAAGCAGCTGCACACCGCCGAGACCGAGAAGTACGCCCACGTGACGTTCTTCCTCAACGGCGGCATCGAGGAGCCCAAGGAGGGCGAGGAGCGCGTGCTCGTCGCTTCTCCCAAGGTCGCTACCTACGACCTGCAACCTGAGATGAGCGCTCCCGAGGTTACCGAGAAGCTTGTCGCCGCCATCAACGAGGATCGCGCTGATTTCTACATCGTGAACTTCGCAAACTGCGACATGGTTGGTCACACCGGTGTCTTCGACGCTGCCGTTAAGGCCGTCGAGGCTGTTGACGATGCCCTGTCCAAGGTTGTCCCAGCGATTCTCGCTAAGGGCGGCTTTGCGCTGATTACCGCCGATCACGGCAACGCCGATCACATGTTTGACGTTGCTTCCGACGGTTCCAAGCATCCGTTCACGGCTCACACCACCAACCGCGTGCCGTTCATCATCGTTGATGAGAAGGCACAGCTCACCGGTATCGAGGACGGCCGTCTTTCCGATATCGCTCCGACCATGCTCACCATGGCTGGTATTGAGCCTTCCGCCGAGATGACGGGTCGCGTACTCGCCACCGAGGCCTAATAGAAAACAAATACCGTTTTCTAGTAAGGGGGTTGTCCACAACCGGACAACCCTCTTTTTTGCGCTATTTCTACCTCGTCACCAAATGGCTGATGGGGGAGTGCTGGGGGTTGTGGTACAGTACAGGAGTTTGAATTGTTCTATTAAGGAGCTTATCTATGGGTCCGTTCCAGATTCTTCTGTTTGTCGTTTGGGCTGTCTCTGCCGTGGCGCTGACGATTCTCGTCCTGATGCATTCCGGTAAGGGCACCGGCGTTTCGGATATGATCGCCAGCTCGCTGTATAACTCCAGCTCTGCCACGGGCGTCATGGAGCAGAACCTCGATCGCCTGACGGTAATTATGGCCGTCGTTTTTGCCGTGTGTGTCGTCCTGTGCATGTTCTTCTTCCCGCAGGGTATCGTCGGCTACTAAGCACGAGCCGTATAAATACTTGAAAAGGGTTCCGCAAGTGCGGGACCCTTTTTGTTTACATATTTGTAACAGAGTCAAAATATCCTCACATACTTCGCCCAACTAAAGAAATTCTCGACCGTTAACCGGAATTAGCCCCAAATCGTGTATAAAATGCGCTACTGTATTGCAAAACGTTGGTCCGTTGTGCATAACCAGCCATAGCAGCGGGCGGCGTTTTGATGGTTCGGATCGGATTGTTTCGACATGTGTCCGACTGAACATTTCTTTGTCCTATCTCATAAGGAGGATGGCATGGCTGATTCTATGTTCCACCAGCCCGTTATGGGTCGTCGCGCCTTTGTTGGCGGCACCCTTGCTGCGAGCTCCATGGCTTTTCTTGCCGCATGCGGCAAGAAGGGTGGCGACGCTTCCGGTTCTGAGTCCGGTTCGACGCTGAACTTCTACATCAACAACCCGGTCTGCATCGACCCCTACAATGTCCAGGAGGACCAGGGCACTCAGGTCGAGTACCAGCTCTTTGACGCTCTGACCTCTTATGACGCCGAGAAGGGCGAGATCGTTCCGCTGGCTTGCGAGTCCTTTGAGGCCAACGACGACGCCACCGAGTTTACCTTCAAGATCAAGAAGGCCAAGTTCCACAACGGTGACGACGTTACCTCCAAGTCCTTCAAGCTCGGTTGGGAGCGTCTGGTCAACACCAAGTCGGCCATCGCTACCGAGTATGGCCCTTCCGAGGTCTCCTATCACCTTTCCATGGTCGAGGGCTATGACGATCTGCTTGCCGGTAACGCTACCGAGCTCAGCGGTGTTACCTGCCCCGACGATGAGACCCTCATCGTCAAGCTGTCTTCCGCTTACGCCGACTTCCCCTTCGTCGCCTCTCACCCGGCTCTGGCCCCGGTTCCCGAGTGCGCCGAGTCCGATGCCAAGAGCTTCTATCTTGCACCGGTCGGTAACGGCCCGTTCATGATGGACGGCAAGTGGGAGGATGGCCAGGAGATCAACCTCAAGAAGTTCGACGATTACTATGGCGACAAGGCCAAGATCGATGGCATCCACTTCCAGGTCATCAAGGACATGGAGACTGCTTACAAGGAGTTCCAGGCCGGTAACCTCGATGTCTGCGACGTTCCCGTCGCTCAGATCGATGCCGCCAAGAAGGATCGCGGCGTGTCCAAGGACGGCTACACCATGGGTGACGGCGAGCGCATGCTGCTCGGCGCCGAGCCTTCCACGTACTATCTGACCTGCAACACCACGGCCGAGCCGTTCAACAACGCCGACCTGCGCAGGGGCATCTCCCTGGCCATCAACCGTGAGGCCATCTGCAAGACCATCTATAAGGGTACCCGTACCCCTGCCGACGGCATTGTTCCTCCGGGCATCGATGGCTACAAGGAGGGCGCATGGGAGTTCTGCGCCTACGATGTCGACAAGGCTAACGAGTACCTCGACAAGGTTGCTCCCGCTGGCGCTAACGGGGATCGTGGCATTAGCGTGACCCTTTCCTACAACCAGGACGGCGGTCACAAGGAGATCATGGAGTCCATCATCGGCGACCTCGCCAAGGTTGGCGTTACCGCTGTCTCCGATACCCCTGAGTGGTCTGCCCTGCTCGAGCAGTATCAGAACTTTAACTATCAGTTCGGTCGTCTGGGTTGGATTGCCGACTACCCGATCATGGACAACTTCCTGTATCCGCTGTTCCACTCCGACTCCCTCGGTGGCGATAACCGCTCCGGTTACAACAACCCCGAGTTCGACGCCAAGGTCGACGAGGCTCGTACTATTGTTGACGACGAGGAGCGCGTCGCTAAGATGCAGGAGGCCGACGCAATGGTCGCTGCCGACTGCCCGGTCATCCCGATTATGTTCTACACGCACACCATCGTCGGCTCCGATCGCATCAAGCACCTCTATGTCGATCCGCAGAAGCATGCCGAGCTGGGTACCGCTGAGCTCGCCTAAGAGTTTGCAGCTTCCGTGAGGGTCAAGTATTTACGTAGACCTCATGGGAAACATACAGTTCTCCCTAACCTGGGGTAAACTGGCTGATGGTAATTTTGGGATGCCGGTCTGGCGATCGGCATCCCATTTAGGTTAATCCCTAGATAGGGGAGTGGTATGGGTAAGTACATCGTTAAACGTGTGCTTCAGTTCATCCCGGTGTTTTTGGGCGTTACGCTGATTCTGTTCGCCCTCCAGAATATCGTGCCGGGAGATCCGATCAAGCTGATCGGTGGAGACAAGGCTCTGTCCCCCGAGGTGGAGCTTCAGCTTCGCGTCCGCTATCACCTGGTCCAGTCGGACGAGGACGGCAACGCGATCCTTGACGAGAACGGCGACCCCGTTCAAACGTCGCTCGTGGACCGTTACTTGTATTACATGAACGGCCTGCTTCATGGCGATCTGGGCAATTCGTATCAGCGCAAGCTGCCGGTTACGGAAATCTTTGCCCAGAAGTATCCGTATACGGTCAAACTTGCCGCGTGCGCCATCGTGCTCGAGGCAATCATGGGTATCGGTGCGGGTATCATTTCGGCGGTTAAGCGTTATTCCTTCTGGGATATTTTGGTAACGCTCACCACGTCGATTCTCGTTGCCGTCCCGGCTTTCTGGCTCGGTATGTTGCTGCAGCTGTTCTTTGGCGTCATTCTCAAGGACGCCACGGGCGGTGCATTCTCCATGCCGATTTCGGGTGCCGGCGGTTCCAGCTCTCAGTATCAGGATTGGATGCACTATGTGCTTCCGACCATTACGCTGGCTTCGGTTTCGACCGCTTATGCCGCCCGCATTATGCGCTCGCAGCTGCTTGACGTCATGAACCAGGATTACATCCGTACGGCAAAGGCGAAGGGTCTCTCCAATCGCGCGATCATCGTCAAGCATGCGCTTAAGAATGCACTCATCCCCGTCGTTACCTATATTGGTGTCGACTTTGGTGGCATGCTTTCGGGCGCCATCCTGACCGAGACGGTCTTTAACTGGCCCGGTATCGGCTATGAGGTCTATCGCGCCATTAGCATGCGTGACTGGCCCATCGTTATGGGCGGCGTTACGCTCATCGTCGTCGTCGTTATGGTGATCAACCTGCTCGTCGACATTAGCTATGCATTCCTCGACCCGCGCATCCGCCTTGGCGGTCCGTCGGATAAGGCCTAAGGGAGGTACGTCTCATGCAGGAAACTGATTCTCAGTCTCAGGAGCAGGCTACCGCCACCAAGGCCGCATCTGCTCCCGCCAAGTCCCGCACGCTGTGGGGCGACGCTTTTAAGCGTCTTCGTAAGAACAAGCTCGCCGTTATCGGTGTTTGCTGGATCATCATCGTCGTTGTGGTTGCCCTGACCGCAGATCTGTGGGCTAAGCCCTGGCTCGGTTCGCCGACGGCTTCCGACTCGACCACCATGGCTCAGACGTCGCTGCTGGCTCCGTGTGCCGAGCACCCGTTTGGCACCGACGCCCTAGGTCGTGACATTCTCGTCCGCGTTATCTACGGTGCACGTGTTTCGCTGTCCGTCGGCATTATGGCCACCGCGATCTCCACGCTGATCGGTCTGGTCATGGGTGCTCTGGCGGGTTTCTACGGCGGCATCTGGGATACGATCATCATGCGCTGTGCGGACATTTTCCTGGCGTTCCCGTACGTGCTGTTCGTTGTCGCCATGATCGCCGTTATCGGCCGTGGCCTTCAGAACGTCTTTATCGCCATCGGTATTCTCGGCTGGCCTTCGATTGCGCGCGTCTTCCGCTCTGCAATCTTGACGGTCAAGGAAAACGACTATGTTGACGCTGCGCGCGCGATGGGTGCATCCGATGCTCGTATCGTCGTGCGTCACATCTTCCCGAACTCCGTCGCCTCTATCGTGGTCTACGCAACCATGAACATTGGTGGCGCCATTCTGACCGAGTCCGCTCTGTCCTTCCTCGGCATGGGCGTTATTCCGCCTACGCCTTCGTGGGGCTCCATGATTCAGGACGGTCAGCAGTATCTTCTGACCGCTCCCTGGATGATGATCATGCCCGGTCTGGCAATTCTCTCGACGGTGCTCGCCTTCACCCTGCTGGGTGACGGTCTGCGCGACGCCCTCGACGTCAAGATGAAGGACGCATAAGGATGAAGAAGAACAAGAACTATGTGGACCTGAAGGACCAGCCGGTTCCCGAGGGCCAGCATCTGCTCGAGGTCGATGACCTTAAGATGTATTTCCATACCGAGGATGGCGTCGTTCGCGCTGTCGACGGTGTGTCCTACACGCTCGATCGCGGCGAGACCCTTGGCGTCGTCGGTGAGTCCGGCTCCGGTAAGTCCGTGACCGCCATGACCATCATGGGCCTCATCTCGATGCCTCCGGGAAAGATCGAGGGCGGTGACGTTCGCTATCGCGGCCGCTCCATCCTCGAAATGACCGAGGAAGAGATGCAGCACATTCGCGGCAACGATATCGCGATGATCTTCCAGGATCCTATGACCTCCTTGAACCCGGTCTATAAGATCGGCAGGCAGGTGGGCGAGGGTCTTCGTCTGCACCGTGGCTACTCCAAGCAGGAGGCGCTCAAGCGTGCCACCGAGCTTTTGGACCTCGTGGGTATCCCCGAGCCCGAGAAGCGCGTCAATGAGTATCCGCACCAGTTCTCTGGCGGTATGCGTCAGCGAGTCATGATTGCCATGGCCCTTGCCTGCGATCCCGATATTCTGATTGCCGACGAGCCCACGACTGCCCTGGACGTTACCATCCAGGCTCAGATTATCGAGCTCATGCAGGAGATGCAGGAGAAGAACGGCAACGCCATCATCATGATTACCCATGACCTGGGTGTTGTCGCCGATATGGCCGATAAGATCATGGTTATGTACGCCGGCCGCCCCGTTGAGTTCGGTACTGCTGAGGAAATCTTCTACGAGAGCCGCCACCCCTACACCTGGGGCCTTATCCGCTCCATCCCGGAGCAGGCCATCGAAGAGAAGAAGCCGCTTACGCCGATTCACGGCAACCCGCCTTCGCTCATGAACCTGCCTGAGGGCTGCGTCTTCTCTCCTCGTTGTCCCTATGCGACGGACAAGTGCCGCAAGCAGCGCCCCGAGCGCGTTGTCACCGAGTCTGGTCACTACTCTGCGTGCCACTACTCCGGTGACCCCGAGTTCCTCAAGAACGCTCCTGAGACGTCCCGTACACGCAAGGATTCCAAGAAGGGAGGCGAGGCGTAATGGCAGATACCAACGAGCGTACTCCGCTGCTGAAGGTCGAGCACCTCTCTAAGGAGTTTCCCGCTGAGTCCGGCATGTTCGCCAAGCGCTTCTCTAAGCGTGTCGTCTCTGCTGTGAATGACATTTCGTTCGAGATTTATCCGGGCGAGACCTTTGGCCTGGTCGGCGAGTCTGGTTGCGGTAAGTCCACCACGGGCCGCACCATCATGCGCCTGACCAAGCCGACCGCCGGTAAGGTGTTCTTCCAGGGTAAAGATGTTGCCGAGATGAGCAAGCATGAGATCAAGGACATGCGTCGCGAGATGCAGTTTATCTTCCAGGATCCTTATGCTTCGCTGAATCCCCGTATGACCATCGGCGAGATTGTCTCCGAGCCCATGACCATTCACGGCGTGGGCACCAAGGAAGAGCGCATTGAGCGTGTCCGCGAGCTGCTGGACGTCGTCGGTCTGAACCCCGAGCACATTAACCGCTATCCTCATGAGTTCTCCGGCGGTCAGCGTCAGCGTGTCGGCATTGCCCGCGCGTTCGCTCTGAAGCCCAAGCTGATCATCTGCGACGAGCCTGTCTCTGCACTTGACGTTTCCATTCAGGCCCAGGTTTTGAACCTGCTGAAGGAGCTTCAGGATAAGTTCGGTACTGCTTATCTCTTCATTGCTCACGACCTCTCCGTCGTGCAGCACATCTCCGATCGCGTTGCCGTTATGTACCTGGGTAAGATGGTTGAGGTTTCGGACTGGAAGACGCTCTACAGCGAGCCTCACCATCCGTACACGCAGTCGCTGCTGTCTGCCGTGCCGGTGCCCGATCCTGATATCCAGAAGACCCGCAAGCGCATCATCCTCGCCGGCGATCCGCCGTCACCGTTGGATCCGCCGACCGGTTGCCGTTTCCACACCCGCTGCCCGATCGCGCAGGGTATTTGCTCTGAGAAGCTTCCCGAGTTTAAGGAAGTCGCACCGGGTCACTGCTGCGCGTGCCACTTCGCGGAGCCGTTCCCGATCAAGGAATCGCACATCGACCTGTAGTCGGTTGTTTGTCCGGGCCCGCTCTGGTGTTACTTTTCAGAACGTCCTCGGACATGCAAGAAACCCCCGCTGCGCACTTCGTGCGGCGGGGGTTTCTTGCGTCCTGCGGAGTGTTCTGAAAAGTAACAACAGGGCGGGCCC